>CAZQUP010000026.1:0-33485 GCA_964596545.1 uncultured Desulfatibacillum sp. | reverse complement strand
CGGTATTTCTGCTCGCTTTCGCGCAAGGCCTGCTCCGAGGCCCGGCGCACGGCGATTTCCTCGCGCAGCTTTTCCCGGGTGCGCAGCAGATCGGCCCGCTCGTCCTTCAGGGCCTGGGTTGCGGCAAGGGTCTTGAGGTTCATGGACTGCAGGCCGTTGACGAGCACGGCGACGGAGATGGCGGCGACGAGATTGAGAAAGATGAAATTGGCTCCGGCGCTGAAGGCGAGGACGGCGCCGATATCCTCTGGCGGGGCGGCAAGCAGTCCACGCAGGGAGAGCCAGGCGAGGACGAGGATGGCCGCCGTGTTCATGCCGATGGCGATCAGTGCGGCCCCGATCCCCAACAGGACACCCGCCAGCACACTGAAGGCGAAGAGCCAGGCGGGGCCGCCGCTCAGAAATCCCGCCTGGGAAATGACCGTGACCCCCACGAGAAAGGGCAAAAGCAACGTGATCCCGGCGCGTCTGCGGAAAGGGAGATCCCGCAGGAAAAGAAGCGAGGCGCACAGCGTCGCCGCCAGGACATCGAAGACGGCAAGCACCCAAAGCCCCTCGCGGAAGGCGAGATAAAGGGCGGGGACGAGAGCAAGGATGCAAAGAGCCGTGCTGGCGGCGAGGATGGAGAGCAGGATCCGTTCCCGCCAGCGGGTGAGGCCGTCCTCCTCCGCGCGAGCATCGATTCGGCTGCCGAAGCGGCCTTCGATGAACTCGATCACCCGCTGCAGCCATTTTGAGGGAGCCATGGACGTCGCCTGAGATCGGTTCCGGGCCCACAAGGACGCGAGGGCGGTTTTTTGAGGCTGCGGACCTCAACGTTCAACTATACCACGACGATTCTTGCCGGGGAAATTACACCGTCGGCCCCCCGGGAGGCTGCTCAGGGAAGGGCTCCGGCGAAGAGGGCCTCCACCGCAACCGGCCGTTCGATCAACCCCTGGGTGCGCAGGATCTCCTCGGTCTCGCGCCAGGCGGCGGCGTCGATCCGGCCGAAGGCCGAGGGGGGATCCGGGGCCATGAGGCGACGGGTGACCGCAAGCTGGCGGCGGACGATCGCCTCCGGGGTTTCGCGGTCGGCGTTCAGCAGGACGCGGACCGTCGCCTCCTCGTTTGCGGGATCGAGCGCCTCCCGCCAGGCCTCCAGCAGGGCGGAGAGAAAGCGGCTCACCGTCCGCGGCCGGCGGTCGAGCATCTGCCGGGTGGTGACCACGGAGTTGGCGACGAAACGCACGCCCCAGGGATGCGGGTCGAGAAAGGCGATCTTCTCGCCCGCCTTTTCGAGGCGCTCCCCGATGATCGGCGCCTGCGCGTTGATGTAAAGCGGCCAGAAATCCACGCGGCCCTCGTAGAACGGCGTGTAGTCGTAGCGCACGCTGAAGAGACGCACCTCGTCCTCGGCGATCCGATGGCGCGCCAGAAGGGCGCGTAGGATCGTCTCGTCGTTGCCGCCGAAGGTGACCCCGATCGTCTTGCCGCGCAGGTCGCCAGGCTCCCGGAAGGGGCTGCGGTCGGGGCGGTAAATCCATTGCAGGGGGTTCACCTGAAAAAGCTGGGCGAGCACGACAAGCGGGGCGCCCTTGGCCGCCGCCCGCAGGACCTGGTCGGCCGAGGCGACCCCGAACTGGGCGTGGCCGAGCTCGAGTTCTTTCAGGGCATCCCGTTCGGGCCCCCCCGGCTTGACGCTCACCCGCAGCCCGGCGCGCGCGAAATGGCCCTGCGCGACGGCATAGAGATCTCCCACGGTGCTGACGTTGTAGAGCCATTTCAGGCGATACGGGATCTCCTCGACATCCTCTTGCGGGGCGCAACCCGCGAGCATGAAGATCACAACGAGCACGAACCTCCGCCCCAGCCGGAAAAGGGGGCGTTCCGACTCCCTCATGGACCCTCCAGCTTCCTTTGCAACGCGATTCCCAGCCGCTCGAGCAGAACGAGCCAGAGCGAGGTGCCGATGCCGATCAGCAGGAGCGCAACCAGGATCTTGGCGAGATCGCTTTGGTACAGGGCGATGCGGATGCGGTAACCGATGCCGGCGGTGGCGGCGATGAACTCGGCGACGATCGTTCCCACCATGGCCAGGGTGGCGCTTCCGACCACGACGGTGGTGAGTTTCTGCAGGTTCTCGAGCGCCCGGATCTTGATCTGCAGCCGCCAGGTCATGCGGCCCGTCGCCTCGTAGAAATGCTCGATCTCGCGCACCGGCTCGGAGAAGACGCCCAGAAAGGAAAGCAGCAGGGGAAAGTAGCAGATGAGGGCGGCGATCAGCAGCCGCGTCACCAGCCCGTCCCCCAGCAGGATGAAGAGAATCGGGGCGACGGCGACGATGGGGTAGGACTGGATGTTGAAGGCCGCGGTGCGGATGAACCCGCCGACCCAGTCCTTGAGCCGGGCGATCACGGCGACGGCCGCGGCGAGGAAAATGGAGAGCACGTGACCCAGGACGGCGACTCCGAGCGTATTCAAAACGGCGGCGGCGTACGTCGACCCGTAGGCGTGAGCGGTCTGCAGGATCTCCGCCGGCCCCGGGATGACATAATCGGAGAGCCGCAGCGCGACCTTGAACAAAAGCAGCAGGCCGACCCCCGCCAGGTAGAGGATGAAAAACTGGGTGAGGCGTCTATGCAGCATGGACGATCGCCAGCATGGCGCGTTCCAGCCGGGCCGGATCGGGTTCCGCTCCTGCGCACTGGTTCCCGCCGGGGATGCTCACGATCTGGGGCTGTTTCGAGCGTCCGCGCAGGACGAGAACCTCGCCGCAGAAGCGGGCCACCTCGGCGACGTTGTGCGAAATGTAGAGAAAACAGCGTTCGGGAAACAACGCTTTGATCTGCAAAATGATCCGCTCCCGGGTCGCCTCGTCCACGTTGGCGAGGCTTTCGTCCATGACCAAGAGGTCGAACTCCTGCAGGAGATAGCGCACCAGATTGGCGCGGTTCTGTTGTCCGAGCGACAGCCGAGGAAAGCGCGCCTCGACGAGCGTCTGGATGTCGAAGATTTCGAGCAGCGTCTCCAGGCGAGATCTTCCGCCGTCCGAGGCGGTTTCTTCGAAATGCCGTCGCAGGCTCACCCAGCCCGGCAGGCGCTCGAGGTTGTAAGTGTAGAGGACGCGCTGCATCCCCTGAGCGGCGAGCGCGCCGCGACGGGCCGGAAGCATCCCGCTGATCAGGCGTGCCAGGGTTGATTTTCCGACCCCCGAGGGGCCGAAGAGGGCATGGAACCCCGGACCGCGGATGCAGAAATCGAGTCCCTCGAAGAGATCGGCGGCGGCGTTCGGGTAGCGGTAGGCGATGTCTTTTCCCACGAGCTTCACGCCGCATCCTCCGCGCAGGAAAACCCGCTTCCCCGGATGTCCGCCTACGACCGGGTTCAAGTCACCATACCAATCCGGTTGTTGTTTCTCAAGGAGGCCGTCGCCGCTTGCCGCGTCCCCCGCCCCCGCGGTATATCCGGTCACCTCTCCTCTGTGAGGGTGGGCCATGCCTCCTTTCTCCTCGCGCCTGCAATGGCGGTTCTCCGCGGTGATGATCCTGCCGCTCGCCGTTCTTCTGCTTGCCGCCGGCTTCGCCGCTTTTCTGCTGCTGCGCGATCTTCTGCTCGCCCAATGGCGCGAGTCGGCGATCCTCAAGCTCGAGCGCGCGGCACACATCGCCGACATGCATCTGGGAGGCATCAAAGGGGCGATCCGTCTCTTCGAGGAGGCTCCGGTCGAGCTTCCCGAGGAGGCCTTCCGCCGCCTGGCGCTTGAGCGCCTGATGCGTCAGCAGGGCGTGGTCGAAGTGCGGGTGGAGTGGGAAAAAGCGACGCCGTCCGAGGGGAGCCTGCATGCCGGGAGGCCGGACGCCGGGGGCCGTGGGCGGATGATGGGGCGCTATGCGGGCGCAAGAATCCGCGGCGTGAGCCCTCCGCGGTTTGATCCGCGCGACGAGCACGGCACCTTCGAGGTACTGGCGGAGTTTTTCGACGAAAAAGGTGCGGTCCTGGGGCGGCTGGCGGCGGTGGTCGACTTCGACTTCATTTTCCGGCATGTGGTCGAAAGCGCCTGGTGGCAGAGCCACAAGGCTTTCCTCGTCGACGAAACGGGAAGGATCCTCATCTGCCGCACCCCCTCCCCCGCCGATGCTTTCGGCGCAAGCGGCGATCCGCTCGAGCAGGCGACCCTCGAGGCGATGGGACAGGCTTCGTCGGGCACCCTGCTGGGGGAGGGGCTGCCGCCGCGGGAGGTGAGCGGGTTTCACCGCCTCCGGGAAGCCCCCTGGTTCCTGGTGCTGATCGCTCCCGGCCGCGAAGTGCTCGCCCCGATCCTGACCTTCCGTAACGTCTATCTCCTCTTCTCGATCGGCCTGGTGGTGATGATCGGCGGCTTGATCTCCTGGGGGATGGGCCGCTTGGCCGAAGAGATCCGGCAGGTGGCCCGCGAGGCGATCCGCCTGGCGCACGGCGAGTTCGGCGATCCCCTGCCGGTGCGGCGCCGCGACGAACTCGGCGAGATGATCCTCAGCTTCAACCGCATGAGCCGCCAGCTCCGGGAGCGTCTCCAGCTCAAGGAGGCGCTACGGCTCGCCGAAGAGGTGCAGCGCAACCTGCTTCCCGCCGCGCCGCCCGAAATCCCCGGCCTGGACATCGCCGCGCGCAGCCTCTACTGCCAAGAGACCGGGGGGGACTACTACGATTTCATCGCCCGAGGCGGGGAAGGCGGCAGACGTTTTTGGTGCATCGCCGTGGGCGACGTCGTCGGCCACGGCGTCTCCGCCGCGCTGCTGATGACGACCGCCCGGGCCTTCCTGCGCGCCGAACTCCGCCGCCCGGTCGATCTCGACCAGGCGCTCGCCGAGACGAACCGCCTGCTTTGTCGGGATACGATCTTGAGCGGGAGCTTCGTCACCCTCGCCGTGCTGGAGATTTCCAGCTCCCCGCCCGGCTTTGCCTGGATCGGCGCCGGACACGATTCGCCGTTTTTCTACGATGTCGCCGAGGACCGTGTGCGCCGCCTGAGCGGAGCTCCGGGCGTCGCCTTGGGCGTGGCGGAGGAGGCGGTCTACCGGATGACCCCGCTTTTCGGCAACCGCCCGGGGAACGTGATCCTGATCGGGACCGACGGGATCTGGGAAAGCCGAAATCCCGAGGGGGAGCGTTACGGGAAAAAGCGGCTGGCCGAAGTGCTGGCGCGGCATGCCGCGCTGCCGGCGGAGGGGATTCTGCAGACGGTGCTGGAGGACGTCACGCGCTTCCGCGGGGCTTCCCCCCAGGAGGACGACGTCACGCTCGCCGTGGTGAAGGTGGTTTCCGGACCGTGGGCGGAGCTTGCGGCGGACGGGCGAGCAAGCGGTAGAGGATGAGGCCGGCGGCGATCATTGCGGCGCAAAGCATCTGCCCCCGGGTCAGGCCGCCCAAGCCGTAGCCGATGTGCGCATCCGGCTCGCGGAAAAACTCGACCAGGAAGCGGGCCGTTCCGTAACCGACGAGGTAGAGGGCAAGCATCGCTCCGCGGGGAAATCTCCGGCGTCGCAGGGCCCACAGGACCGCAAAGAGAACGAGCCCTTCCAGCAGAGCCTCGTAGAGCTGGGAGGGGTGCCGTAGGGCGCGGTCGGGGGCGAGCGGAAAGACCATGCCGATCGGCGCCGCGGTCACCCGGCCGTAGAGCTCGCCGTTGATGAAATTGCCGATCCGTCCGAAGGTGTAGCCCAGGGGAGCGGCCGGGACGACGAGGTCGGAGGCCTCGCGCAGCGAAATTCCCTGCCGGCGCGTGTAGATCCAGGCGGCGGCTAGGACCCCGATCAGCCCGCCGTGGTAGGACATCCCCGAAAAACCCGTGAAACGGATCCCCTCGGAGAAATCGAAGGGCAGCACGATCTCAAGCGGCCGCTCCAGGTAGTAGCCGAGATTGTAGAAGACGACGTACCCCAGCCGCGCGCCCGCCATCAACCCGATGATGACCCAGGTGAGAAGGTCGGTGGCCTGCGTGCGGGTGATGGAAAATCCCGCTTCGGTCTTCAGCCGGTGCAGGACGAGGAGGTAGGTGATCGCGAAGGCGACCAGATACATCAGGCCGTAGTACTGCAACCGGAAGGAGCCGATCGCGAAGATGACCGGGTCGATCCGCTGGGGCAGGCTCTGCCACCAGGTCCAGAAGGTATCCACGCCTTTTTCCCTTAAGCTTTACAAATCCTCGCTGTGCCCCCCATTTCCCACCCGATCTTAGGGAGGGCGGATGGGGATGTCAATTTGATGCGGCAATCTGACCGTGCCACCCATTCGCCGCAGGTTCGATTCTTTTTTCTTGACACACGGCGAGCGGCATGTGGTATAGCCTCGGCTAATAATTAGTCATTATAGCTATCAGATAGCCATTCACCTACCCAAAGCAAATCCTATGCCCGCCGTTATTCTGGAAGATGAGTCCCTGCGCGACGGTCTGCAGTTCGAGACGAAGATCCTGAGTTTGGACGAGAAGCTTTCGCTCTTCCGGTTGCTGGTGCAGGCCGGGGTGAAGCGGATCCAGGTAGGCTCCTTCGTTCATCCCCAGCTGGTTCCACAGATGGCAGATACCGACGCTCTCATCCGCAAGATTCACGGCGAGGCGCAGGACGTCCTCGTTACCGCGCTGGTCCTGAACGAGAAGGGGCTCGAGCGGGCGGCACGGTGCGGCCTTCGTCATCTAAGCCTTTCCTCCTCGGCCTCCGACGCGCACAGCCGGCGGAACGTGAAACGGCCCGCGAGCGAGGCTTTCGCCGGCCTGCTCGACATGGTCCGTCGTGCGGTCGCCTCGGGGATGCAGGTGCGGGCCGGCATCCAGTGCGCCTTTGGCTGCGTCTACGAGGGCGCCGTCCCCGAGGAGAAGGTGGTCGAGATGGCCGCGCGCCTTGCCGAAACCGGAGCCCACGAAATCAACCTTGCCGATACGACCGGAATGGCCAATCCGGTTCAGGTCAGGCGGGTGATCCAAAAAATTCAGGCGGCGTTGAGCCCGTTGCCGCTGTCAATTCACCTTCACGACACCCGGGGGCTCGGGCTCGCCAACATGCTGGCCGCTTATGAATACGGGGTGACCCTCTTCGATGTCTCGGCCGGGGGACTGGGCGGCTGCCCGTTTGTAAAGGGGGCCTCCGGCAACGTTGCCGCCGAGGACGCCGTCAATCTCTTCGAGCAGATCGGTGTTGCCACCGGCATCGATCTCAGGGCCCTTTGTCGGGTGGTGGACCGCTACGAGGCGCTCCTCGGCCGTCTTCTCCCCGGTCGCATGAACCGCGTGGTCCGTTCGCAAGGAACCTGCTGCGGATGAAACCCCCGACCCGGCAAACCGAGCGCCATGTCGAGGCGGTGCTCGCGGCCCTCGACGTGCTGGAGTGCTTTTTGGATCGGCCGGCGCTCTCGATGAAGGAGATCATCCAGAGGACCCGGCTGACCCGCAACCGGGTTGCGCGTCTGGCGGGGACGCTGGCTTGCCGGGGGTTCCTCACCGCCCAGACCGACACGGGGATCTTCCGGATTGGACCGAAGGTTTTTGCTCTCGGCAGAGCCTTCGAGAGCAGTCGCCTTCTTCTGGCCCTGGCCCGGCCGCGCTTGCGGGAGTTGGCTCTGAAAACCGGGGAGTCCGCCTCGCTCTACGGCCGCGATGGATTCGAGCGGGTCGTCCTGGCGCGCGAGGAAGGCACCCACGCCATTCGTCATTCGATTGCCGAGGGGCAGCGCATGGATCTGCATGCCGGTGCCGCCGGGAAGGTCATCCTAGCTTTCTCCCCTCCGGAGCTCGTGGAGACGATTTTGGCCAAGACCGGACTGCCGCGACGAACCTCGGCGACCATCACCGACAAAGGCCGTCTGCTTGAGGAACTGGCCGCCGTCCGTGCCCGGGGATATGCCGTCAGCATAGGGGAGCGGGCAGCGGACGCCTGCTCGGTAGCCGCCCCGATCTTCGAATCCACAAACGAGATGGTCGGCGTGCTCGCGCTTTCCGGGCCGGTCAGCCGTTTTTCCCCGGAAACGCGCCGCGCCCATATCCGGCGGCTGCTGGCGGCGGCCGGAGATCTTTCCCAGGAGCTCGGCTGGAAGGGTGGAGCGACCCGATCGGCTTCGAAGACCGACATCGCCGGAAAGCGCCGGAAAGGAGCGGCTGCAGATGAAAAGGGCAATGACACTGCCGCTTGAGGGGATTTTCGTTCTGGAACTCGGGCACACCGTGATGGGCCCGACCGCAGGGCTGATTTTGGCGGACCTGGGAGCCGAGGTCTACAAGGTCGAACGCACCGGCGTGGGGGACGAGACCCGCAGCCTCAAAGGATTCGGAGCTGGCTTCTTCACATACTTCAATCGCAACAAGAAAAGCGTGTCGATCGACCTGAAATCCGAGGAGGGAAAAGAGCTGCTGCTCAAGCTGGTCGAGAGGGCGGATGTTCTGATCGAGAACTTTGGACCCGAAACGGTCGAGCGTCTCGGCATCGGATACGCGGTCTGCCAGGCGCGCAACCCGCAGCTGATCTATTGCTCCCTCAAAGGTTTCATGCCCGGCCCCTACGAAAAGCGGCCTGCCTTGGACGAAGTGGTCCAGATGATGGGGGGGCTGGCGTACATGACGGGGCCGAAGGGCCGCCCCCTGCGCGCCGGAGCATCGATCACCGACATCCTGGGCGGAAGCTTCGGCGCGATCGGCATTTTGGCGGCGTTGCACCAGCGCCGGCTGATTGGTCGCGGTCAGTTCGTTCAGGCCGCGCTCTTCGAGTCGGTGGCCTTTTTGGTCGGGCAGCACATGACGATCGCCGCCATCACGGGTGAGCCTCCTCCGCCCATGCCCGACCGTGGACGGGCCTGGTCGATCTACGATCTCTTCAAGACTGCAGACGGGGAGATGGTATTCATCGGCGTGACCTCGGAGCGCCACTGGCAAAGGATGTGCAGCGTTTTTGATTTCCGGGACTGGGCGGCCGATCCCCGGCTGGCCTCGAACCAGGGGCGTATCGAGCAGCGGGAGTGGTTTCTGCCCGAGCTGCAAAAGAGGCTGGGGCGACTGACCAAGGCCCAGCTCTTGGAGGAAGCGGAAAAAGCAGGCATTCCCTTTGCTCCCGTCGCGCGTCCCCAGGATCTCTTTGAGGATCCCCACCTGAACGCCTCGGGAGGCCTGGCGCTCACCCGGCTTCCGGGCGGTGGGGCGACCCGGTTGCCCAAGATCCCGCTGCGAATGGACGGCACGGCCTTCGACCTACGCCGTCATCCCCCCGCCGTGGGCGAGGGGTCGCTCGCACTTTACCGCACTCTGGGCTTTTCGGATGACCAAATTCGCGGGCTTGCCGCAAAAGGCGTGATCGATATCCCGGAGCAGGAGTGGTCGAGCGAAGGATGAGTCCGCCGCTGCAGAACAAGGGGCGCATGGCGACTTTCTACGATTCCTTTCCCGTCATCGAAACCGAGCTTTTCTCCTCGATGCCGGCCGAATTCCGACGAACGGGGATCCTTACGCCGTGGGCCGAGGCAAACAAGGGCGGCAGGGCGATCGATTGTTTCCTCGAGGGCCCTTGCTTCGACCGGGACGGCAGCCTCTATGTCACCGACATCCCCTTCGGCCGCATCTTCCGGATCTCGCCGACCGGGGTTTGGGCCTTGCGGGCAGAGTACGAAGGGGAGCCGAACGGTCTGGCGATCCACCGGGACGGACGAATCTTCATTGCCGACTATCGCAACGGCCTGCTGGTCTTGGATCCCGGACGCGCCCGGCCGGAGCCCCTGCTGGCGCGCCGCAACTCGGAGAGTTTCAAAGGCCTGAATGATCTCACCTTCGCTTCCAACGGAGACCTTTACTTCACCGACCAGGGACAGACTGGTCTCCATGACCCGACCGGTCGTGTTTTCCGTCTTCGTGCCGACGGCCGCCTCGATTGTCTGGTTTCCAACGTGCCCAGCCCCAACGGCCTTGTGCTCAACCTCGCCGAAGATGTCCTTTTTGTCGCTGCGACACGGGGCAACAGCGTCTGGCGCCTGCCGCTGATGCGCGATGGCAGCGTAGCCAAGGTGGGCCTTTTCCATCAATTCCTTTTCGGTACCAGCGGTCCCGACGGCCTGGCCCTCGATCAGGCCGATAACCTGCTGGTCGCACATGCGGGTTTGGGCTCGGGCTTTCTGCTCAGCGGCCGCGGAGAGCCCCTCTACCGCATCCGGTCCTGCCGTGGCTTGACCGTCACCAACGCTGCCTACGGCGGGCCCGACGGCCGGGATCTCTACCTGACGGAGTCGGAAACCGGGTCGATCCTTCGTGCGCGCATGCCCGTTGCCGGGCGCCCGTTGTTTTCGCTCCCCGAAAACCGTTCCCATCCACCCGAGGAGGCCACATGAAACGAGTTTCCTTCATCACCGCGTGCGCCTTTTTTTCTCTCTCCATTTCGGTCGTCCCGGCGGCCGCGAAAGAACTGGTGATTGGCACGATAGGGCTCACCGGCGACACCTACCAGCTGGCAATTGCTTGGTCGAACCTTCTTCTGAAAAAGGCCGGGGACCTGAAGTTGACCCCCGTGGACGGCGGAGGAACCAACAAGATGATGCGCAGCGTCGCCTCCGGCCGCATGGACGTCGGCTTCATCGGTGCTCCCCACTATCGCGATGCCGTCCTCAAAACGGGGGGGTTCAAGGAAGAGCCGGAGGAGTTGGTGGCCCGCTACAAGACCATGAAGACCCTCTTCGCCGTCCAGACCGGAGGGGCCCAGTATGTGACGCGCCTCGATTCCGGTATTAAGTCAATCGTTGATCTTAAAGGAAAAAAAGTTGCTATCGGTGCGCCCGGCGGCAACATGGGACGCGTTTCGACGATCCTCTTCAAGCTCTACGGGCTTGACGCTGAAAAGGGCGACATCAAGGCCCAGTACCTCGAATACGGCACGGCATTGGAGGCGATGGGCAATAACCAGCTTGACGCCGTTGCGGTTTGGGGCGGCGTTCCGCAGGCTGGCGTCTTCAATGCATCGCGCGCCAACAAATTGCGATTCATCTCCCCCGAGGCGGAAAAATTGCCCGAATTTCAGAAGGCGCTCACCAATGGCGAATATTATGTTTTCCGCGAAGTTTCCCCAGAAGAGATCCGGGCTGCCTACGGGGATGCCGTCGTGGCGGAAGCGCCGATACGGATGTGGACCTTTCCGATGATGGTCATCGTGGACGGCGGTATGCCGGATGAGACCGCCTATACCCTCGTCCGTGAATTCTGGGAAGCGATCGCCGAGGTCAGGGCGAGCAGCAATACGCTGAGTCTTCTCGATCCGAAGGTTGCCCTGGACAACATTTCTGCCGAGGTTCATCCGGGAGCAGCTCGGTATTTTCGGGAAAAGGGCCTTCTGAAAGCGAAATGAGGCTTAAGCTCATTTCAGGCCGAGAATGACGGTGGTCGATCAATCCGTCCCGGGTAAAGCCGTTGAGAAGAGCAGTCCCGCACAGGCGGTGCCCCGCATTCGGACTGCACGGGTGCTCGCCGGGATCGGCAGTGTGGCCTGTGCCGGGATCGTCAGTTTCATCGTCTATACGACGCTCGTCGGAAAGCAGCCGGCCTGGGTCCAGCTCGAAGTCGTCCTGACGCTGGCCTTGGTCGCCGTGTTCGGATTCAATCCTTCCCTGAGGAAGGGGGGAGGCCTGCCGTCGGCGACAGAAGCGCTTCTTGCGATCGGACTCATGGGGGTGGCCATTCTGACCGGCTTCTACATGATTCTGAACCATCAGACCATCGCCGCTTTCCGCGAAGGAGTGCCGAACCACTGGGACATGGCTGTTTACATCAGCGGCACCCTGGTCGTACTCGAAGCCGCTCGCCGTGCCGAGGGATGGATTCTTTTGGCCGTCGTCTTGGCGGCCGTGGGCTACCTTTTCGCTGGCCCATTTATCCCCGGCCTCTTCCACCACCGTGGGATGGGCATGAGACAGGCCTTCGAGCTCTCCTTCAGCCAGCAGGGAATTTTCGGGGTAGCTCTCGATGCGGTGGTCAACATCGTCTACATCTATGTCGTCTTCGGCGCGTCGTTGCGCCTGACCGGCGTGGGCGATTTCTTCGACTGGATTTCCGAGGCGCTGACCCGGAAATATCGATCCGGTTCCGCCCAGTGCGCCATCATCGCCTCGGCGCTCTTCGGTTCCATCAACGGTTCGGCGCCGGCCAACGTGGTCGCCAACGGCGCCATTACCATCAACATGATGTCTCGGTCCGGTTTCAGCCGCGCATATGCTGGCGCAGTCGAGGCCTCTTCGTCCGTGGTCGGCCAGATCATGCCGCCGGTCATGGGCGTGGGCGCTTTCATCATGTCGGAGATCACCGGCATCCCTTACGTGCGCATCATGCTGGCGGCCGTCGTGTCTTCCCTCGTATTCATTTTCTCCCTGAGCGTGGTCACGGCCTTGGAAGCGGAGAAGCTGGGCATCCGGGGGGAAATCCGGAAAACGCGCGAGCCCTGGACGGCATTGCGGATTGCTCAGTTCGCGGTTATGACGGCCGGATTCGGCGTGTTGCTGTTCATGCTATTCAACGGCTATTCCGTGGATCTTTGCGGCTTGGCCGCCACGGCCACGGTAGTGGGCCTTTCTGTGGTTCTCCCGTGGACCCGGCCCGATGCGGTCCGGCTCAAGCGGATCGTCGTGGACGGGGGCCGAGAGGGGCTTTCGGTCACGGTATCCTGCGCCGCGATCGGCATCATCATTGGGGCGGTGGCGGGTACGGGGCTGGGGGTCAAGATCAGCCAGGGCATCGTGGCCCTCGGCAGCGAGCAGTTGTTCTTGGCGCTCGCCATGGCCGCCTTGTGCTCTATTCTTCTCGGCATGGGTCTGCCGACCGCGGCCTCCTACTTGATGGTTGTCTCGATTGCGGGCCCGGCCCTGATCAAGTTGAACGTGTCGGTGCTGGCGACCCATCTTTTCGTGTTTTATTTCGCTGTCATGTCCGCCATCACGCCGCCGGTGGCGCTTGCGGTGTTTGCCGCCGCGGCGATCGCCCAGGTTTCGGTGTTATCCATCGCGTGGATCTCGCTTCGCCTCTGCCTCGTGGCTTTTATCCTTCCCTTTATGTGGATCTATCACCCCGAGCTCATGCTCCAGGACTTGAGCCCGGCGATGTGGGCCTCCACGCTCGGCGGCTTTGCAGCCCTGCTGGCCGGGGCGGCGGCTCTGGCGGGAATGCAGGTCGGTCATTTCAAAGGCCAGATGTCCTTCCTTGAGAGAGGGCTTCTGGGAGGTGCTGCGGCGACCATCTTCTGGCCGGGGTTCGCAACCACCGCCGCCGGCTGCATCGTGACGGCGGCCATTTTCGGCTGGAGAGCGGTCCGGTCGCGGGTTTCACGTCTGGCGGCGGGATCGGCCTGATGGGGCTAGGGGGACCTCCCTCAGGCATTGGCGGAACTGGAAGACCCCCCGTGCGAGGTGAGGCTCTCCACCCAGCGGACCTGCGGAGGACGAGCGGAGTGCCCTGTTATGAACCACGGGGCCTTTCGCCGAGAAGGCGTTTGCCTGCGAAGGTGCGAGATTTTCGCAGGCCTTGGATCCCAAAATTCGGCTGATGAAAAGGAGAGAGAACATGCACATGAGCTGCGGGTTCGGGATGAGGGCGATCCTGTTTGCGGTTTCTGCCCTCCTGGCGACGCCGTGGATGCCGGCCGCCGCCTGGGAGCCCAAGGGACAAGGCGAATGCATCGCTCCGGCGAACCCCGGTGGGGGCTGGGACATCACCTGCCGGACGACCTCCTCTGTTCTGCAGAAAACGGGTCTTTTCAAGGAGAACATCTATGTGACCAACATGCCGGGCGGAAGCGGCGCAGTCGCCATCGCCAATGTGATCACCAAGCGCAAAGGCGACCCCAATCTGATCGTCGCGGCCTCGAACGCCTTGACTTTCACAATCGCCTTGGGTCGGACGCCTCACACCTACAAAGACATCATTCCTCTAGCTCAGATAGGAGCCGAGATCGGTGGATTCTTCGTTCGGGCCGAATCCAAATACAAAACCTTGTCCGAACTGATTGCCGCTTTGAAAATCAACCCCAAATCCGTCACCTTTGCCGGGGGGTCGGCGCCGGGTGGGCAGGATCACATGAAGGTCGCCCTATTTGCGAAAGCGATCGGCATCGAGCCCACCCAGGTAATGTATGTGCCCTTCCAGGGCGGCGGAGAGGCTCTGACCTCCATTTTGGGGGGGCATACCGAGGTGGGGGCGCTCGACCTCTCGGAAGCGAGCGGCCAGCTCGAGGCGGGAAAAATCCGCTGCCTCGGCATCCTGTCCGAGACGCGGTCGAACAAGTTCAAGGCGATCCCCACGACCCACGAGCAGGGTGCGAAGGTGACTTATATCATCTGGCGCGGCTTCTACATGGCACCGGGTACGCCGACGGAGGCCGTGCAATGGTGGAGCGACACGCTGAAGAAGATGGTGACCACCCCCGAGTGGAATGCCGAGCGGGAAAAGCTCGGCTGGGAGCCGATCTACCGATTCGGGGAGGAATTCACCCATTACGTCAACAGCGAAGCCGCCCAGTTCCAGGTCCTGCTCAAGGAACTCGGTTTCCAGAAATAAGGCTTCCAGGCAGCTGCCAGACCGGCTGCCGCCTGCGCCGCCGCCAGCGGCCGGTCTGAAACCATGCTCTTAACCGAGGGCGACGCGCAAGAGGAGCCCAGCTCATGATCCGATGGAAACCCCTGGCGACGAGGACTCGGCTTGAGGGGCTGGTCATCTTCATGGTCGCCGCCGGCTACCTTTGGCAGGCGAATCAGGTTCCCGATTTCCTTCAGATGCCGGGCGTGCCCGGCCCCACCACCTTCCCGCGGCTTCTCGGGGTCGTCTTCGGACTCACGGGACTCTGGCTGCTGATCTCGCCCAAGGAGATCCTGGCCTCCCGGCGGCAGCTCCCCACGGAACGCAAAGAGAATTTATGCGCTCCGGATGAGCGGTTGCCGATTTCACATCTCATGAAGGCGAGCTGGCATTTTCTGGCGATGTGGGTCCTCATTCTCGGCTATCTATGGGCGATGCCGGACTTGGGATTCCCTCCAACCACTTTTCTTCTCTTGGGGCTCTTCTTCCGGCTTCTGGGGGAAACCCGCTGGCATGTGGTGATCGGACTGGCGCTGGCGGCGACAGTCCTCATTTTTGTGAGTTTCAAGATAGGGCTCAACGTCCGCCTGCCGCTCGGCGTTCTGGAACCCTGCTTCAAATAGAACGGGGGCGACGCGAAGGGGCGAGCGCTCCTCCGCCGTGCCGCCCTGCGCATCGGAGTAGGCATGCTCGAACACCTCCTCAACGGCTTTGCCGTGGCGCTGATGCCGCTCAACCTGCTGATCGCTCTGGTGGGCTGCCTGGTGGGGACCCTGATCGGGGTGCTCCCAGGCCTAGGCCCGACGGCGACCCTCGCCATGCTGATTCCCCTTGTCTTCAGCATGCCCCCGGCCACCGCCATGATTCTTCTCACTTCGGTATATTACGGTTCGATGTATGGGGGATCGACCACGTCCATCCTGGTCAACATCCCCGGCGAGTCGGCCTCCGTGATCACGACCCTCGACGGGTACAAAATGGCGATGAAGGGGCGCGCCGGGCCGGCCTTGGCGATCGCGGCCATCGGCTCCTTCATCGCCGGGACCTTCGCCGTCATCATGCTGACCTTCGTCGGGGCTCCGATCGCCGAGTATTCCCTCCATTTCGGCCCGGCGGAGTTTTTCTCCCTGATGGTTTTCGGGCTCTGCACTGTGGCAAGCCTCACCGGCAGCCAAGTGGCCAAATCCATCGTCACCACCTGCTTCGGGCTCATGATCGCGACCGTCGGCATCGATCTGGTTTCCGGGGCTACACGCTTTACATTCGGGAACCCCTTCCTGCAGGATGGCATCGATTTCGTGGTGGTCACGATCGGTATGTTCGCCCTAACCGAAGTGGTTGGGACCGCACGAGACGTCCGGGCGGGAGTCCGACCCCAGATCGTGAAAGCAGACAAGATCTGGGTACAATGGCAGGAGTTTCTCTACAGTCTGCCCTCCATCCTTCGCGGCACGGTTTTCGGTTTCCTCATCGGCATGCTTCCGGGGGCCGGGGCAACGCTGTCCACGTTCATCGCCTATAACCTGGAAAAGCGTGTCTGCAGGCATCCGGAGCGCTTGGGAACCGGCGACATCCGCGGGGTTGCCAATCCAGAATCGGCAAACAACGCCGCAAGCGGGGCTTCACTCGTACCGCTGCTCACGCTGGGGCTGCCGGGAGGCGGAGCGACGGCGGTCATGCTGGGCGCGCTCATGATGCTCGACATCACCCCGGGGCCCCTGATGTTTCAAAAACATGGGGCCATGATCTGGGCTCTCATCGCCAGCATGTACGTCGGAAACGCACTCTTGCTCGTTCTGAACTGGCCGCTGGTCAATGTTTTCGCTCGGGTCATGTCGGTTCCGGCCAAGTTCCTCATGCCGATCGTGCTGGTGATCTCGACGATCGGCGTGTGGTCCCTCAGTTACAGCGAGGTGGATTTAATCCTGACCGGGGCGGCCGGGCTCCTGGGCTATTACCTGCGCAAGCATCAGTACCCGGTCGAGCCGCTGATTCTCGGCCTGATCCTGGGCGGCCGGATGGAACAAGCTTACCGCCAAGCGCTTATTATTTCCCAGGGGAGCAACTGGATATTCCTGGAGCACCCGATTTCGTTGGCTCTGCTGACCGCCGGCCTGCTGTTCCTGCTCTTACCGACGCTCCTGAAAAAATCGAAGCCATTCAAGGCGGCCCGTGAAACCAGCGTCGAGGCAGCATGAGGACGGAGAAAAGCTCCTCGAATCTCTGCTCGCGGGGACCTCATCCCTTGCTTCGCAGTCTTGAAAGGGTTATGGGGGTTTCAGCTGCGATGCGAAAGGAAAGGAATATCGATCCCCCGTGGATCTCCCCATCAGCGGCACCGGCCGAATGACCGCTTGCGTGGTCCGTGCTTCGGACGACGAGGTCGAGATCCGCTGGCGGGGAGAGTTCGCCGGCTCCTCGCTGCAGATTTTCCGGGGAAGCGCTCCCGGATCGATTCGGCTGGATCAGCCGATTGCACTCGTGGAAAACGGAAACGCCGTCCTCGTATACGCCCCCCAGCGGGAAAGTCCGCATTTTTTCCAGCTGGTGGCCGCAGCCGGGGCCACGGCCCTCGTGGGCGAGCGGCGCCCCTTCATCGAGGGGGCACCCAATTTCCGCGATCTCGGGGGCTACGAAACCGAGGCCGGAGGCCGGGTTCGCTGGGGGCTGCTCTTCCGTTCGAGCCATCTGGGGCGTCTGACCGAGCGCGGCTGCGAGCAGCTTCTCCGGCTCGGCATCCGCACGGTCTGCGACTTCCGCACGGCGGCCGAGGCGGAGAGGATGCCCGCCCGCTTTCCGCAACCCGGCGAGGCGCGGCTCGTACACCTTCCCATCCAGCACGGGGACTTCGAGCCGACCGCGGCTTACGAACGCATTCTGAAGGGGGATGTCGACTGGATTTCCGAGGAGTTCATGGTCGAGGGCTACATCGAAAGCCTGGAGCAGGACTCCGGCCTCTGGCGCCGCTTTTTCGCGCTCGCCGCCGCGCCCGAAAACCGGCCACTCCTCTTTCACTGCACCGGCGGCAAAGACCGTACGGGGGCGGCGGCGGCTCTTCTGCTTCTCGCCCTCGGGGTGCCTGAGGAGACGGTGATCGCCGATTACGGACTCTCTGACGGTTTCAACGCCGAAGTTCGGCAGGCGATGTACGCGCAGCTTACGCGACTCGGCATCGATCTCAAGCGCGTCGCCCCCTACTTCACCGCGCCCGAAAGCCGCATCCGCTCGCTTCTGGCCTATATCGCTCAGAAATACGGCTCTGCCTCCGGCTATCTCACCGGACGGGCGGGGATCCCCGGGGAGACGATCGCCCGCCTGCGGCAGGATCTGCTGGAGTGATTCCGAGCGCGCCGGAAAGAGGCGTTCAAAACGCGGGGGGGCCTCCGACCACGCGGTTGCGACCTTTTTTCTTCGCGCGGTAGAGGTAGTCGTCGGCCTGGTGCAGCAACGCCTCGGCAGAGAGCCCTTTGGGCACGGCTCCGGCATCGAGGCCGACCACTCCGAAGCTTGCCGTCACCCCGAAGCTTTCCTCCTCGCAGAAAAAGGCCTTGCCGGCGATTTGGGTCCGCAGGCGCTCGGCGAGACGGATCGCGTTCTCGAGCGAGGTCTCCGGCAGAACCAGTAGGAACTCCTCCCCCCCGTAACGGGCCATCCAGTCCGAGTCGCTGCGGATCAGCTCGAGGGTGGCGGCGACGAATTCCTTGAGCACGCGGTCTCCGCAAAGGTGGCCGCGGGCGTCGTTGATGCCCTTGAAGTGGTCGAGGTCGCAGAGCGCGAGCGAAAGCGCCCGCCGGTAGCGTGCGGCGCGGCGGATTTCGCGCGGGAGCTGCTCGTTCATGTAGCCGCGGTTGAAGCAGCCCGTCAGGGGGTCACGCTGGGAGAGGTAGAGGATGCGGCGGTTGGCCTCCTCGAGGGATTCCTTCTCCTGTCGCAGCCGCTCGTAGAGAACGGAGTTTTCCATGACCAGCGAGCACTGGCGGGCGAGCACGCCGAGAAGCCGCATGTTTTCGAGTGTCAGGGCGCTTTCCTGGAGGGGGGTCAGGAGCGCGGCCATCCCGAGGGTCCGCCGTCCCGTGGCGAGCGGCAGCAGGACGATGGACCAGGCGGGGCCGAAGCCGAGCGAAGGGGTGATCGAGGGCTGCCGCCGCCGCAGGACGACCGGAAAGACCCCGACCTCGATCTGGAGATCGATCTCGCGCTGGAAGGCTTCGCGCAGCGCATTCGGCTCCGCGCGGTCGAGGATGAAATCTTGGCTCGTCTCCTCGACGAGAAACAGCGCGCTGCCCTCGATCGCCACCAAGGCGCGCGCATCCTCGAGAAAACCTCCCCAGATGCGTGCCGGATCAGCGGGCGGCTCGATCCGGTCCTGAAACTGCGCCAGCCGCTCGATCTTTTCACACAGCTCGATCAGCGAGCTTCGCGTGGCGTCCATGGGATGCTTCCTCTACCAGAATTCCAGGGGCTTTTCCATGGACCTCGCCGCGCAGAAGCCCCGCGGGGCCGAGCCGACGAGGCGAGGCCTCCGGTTGACGGGGCCTTCTCCCTGTGCTAGTCATCAAGCCGTCATTCAACCTTTGCGTTCAGGAGGCTACCATGCAAGCGAAGAAATGGATTTTTCTCCTGCTCTGCGCATGCCTGTTTTCGGCGACGGCTCAGCCGGCGCAGGCACAGAAAATTACCTGGAAGATGGCCTCGGCTTGGCCCGGCGGAACCCAGATCCAATGGGCCGCGGACTTCTTTGCTGAGTCGGTCAACCGCATGAGCGGGGGAAGGCTTGAGGTCAAGAGCTATCCTGCGGGCAAGCTCGTCGGCGCGCTGGAAGTCTTCGATTCCGCGCGAATGGGCAATATCGACGTCGCTCATGCTTCGCCGGCGTACTGGATCGGCAAAATGCCCGCCGGCGCCCTTTTTGGCTACCTCCCTTTCGGCATGGAGGCCGTCCCCTACCTCGCCTGGATGTATGACGGCGAAGGCTATGCCCTCTATCAGGAACTGTATGCTCCCTATGGCTTCGGCTTCGTCGCCCCCTGCGGCATCATCCCGCCGGAAAACTTGGCCTGGTCCAACAAGCCCATCAAAAGCCTCGAAGACTTCAAAGGACTCAAATTTCGCACTTCGGGCTACTGGGGTGAGATCCTCGCCGCAGCCGGCGCCTCCGTGGTCATGCTTCCGGCCGGGCAGATTTACGAATCCCTGCAACGCAACGTGATCGATGCCGGCGAATTCAGCATCCCCAGTATGGACCGCACGCTCGCTTTTCACGAGATCGCCAAGTACTTGCTGGTGCCTGGTATTCACCAGCCGAGCACCATTCTCGACATCCTGGTGAACAAATCCTCATGGGAGAAGCTTCCGGCTGATCTGCAGGAGATCGTCAAAGGCGCGGCCCAGATGACCACGATGCGCATGCTGACCAACAGCATTTCCAAAGACATCGAGGCACTCAACTTCTTCAAGGAAAAAGGAGTCATCATCCACTACCTCGATCCCAAGATTCAGAAGGAGCTCTACGCCAAGGCGGTCGCCCTGCTGGACCAGAAGGCGGCGAAAGACCCCTTCTTTGCCAAGGTCTGGGAGTCTCAGAAAAAATTCCGCAAAGAATACAACGGCTACCGGGATCTTATGACCCCGCAGTACGAATAGCGATTCCGAACCCTCGCGGCCGCCGGGCGTATGTGCTCTCGCCCGGCAGAGGCCGATTGCCCTGACCCCAGATTCATGCCCCAGGCGATGCGATGAAGCGCTTTGTCCGAATCCTCGACTCCATCAGCGAGTGGAGCGGCAGCATAGTCTGCTGGTTGGTCCTTATCTTCACCCTAACGCTCGGCTGGGAGATCGTCATGCGGTATGTGTTCAACGCCCCGACGAAGTGGGCTTTTGACATGAGCTACATGCTGGGGGGGACCTATTTTTGGCTGGGCGCCGCTTACACTTCTTTAAAAAAGGGACATGTGCGTATTGATCTCTTCTACCGCAAGTTTTCCCGCCGGACGCAGGCACTCGTCGATGTCAGCCTGTCGCTGATCTTTTTCTTTCCCCTCTGGGCCATGCTTCTTTACCGGCTCATCCCTTACGTGTACCTTTCCTGGATTACCGAAGAGCGCTCCATGCAGGGATACTGGATGCCCGTGCTCTATCCCTTCAAGACCGTGATGCCGGTCGGTACGGCCTTGCTTCTCTTGCAAGGGATCTCCGATTTCTTCCGCTCGCTTCTCGTTTTGGCCGGTCGGGAGGAGCAGGGAATATGAGTACGGAGTTCATCGTCCCCCTGATGTTCGTCGGGCTCTTTGCCGGGATTTTTCTGGGATATCCCACCGCCTTCGTGCTGGGGGGAATTTCGATGGTCTTCGGCTGGGCCTGCATCGGCCCTACGGTCTTCGGACACTTCATCGTGCGCCTCGAAGGCGTAATGAAGAACTACGACCTGCTCGCCGTCCCCCTCTTTCTCTACATGGGCGTGTTCATGGAAAAGGCGGGGATCGCCGAGCGGCTTTACAGCGCTCTGCACATGCTTCTGGGAGGGCTGCGCGGCGGGCTGGGCATCAGCACCATCATCATCTGCGCGGTGTTTGCCGCCGCCACTGGAGTGGTCGGGGCCTCCGAGATCACCGTCGGCCTGATCGCTCTGCCGGCAATGCTCTCGCGCCAGTACGACAAAGGCCTTGCCTGTGGGGCGATCTGCGCGGGCGGAACGCTCGGCATCCTGATCCCTCCCAGCGTGATGATCGTCATCTACGGGCCGCTTGCCGGAATCTCGGTCGGAAAACTCTTTCTGGCAGCAATCTTCCCCGGATTGCTCTTGGCCGGTCTTTACATCCTTTATATCGCTCTCCGTTGCTATCTGCGTTCCGAGGACGGCCCACCACTCGCGGCGGAAGACCGGAAGGTCTCCGAGTCTCGGAAACTCGCTCTTCTGGCGACTTCCATCTTGCCGCCTGCGATTTTAATCATGGCGGTTTTAGGAAGCATTTTTTTCGGCATTGCTGCGGTCACCGAGGCGGCTGCGGTGGGGGCATTGGCAGGCATGTTGCTTGCAGCCTGTTATGGCCGGATTACCCTGCGGCTTGTACGTGACGCCTGCCGGCAGACTCTCCAGATCACGAGCATGATCCTTCTGATCGCCGTCTGTGCGGCCTTCTTTTCCACGGTCTTCGTCGCCCTCGGAGGAGATGACCTGATTCAGAAACTCTTCGCCGCCCTGCCCTTTGGGAAATGGGGATTTCTGATCGGGGCCAATCTGCTGTTGATTCTTCTCGGCATGGTCCTCGACTGGATCGGGATCGTCTTCATCATGGTGCCCCTGCTGACCCCGGTCGCGGCTTCTTTCGGCCTTGATTCGGTGTGGTTCGCAACGCTCGTGATGGTGAACTTGCAGATTTCTTTTTTGACGCCGCCGTTCGCCTATTCCATCTTTTATCTGCGAGGCATCGCCCCGCCGAGCGTGAGAACGGCCGATATTTATCGCGGCGTGGTTCCTTTCGTGGGGCTGCAGGCGCTGGGGCTGTTGCTCTGCATCCTCTTCCCCGCTATCATCACCTTTCTGCCGGGGCAGATGAGGATTTGAAGCCCGGCGCGAAAGCGGGGCAAGTGCAAAAACGATGACCGTGAAAAAGAGCGTCACGCTTTTTGTGCCCTGCCTGGTGGATGCGTTTCGGCCCGAAGCCGCTGAGGCGGTGGTCACGGTGTTCGAGCGGCTCGGGATCGCCGTGGAGTACCCGCCGGGGCAGACCTGTTGCGGCCAGCCGGCGTTCAACGCCGGCTACCGCGAGGAGGCCCGCCGCGCCGCGCGACACTTCCTGCGACTGTTTGCAGACTGCGAGGCGATCGTCGCCCCGTCGGGGTCCTGTGTGGCCATGGTGCGCCATCATGTTCCGACCCTTTTCGAGCACGAACCGCGCTGGCGGGAGCTCGCCCGGCGAACGGCCGCCCGGACCTTCGAGTTCACCGAGTACCTCGTCGATGTCCTCGGGGCGGAAGATTTGGGGGCCTCGTTTGCGGCCCGGGTCACCTACCACGATTCCTGCCACCTGCTTCGCGGCCTTCGGGTCCAAGAGCAGCCGCGGCGGCTGCTTCGCCGCGTCAAGGGACTCGAATTCGTGGAGATGAAGAACGCCGATTGCTGCTGCGGCTTCGGGGGGGCGTTTTCCGTGAAATACCCCGACATTTCCTCCGCGCTGGTCGCCGACAAGGTCGCCTGGATTCAGCAGTCCGGCGCCGAGGCGGTGGTCGGCGGCGATCTGGGCTGTCTGCTCAACATCGAGGGCGCCTTGCGGCGGAAAGAGCTCTCCATCCGTGTTCTGCACATCGCCCAGGTGCTGGCCGGGGGCTGCCCCCCGGCGGGAGGCCCTGGGCCATGAGCCCCGTCCGGACCGAGCGTTACGTCGAAGAATCCCGCCGCGGGATCGCTGACCCGGTGCTGCGCCGGGCGCTCTCCGGGCTCCAGGAGCGCTTCGGCCGGGGGACGGCCGAGGCCTACCGCCGCCTGCCCGAGGGTCCCGGCCTGCGGCAGACCGCGCACGCGATCCGCGAGAAAGCGATCGCCAATCTCGACCTTTTGCTCGAGCGCCTGGCCGCACGCATCCGTGCCAACGGCGGAGAGGTCTTTTTCGCGGCGACCGCGGAGCAGGCCGTTTCTTACTGCGCCGGCATCGCCCGTCGCCGAGGGGTGAAGCTCGCGGTCAAGGGCAAATCCATGGTGACCGAGGAGATCGGCCTTAACTCGGTGCTTGCGGCGCAGGGGGTCGAGGTGGTCGAAACCGACCTCGGCGAATACATCATCCAGCTCGCCGGGGAGAGTCCCTCGCACATCATCGCTCCGGCGATCCACAAGACGAGAAACGAGGTCGCCGATCTTTTCGTGCGGAAACTCGGCATCCCCTACACGACCGACCCGCCGCGACTCACACACGCCGCCCGCCGCGCGCTGCGGGAGAAGTTTCTCACCGCCGACATGGGGATCTCCGGGGTGAACCTCGCTTGCGCGGAGACCGGCCACATCTCGACCGTCTCCAACGAAGGCAACATCCGCATGGCCACGACGCTGCCGCGGGTGCATGTCGCCTTCATGGGTATGGAGCGGATCGTCGCCCGGCTGGACGAGTATGAGATCATCCTTCGCCTTCTCTGTCGCGGCGCCTCGGTCCAGGACATCGGGACTTATGTGAGCTTCATCGGCGGCCCCCGGCGGCCGGGAGAGTCCGACGGCCCCGAGGAATTCCACCTCGTCGTCGTGGACAACGGCCGAAGCCGCATCCTCGCCGATCCCCGCTTTCGCGAGATGCTCTGCTGCATCCGCTGCGCCGCGTGCCTGAATGTTTGCCCGGTCTACGGTCGAATCGGCGGTCATGCTTACGGGTTCGCCTACTCGGGGCCGGTGGGGGCGGTGGTTACCCCGCTGCTGACGGGAGTGCAGCGCGGCCGCGACCTCTGCCGGGGGGAGACGCTCTGCGGAGCCTGCAAGGACGCCTGCTCAATGGACATCGATCTGCCGCGCATGCTGCTCGAGCTGCGCGCCATCCTGGCCGCGGGCGACT
The DNA here is from genome assembly GCA_964596545.1 of uncultured Desulfatibacillum sp. Taxonomy (GTDB): domain Bacteria; phylum Desulfobacterota; class Desulfobacteria; order Desulfobacterales; family SpSt-501; genus SpSt-501. The sequence goes on along the minus strand of CAZQUP010000026.1, from coordinate 9,413 downwards.
CCACCTGGGGAGTCGAACCGGAAGCCGGGCTCGAGCGAAGCGTCTGGAAACTCTGGGCGGGCCTCGTTTCGCACCCCGGCCTCTACGAGCGGCTCCTGCGGGGAGCGGCCGTCCTCCAGCGACTCCTGCCGCGGGAGGCCGCGGGGTGGATCCGCAGACTTCCTCCGCCTTTTTCCGGCTGGACGCAAAGCCGCGATTTCCCCCCCCTGGCGAAAGAGCCCTTCCGGTTGCGCTGGGCGAGGCGACGACGGGAGACGGGCCTTGGCTGACGAGCGCCAGGAGAGGCTGTTTTTTGATTCCCTGCGCCGGGCGCTCGGCCATCCGCCGTCAGCCTCCCGCCCGATGGAGAATCTTTTCCCGCAGGAGCCTTCGGCGGAGGATCTGCGGCTCCTGAGCGCCGTCTCCGGCCGGTCGGAGCGGGAGCGGGAAGAGCTCCTCCGACGTCTTCGCGCCGCCGCCGGACCGCTTCAACTCCAGGTGGAGGCGGTCGCAGACATCGCCGCCGCCCGCGAGACCGTCCTGCGTCTCGTCGCGGAGAAGACCCCGGAGCGGGGCGGAGAAAAACAGCTTGTCGCCTGGAGTCACGCGCTCATCGAAAGCCTGGGCCTGGCGGAGCCGCTCGCCCGGCAGGAGATCCCCCTGTGGAGGACCCCGCCGATCGATGCGGGGCTGGCCCCGGAGGCCGCGGCCGAAGAGCGCGGCCGTCAGCGTGCCCGGATCGCCGCCTCCTTCATCGGCATCACCGCCGCCGATTTCTGCCTCGCCGAGACGGCGACCGTAGTCTTGCGGTGCCGGCCGGGTGAGCCGCGATCGGTCGCCCTGCTCCCTTGGATCCACATTGCCCTCGTTCGCCGCGGGCAGATCCTCGCCGACCTGAAAGAGCTCTTTGCGCTGCTGCGCTGGGATGAGCGGTATCGCGGGGCGGGGCTTTCGAACTACCTCTCCTTCATCTCGGGCCCGAGCAAGACCGCCGATATCGAGGCCACCATGGTCCACGGCGCGCACGGACCCCGGGAGATGTACCTTTTGATCCTGCCGGACTGAACTCCATCCCGCCGCCGTCCCTCCCGCGTGAACCCGTCGTCCGGGGAGGCCTACGGCCAGCTTGACACCCACGCGTCCTCTCCGGTAGCGTGCCGCAGCCGGTGCGGACGGGTCAGTTCCCGGAATCCGGTCCTCCGACGAGGCGGGGCGGAGACGAAGGCCGTCTCCCTGCCGCACCGTTATGGAGAAACTTCAGGAAAGAATCCGGAATGAAGACGCGCGACATCGCTCGGGCGGCGGTCCTGGTGGCCCTCGCAGTCGCCCTCTCGCCGCTGTTCATCCCCGTCGGGATCGCCAAGTGCTATCCCGCTCAGCACATGGTGAACGTGCTCGCCGCGGTGCTTCTGGGTCCCGGCTACGCCGTCTGGATCGCCTTCTGCGCGGCCCTGCTGCGCAACCTGTTCGGTCTGGGAACGCTTCTGGCCTTTCCGGGCGGCATGATCGGCGCGCTGCTCGCGGGGCTCGCCTTCCGCCTCTTTCGCCGGAGCTGGGCCGCGGCCCTGGGGGAGGTGATCGGAACTGGACTTCTCGGGGCGCTGGCCTCGGCCTGGATCGTGGCTCCCCTTCTTTTGCAGAAGGCTGTCGCCACAGGCACGCTGGTTGTCGCTTTCAGCCTGAGCGCGCTTGCCGGTGCCCTGATCGCGCTCCTGCTGCTTCCGATCCTGCGAAAGGCCGGGCTGTGGCGGCCGGAGTAGAGGCTCGAGGTATCTCCTACCGCGACGCTTCCGGGGAGCAGCTCCTGGGCGATCTCACGCTGCGGATCGACCCCGGGGCCTACGCCGTTGTCTTCGGCGAGAACGGTGCCGGAAAATCCACCTTCACCTATCTCCTGAACGGGCTCATCCCCCATTTCTTCGGCGGCGATCTGAAGGGCGAAATTCGTCTGAACGGTCTCGATCCGCGCCGTCAGGGGCCCGCCGAACTCTTTCACCGCGTGGGGCTGGTGCTCCAAAACACGGATGCCCAGCTCTTCGGCAGCACGGTGGAGGCCGATCTCGCATTCGGCCTGCAGAACCTGGGTTTGGCACCGGCGCCAGCGGCTGCGCGCATCGCCGCGGCAGCCCGGGCGCTCGGAATCGAGTCCCTCCTTCCACGTTCTCCGGAGGCGCTCTCCGGCGGAGAACGAAGACTCGCCGCCATCGCCTCGGTGCTGGTGCTCGAGCCCGACATCCTGGTCCTTGATGAACCCTTTGCAGACCTCGACTGGGTCTTCCGCGGCCGGGTGGAGCGGCTTCTCTCGGAACTTCACCGCGCAGGGCGGACCGTGATCGTCCTCGAGCACCGCGAGGGCGGATTTCTCGAGGATGCCCAGGCGCTGTTGATCTTCGAAAAAGGTTCCTGCATCTGGAACGGCCCGGCGCGGGAGGCAAGGCGGCGGCTGGTGCAGAAGGGACTTCTTCCCGCCTACCCGCCTCGCCCGCCCGGTCGGGGCGCGAGCGGGGAGCCCCTCCTCTGCGCCGAGGAACTTGGGGTGAGCCGCGGCGGGACGGCGATTCTTTCCTGCCTCTCGCTTGCGCTCCGCCCGGGCGAGGTGGTCGCCCTCGTGGGGAGAAACGGCGCGGGCAAATCAAGCCTCATCCGTGTCCTCGCCGGAATCGCCCGCCCGACCGAAGGCCGGGTGCAGATGGGGGGCGAGGATCTGTTTCGCCTCTCGCCCCGTGAGCGTGCGCGGAAGGTCGGCGTCTGTTTTCAGAACCCCAACGACCAGTTTTTCAAGGCCACGGTACGTGAGGAACTCGAGGTCGGTTTTCGGCTGCGGGGAAAAGAGCCCCTCACCGAAGCCTCCTGCGCCGCTTGCTGGCCGGGTATCGAGAGGATCCTCGAGCGCTCGCCCTACCGCCTAAGCGAGGGGGAGAAAAAACAGGCCGCGATCGCCGCCGTGCTGGCGGCGGAGCCGGAGGTTCTTTTACTGGATGAGCCCACCGTGAGTCAGGACGCCCACGGCAAGCAGGCGCTCGCCGGTCGCATCGGCGAGCTCGCCCGACGCGGGGTCGCGATTCTGGTGGCGACCCACGATCTCTCCTTCGCGGCCGCCGTCGCTCAGCGGGCGATCCTTCTCGAGGGGGGAAAGATCCGGGCGGAGGGAACGCTGGAGGAGATCGCCGGGAAACGCACTCCCGATCCGGCGGCGGGGGAAAAGGCGGGCGTCCCGGTCCGCCCGACGCCCCGCCTGGGAGGGCGGGAAATTCACCCCTTCGCCGGGCTTGCCCTTCTTGCCGCGGGGCTGAGCGCGCTCTTGAGCGCGCGGGAGACGATCACCCAGGCGGGGATCGTCGTCTGGGCCGCCTCGCTTTTTTTCTTCGGCACCGGGAGCCCTGCGAAAGGAATCGCGTTCCTTCGCCGCTTGGGCGGGGTTTTCCTTCTGGCGGCGGCGGGCGGTATGCTCTTCTTCGGCCCCGCCGAGACGGGCCTTCTTCTTTTGCGGCTCCTCGGCCTGCTTACCGTTTCGGCCGCCTGCCTGGGCTCTCTTTCTCCCGAGGCGCTCGCCGCCGCCCTGCAAACGCTTCGCGTGCCGGAGGGCGTAGGGTTTCTGCTGACGGCCGGGACCCGCTACGTTCCCCGGATCGAAAACGCCCTCCGGGCGATCCGCGACGCCCAGCAAGCCCGGGGAATCGACCTCAGGCTCAGCCCTCGGAATCTCGGGCGGCTTACGGCCCTTTTCGTGCCCCTGCTGATCCAAGGACTGCGGCTTGCCGATGAGCTGGCCTTGGCCATGGAGGCGCGCGGCCTTTCCTCCTCCCGCCGCCGTCCGCCGATGCTTCCGCGCTTCACGCTCCGCGACGGGCTGCTGCTTGCCGGAGGGGTTCTTTTCTTAAGCGCGCTCGTCGGCCGGGAGATCCTCGCAGGCGGCTAGCATCCGCTGCAGGGCGGCCGCGGGGTCGGGGGCCTGGTTGACGGCGGAGATCACCGCGCAGAAGCGCGCCCCCGTGGCGAGGACCTCGCGCAACGAGGCTTCCGTGATCCCGCCGATGGCGACCACGGGGAGGGAGACCGCGGCCACGACCCGACGCAAGCCCTCGAGGCCGATCACCCGTGCGTCGCTCTTCGTTCCGGTGGGGAAGACCGAGCCTACGCCGAGGTAGGCTGCGCCGGCCGCTTCCGCCCGGCGGGCCTCGTCGGGCGTGCGGGCCGAGACCCCGACGATCATCCCCGGCGGGGCGCGGCGCACGACCTCGCGGGCGTCGAGGTCCTTTTGCCCCACGTGGACGCCGTCGGCGCCGATCTCCAAGGCGATCTCCACCCGGTCGTTGACGATCAGCAGCGCATTCTCGAAATCACGGACCCGGACAAGCATTTCGCGGGCGATTTCCCGGAACTCGTCGTCGCTTGCGGTTTTGTGGCGGAGCTGGATGATGCGGGCCCCGGCGTCGAGCAGCAAACGGCAGAGCGCAGGGGTGTCGGCGAAGCAGTAGACCCGCGCGCGCGTGCGCCGGAAGATTTCCCGCGGCGCCGGGCGTTTCACGGCACGGTTTCCCGCCAGTCGTCGCGGACCGGCGCGAAGGCCTCGACCACCTCGGCCGGGCCTTCCAGGCAGCGGGCCGAGTGCACCGTGCCCGACGGGATGCACCAGGCCTCGCCCGCGGCGACCGTGCGCGTAACCTCTCCGATGGTCATCTCCATTTTGCCCTGAAGCAGCATCCCCAGCTGCTCGTGGGGATGCGCGTGGGCGGCGAGCGGGGTCCCGGGGGCCAAACGGAAGTGGGCAAGGCTCATGCGCTCGCCGTGAATCGCCCGCAGCTCGATTCCCGGTGCGGGGGTACGCGGGAAGATCCGGGTGAGGGAATGAAAGGGGTCCATCGGCATCGTCCTCCCAGGGGCTTTACAGGCCGCAAAAGCGGCGGACGTCGGCGTTTTCCATGAGCTCGGCGACCGGGCCTTCGCAGCGGATGCGGCCGTTGTCGATCACGTAGCCGTAGTCGCTCAGCCCCAAGGTGAAGCGGATGTTCTGCTCGGCCAGAAGCACGGTGAGACCGAGCTCCTTCAGGCGGCGGATCCGCTCGCCCAGGGACTGGACGAGCAGGGGCGCGAGCCCCTCGGTCGGCTCATCGAGAAGCAGCAGCCGCGGGTTGGTCATCAGGGCGCGGGCGATGGCGAGCATCTTCTGCTCCCCTCCGCTCAACAGCCCCCCTCTGCGACGGTCCATCGCCCGCAGCGCGGGGAAGAGCTCGTAGACCTTTTCCTTGTCCCAGCGCACCCGAGCGGGGCCCTCGCGGGCGGCGATTTCGAGGTTCTCGCCAACCGTGAGGTCGGCGAAGATCCGCCGGTCGTCGGGGACGTAGCCGATTCCACGGCGGGCGCGCAGAAAGGCGGGCTCGCGTTGGATTTCCTCCCCGTTCCAGAGAATCTTCCCCCGCGCCGGGGGGGCGAGTCCCAGGATGCTCTTGAGGGTGGTCGTCTTTCCGGCGCCGTTGCGGCCCAAAAGGCAGACGACGTTTCCCTCCGCCACCTGGAGGGAGACCCCGAAGAGGATATGGCTCAGGCCGTAGAACGTATGGATGTCGCGGACCTCGAGCATGGGGGTCAGTCCCTTCCGAGATAGGCTTCCTGGACGGCGGGGTCGGCCCGGACCTGCTGCGGCGGGCCCTGAACCAGCGTCGAGCCGTGCCGCATGACCATGATGCTCGTCGCCACGTTGAAGACGACTTCCATGTCGTGCTCGCAGAAGAGGATCGTGAGCCCCTGCTCGCGGGCCAGGCGGCGGATGAGGGCGAGGGTCGCCGCGGTTTCCTCGGGGGACATGCCCGCGGTCGGCTCATCGAGGATCAAAAGCTCCGGTTCGTTTCCGAGGGCGATGGCGATCTCGAGGATCCGCTTGTCGCCGTGGGAGAGCGAGCCCGCGAGATCGAGCCGACGGTCCTGCAGTCCCACGCGCTCGAGAATGTCCTCGGTTTCCTCGCGAACCAGCCGGCGGGTGGGGTGAAAGAGATGCCGACTCAAACCCTTGGCGGACAGAACGGCCACCTGGACGTTTTCGAAGACCGAAAGTCGGGGAAAAATGTTGGCGATCTGAAAGGAGCGGGCGATTCCGCGGCGGCAGATCTCGTGCGCCGGAAGGCGGCTGATCTCTTGCTCCCGAAAACGGATCGAACCGCGATCGGCCTGCAGGTGACCCGTGATCAGGTTGAAGAGTGTGGTCTTGCCCGCCCCGTTCGGGCCGATCACGGCCACGAGGTCCCCCTGCCGCACGGTGAGCGAGGCGCCGTTCACCGCTTGGAAATCGCCGAAAGCCTTGCAGAGGCCGTCAACCTGCAGCACGGTCTCCCCCCCGTGAAGGCGGACCCGCAGCCCGGCGTCGGTAAAGCCGCAGGCGGTGGCCGGCGCCCATGATGCCCTCCGGCAGGAAGAAGATCAGCAAGATGAGCACGACCCCCAGGATCAGTGTCCAATACTCGGTAAAGCCGCCGACGACGGTGCGCAGCAGCACGATGATCGCCGCTCCCAGCATGGGGCCTAAGAAGGTGAACCATCCGCCGAGAAGGCACATGATGAAAATCTCCAGCGAAAGGACCCAGAAAAGCATGTCCGGGAAGACCGAGCCTTCAAGGACGACGAAGAGGACCCCGGCTACGCCGGCGAAGAAGGTGGCGATCACGATCGCCGTGAGCTGGTGGCGGCGGACAGGGATGCCGACCGCAGCACAGCGCTGGGGGTTGTCGCGGATCGCGCGGAGGGTCGTGCCGAAAGGGGACTCGAGGATTCGGTGCATGGCGAGCAGGCAGACGCCGACCACGAAGAGAAGGAAGACGAAAGCCGACCCGGAGGCGGAAAGAACCTCGGGCAGGGGGATCCCGTGAATGCCGTCGTCGCCGTTTGTGAGGTCGTACCAGCGCAGGGCGAGGATCCAGAGAAGCGATCCGAGCGAGATCTGGATCATGCCGAAATAGAGCTTGTTCAGACGGATGCAGAGACAGCCGATCATCAGCCCGGCGAACGCCGCCGCGAGCGGACCGGCGGCGAGTCCCACCCAGGCCGGAAGCGAAGTTTTCGTGATCAGCAGCGCGGCGGTGTAGGCGCCGACCCCGTAGAAGGCGCCGTGGTGGAATTGGTAGGCCCCCCCGTGCCCCACCAGCAGGTTCAGACTCATTGCGAGCAACCCCGTGACGAGGATTACCCCGAGGATGTAGACCGTGAATCGTCCCGCTGCGAGCGGGGCCAAGAACAGCGCCAGCCAAAGGCCGAGCGCCCAAAGCATCGCGGGGGAGAAGCTCCGTTCCGGCCGCATGCGGGTACTTTCACCACACCGACCGGAGCAGACCGGTCGGCTTGAAGGTGAGGATGAGGACCACCGCGAGGTAGGGGAAGACGATGGCGAACTGCGGCAAAACGAGAACGCCGAGCGATTGCGTGACCCCGAAGAGGAGCGATCCCACGAGCGCCCCCCAAATGTTGCCCAGCCCCCCGATGGTGACGATGAGGAAGGCCTCGATGATGATCGTGTGATCCATGCCGAGGGTGACGCTGATCGTGGGCGAGACCAGCGCTCCGCCCAGGCCGGCGAGCATGCAGCCCAAAACGAAAGCCCACGCGAAAACCCAGCTCACGTTGATGCCGATGGCACCGACCATCTCGCGGTCGACCGCGGCTGCGCGCGCGATCTTGCCGAAACGCGTTTTCGCGGAGACGAGCCACAGGGCGACGGCGACCGCAGGGCCGACAAGCAACAGAAAGAGGTTGTAGCGCGGCAGCGCCGTCCCCAGGACATCCAGGGATCCCTGAAGAAACGGGGGCGGGACGATCGAACGGTAGTCCGCCCCCCAGGTCATCTTGGTCAGATCACCCAGGATCAGGGCCAGCCCGAAGGTGAACAGCAGCAGCATGAGGTGTTCGCGCTCGTAGAGGTGGCGGAAGAGCAGCCGCTCGGCGACGAGGCTGATCCCGGCCACGATCATCGGGGCGCCGGCCATCGCCGCCCAGAAACCCGCCGGATGGCTCCCCAGGGCAGTAGTGATCGCATGGGCGGCGAAAGCGCCGATCATATAAAGGGAACCGTGGGCGACGTTCGGCACGCGCAGCACGCCCAGGATGAAGCTCAACCCCGAGGCGACGATGAAGAGGATCATCGCCCGACTGAGCCCCACGAGAAACTGGCTGAGAAAGGCCGCGAGGCTGAAGGAGGCTTCCATCGTCGCGTTCCGGGGCAGCGCATGCCGCGCGGCCGGGATCCGGCCTACTTGCGGGTTCCCCGCACCTCCTCGCAGGTGGGCATGACCTCGGCCCCCCGCAGGGTGAGGATGTCGGCGGCGACGGCCGCCTGGTGCTCCTGCGAAAGGCGGGTCGTTCCGAAATAGATCGGCAGAACGGCCTGATGGTCGCAGGCGCGCATTTCCACCTTGCCGACGGGGGAATCGACCTTCAGCCCTTCCACGGCGTCGATGAAGGCTTCGCGGTCGATCTTGCCCGCCTTGCGGAAGCCTTCGGCGATGAACTGCGCGGTCAGAAAGGCATGGTAGGCCGGAAACCCCGGCGGGGTCTTGTAGCGCGCCTGAAAGTCCTTGACGAACTTCTGGTGGCTGCCCGTCTCGGGGTAGTAAAAGAGATAGTCCATCGTCCCCATGACCCCTTCGGGGGCGTTCAGGCCGAGGGGCTTGAGCACGGCGTAGTCGATCGCCGTGTGGATGTAAATCGCCGTGTTTCGGTGCAGGCCCGTCGCCTGAATGGTCTTGAGCACGTTCGCCATGCTCGCTCCGCCGGTGCAGAAATGGACGAGGTCGGGCTTGGCGGCCTGGATGCTCGTGAAGTAGGGGACAAGGTCAGGTTCGCCGAGCTTCCACCAGGTTCGGCCGATGAACTCGACCTCGGGCCGGAGCTGCTTCAAATAGTGCGTGAAGCTGTCGTCCAGGGCGTGGCCGTACTCGTAGTCGTCGCCCGCGACCCAGATGCGCTGGAACGGCTTGCGCGCGAGCACCGTCGCCGCGGCCTTCGTCGCCATGGCCGTGTTCTCGGTCGTCGAGAAGACATAACGGTGCCCGGCCTTGCCGGTGATGTTGGCGCTTTTGCCCATCCAGGTGAAGAAGGGGATCTTCTCCTTTTTGGCCACGGCGTCGGAGATGGCGAGCGCCACCCCGCTGTTCACCACCCCCACGATCACGTCGACGTTTTCCTTGAGGGCGAGCTCCTTGGCCATGTTGAGGCCGATGTCGACCTTGAACTTGTCGTCGCGGGTGACGAACTCGATCTTGCCGCCCAGGACCCCCTGGCGGTTGATCTCCTCGACGGCCATCTTGAAGCCGTTCAACGCGTCGTTGCCGAACACCGCCGGCGGCCCGCTGTAGGTGTCGAGGATGCCGACCTTGATGTTGCGCGCCTCGGCTCCGCCGGTGACCCCGGCCACGGCCAAGGCCGCCGCCAGAACCCCAACCAGACCCCTG
>CAZQUP010000025.1:22206-34170 GCA_964596545.1 uncultured Desulfatibacillum sp. | reverse complement strand
TGATCGATCCCGGCCGGCGCCTCGCCCTGATGGAGGAATGCGGCATCGCCCACTCCGTCCTCGTGCCGCTGCCGTGGCTCGAGACCGCTCCCGCCGTGTGGGCCGATCCCCGGCGTTGCCTCGAGGCCGCGCGCCTTTTGAACGACGATCTCGCCGCCTTGGCGGCGCGGCACCCGGAGCGTTTCTCGGCGGTCGCGGTCCTTCCCACATCGAATCGCGAGGTGCTGCTCGAGGAGTTCCGGCGCGCGCTCGACGAACTCGGCATGGTGGGCGGATTTTTCGTCACCGGGCCCACGGTCAAGCGCCCCGACCACCCCGACCTCGAGGCGCTTTACGCCGAGGCCGCCCGACGCGACGTGCCGCTCTGGATCCATCCCTCGCGCCCCCCCAGCGTCGCCGATTACTTCGATGAGGCCGAGTCGCGCTACCAGATCTGGCAGACCCTCTCCTGGCTCCAGGACAGCTCGGCCGCCATGGTCCGGATCGTCTTCGCCGGCGTCTTCGAGCGCCACCCCGGTCTCAAGCTCGTAATCCACCACCACGGAGCGCTCGTTCCGCTCTTCGCCCAACGCATGCAATACGGCTGGGACTATTTCGAGCAGAACACCGGGATGCGGCAGCCGACCCCCATCCGCCCGCCTTACATCGAGCACTTCCGAAACTTTTACTGCGATACGGCCACCCAGGGAACCGCCCCGCCGCTGATCGAGATGGCGGTTTCCTTCTTCGGCGCCGAGCGCGTGCTCTTCGGCTCGGATGCCCCGATGGACGCCTCCGGGGGGCGGCACTTCACGCGCGACGCGCTGGCGAGTGTGGGCCGGGCGGGGCTTCGGGCGGAAGAGAAGGAAAAGATCCTGCGCCGCAATGCGCTCCGGTTGCTGAAAAGGGCGGAAATTCCCGGGAAGGGCTAGAAAATCTTCGCCAGGCGGAAAACCCCCTTGTTTCCCTGAGGACGGTTTTCCGCCTCGAACTCGCGGTAGGCGTGGAGAAACACCGACCAGCTCCCCCAGCGGAACTTGAGGCCGGGGCCGATCCCGAAAACGCGCTCGCGCGAGCGGGATAGAGGCTCCCCGTCCAGGCGATCGTCGCTCACCTGTTTCAACCCGTAGCCCGACAGCCCGAGCCGCAGCCCCTCGATCGCTTCGAAGGAGACCGCGACATTGGCGTGCACGGCCTGGCCGGGCTGCGCCCGTTCGGCCCCCAGCCGGTCGAACGGATCGCGGTGCTCGAAGTTGTAGAGGTAATGAAGGCGCGTGCTCACCTCGAGCCGGGGCGTCGGCGCCCAGGTCGCGGCGTAATAGGGGTTGAAGCTCACCAAGTGGGTGCCGACGTTGACCGCGGAGCGACTCTCGTAGTCGCCGGTCGGCAGTTTGAAAAGAAGGTTCACCCGCTGGAAAAGGGAAGTCCCGCCGAGCCTCGCCTCAGGCCACTGAAGGAAGGCGGGGCAGACCGTGACATCGCCGAAACCGCGGTCCGTGTCCCGCGGACCGAAGTCGGTATCGAGGTCGATCCGGACGAAGGGAACCAGGACCTCCAGCCCGTACCAGGCGCCGAGGAGCTTCGTGCGGCTCATCCAGGCGACGTGGGTGACGGCCGAGAAGATCTCCGCACGGTTTTCCCCCGGGCGTCGTCCGCCGTCGGCGTCTCGGAAGCTGCCGGCGCGATAAAGGCTTAGGGTTTCCTGGACGAGCCAGCCCGGAAAGGCGATCCCGTCCTGGAAATTCGTGTCTCCGAGGTTCACGGGGGGAAGGGAGAGATCGGCCGCCAGGCCGGCGGCGGCGGTCCAGAGCGCGATCGCCGCCGCGAGCAAGAGGCGTCCTCCGCCCCGGCGAACCTCCCTGCCAAGCTGCGATCTTTTCGGCCGGGTCTGGCGCCGCCGCCCGCCGTGCTCCATGATTTCTTCCTTTCTTCTTCCGCGATCGGGCATCGCGCCTCTTCAGGCGCGAGCCGTGCGCGCTTTTAGAGCACAGGCTTACGGCTGTCAAGCGCCGCGGAGGAAGGCTTTCTCGAGCGCCCGTGACATGCGCTCGAGCGCGGTTTGAAGGAGACGGCGGGGGCATCCGAAATTGAGCCGCACGAAGCCGGGACCGGCGAAGTCGCGCCCGTCCTGCAGCCCGACCCCCGCGGCTTCGAAAAAGGCGGCCGGATCCTTCAGCCCGCTGGCTCGGAAGTCGATCCAGGCGAGGTAGGTCCCCTCGACCGGGGCCGCGACCAGCCCACCCGGCATGGCGGCGAGCGCCCGGGTCAGCCGATCGCGGTTTTCGCGCAGATAGGCGATCAAGGCACGCCGCCAGGGCTCTCCCTCGCGATAGGCCGCCTCGGCGGCGGCGTAGCCGAAGGGATTGATCATCGGCACGATCCCGGCCATCGCCCGTCGGAAGCGTCGCCGCAGCTCCTCGGAGGCGATCACGGCGAAACCGCATCCCAGACCGGCCAAGTTGAAGGTTTTGCTGGGCGAAAGCAGGGTGATCGTGCAGCGGGCGATCTCCGGGTCGAGGGCGGCGAGGGGTCGGTGTTCGAGGCCGGGCTCGAGAACGAGGCCGGCGTGGATTTCATCGGAGCAGACCGTGATCCCGGAGCGCAGGCAGAATTCGGCCACGGCCTCCAGTTCCCGGCGCCGGTAAACCCGGCCCACGGGGTTGTGGGGGTTGCAAAAGAGGAAGAGGCGGCTGCGGGGGGTGAGCGACGCCTGGAGGCGCTCGAAGTCGATCTCCCAGCGACCCTGCGCTTCGGCGAGGCGGACGGCGATCAGACCGCGCCGGGCGAAGCGCGGCGCGGAGAGAAAGGGCGGGTAGATCGGAACCAACGTGACCACGTCGTCGTGGTCCTCGCCGATCGCGCGGCAGGCGACGTTTAACCCGGTGCCCAGGCCCGGAAGAAAGACGATCCATTCGGGGGCGACCTCCCAGCCGTAGGCCGCCGCAAGATGCGCGCGGATCGCCTCCACCAGACCGGCCGGCGGGGCGGTGTAGCCGAACACCCCGTGATCCGCCCGCCGGTGCAGGGCCGCGATCACGGCCGGAGGCGATCGAAAGTCCATGTCCGCGACCCACATCGGCAGGATATCCCGGCCGGCGTAACGCTCCCATTTCTCGCTGGCGGTGCCGCGCCGGTCGATCACCGTATCGAAGTCGAACATGGCGAAGGCCCTTTTTTGCTTGCGCCGAGGGGACGCTCTCCGACAGGGGGTTCAGCTCCGGCCGCGGAGCAGCGCCTGGTAGGCTTCGGCGAGCCGGATGAAACGTTCATGGCTTCCGCCCCGGTCGGGGTGCAGCTCGCGCGCCCGCCTCCGGTAGAGCCGCGTGAGCTGACGGCGGTTCAAGGCCCGCAGCTCGGCGATCGGCCGACCGAAGGCCTCGGCGACGGCTTCCGGTTCCGGGGGGCGGGGGGCGGCGGGGCGAAAGGCCTGGCGACGGTAAAGAAACTCCTGCAGAAACTCCGCCAGCGGGGGAGGACCGAAATCGTGGTCGAAGTACATCACGACATAGCGGAAGAGATAGCTTCGCAGCCGCTCGCGCGGCTCCAGTCCGCCCCAGAAGCGGGCATCCTCGAGCAGCCCGCAGAGGCTCTCAAGGAAACGCTCGTCCATCGCCTCGAGGTCGAGAAATTGCGGGCTCTCTCGGGCGTAGCGTTGGGGGAAGAATCGCTGCAGGTCGAAAATGGCGTAGGTGTAAGCCTTGAGCTCCCGCGGGCGAAGCGCGGTCTCCTGATCCATGAACCCCTGTTCGATCTCGTCCCGGGATTTCCCGGCGAAGCGCCCCCAGAGCGAGGCCGGCAGGCGCTCGCTGCCCCTCGAATCGGTCTGACCGGTCCGCAGAAAGAACAAGCGGCGGCGGTCGAAGGGGTGAACCTCCGCCGCGGGGACCTCCCGGCGCGGGCGGCGGTCGCCCTGGAGCCTCTGTTCCCGGCGCCGGAAGGGCTCAAGGCGGCGGCGGATCGCCTCCTCGAGAAAGGGCCAGAAGAGGTCCTCCAGCTCCTCCGTCGTGGGCTCGACTCCGCCGGCCTGGAGCGCTTCGAGCAGCTCCTCGGCGAAAGTGAAGGCGTTGCCCCCCGGGTAGACGAGAAAGCGCTGCGGCTCCGTCCCCAGATCGCAGAGGTCCCGGTGTCGGAGCCCATCCTCGGCGGGGATGGACTGACGAAGGATGTAGCGGATTTTTCCCCGCTGAACACATCGGGCGAGGTACATGGCGGCCGTCCTGGGCTCGAACTCTTCCCACGGGCTATAGGGCCGGGGAAAACGGTTGTCAAACTCCGCCCTTGAGGATCGAGCGGCCGCGGCGTATGCTGGTCGCTGCGATCGACCACCGGGGCTTTCGCGACGAACGGAAAGGAGCACGCCATGGTTCCCCCGAGGGAAAACCGCCCGCTCGGGCGAAGCGGTATCCGAATCTCGCCGATCGTCATGGGCCTCTGGCAGGCCGGAAAAGAGATGTGGGCCGGGATCGACGACGCCGAGATCCGGCGCGGCATCCGGGCCGCCGTCGAGGCCGGCATCAACGCCTTCGATACGGCCGAGGTCTACGGCAAGGGGTACTCCGAGCGCATGCTGGCCGCCGCCACGGCGGAGGTGCGCGACCAGCTGGTCTACTGCACCAAGGTCTTCGCCAACCACCTGCGCTACGACCAGGTGATCGCCGCCTGCGAGCGCTCGCTCAAGAACCTCCGGACGGACCGCATCGACCTCTACCAGATCCACTGGCCCTCGACGAGCTGGTCGACTCCCCGGGTCCCGATCGAGGAAACGATGGGCGCCCTGAAGGACCTCCAGGCGCAGGGCAAAATTCGGGCGATCGGGGTTTCCAATTTCTCGCGCGCCCAGCTCGAAGAGGCGCTCGCCTGGGGTCGCATCGACAGCCTGCAGCCGCCCTACTCCCTCTTCTGGCGGCATGTCGAACGCGACGCGGCGGCGTTCTGCCGCGAGCACGAAATCACGATTCTCGCTTACTCGCCGCTCGCCCAGGGCATCCTCGCCGGCCGCTTCGCGGCCAAGCCGCACTTCGCTCCCGGCGACCACCGGGCGAAAAACCGCCTGTTCCGCCCGGAGATCTATCCCCGCGTGCAGCGCGCCCTCGAGGAGTTGCGGCCGATCGCCGCACGCCTCTCCATCAGCCTCGCGCAATTGGCGCTCGCCTGGGTGATCGCGCAGCCGGGCACCTGTGCCGTGGCCGGGGCCCGCAGCGCATCCCAGGTGCGCGAAAACGCGGCCGCGATGGACGTGCGCCTCGGCGCGGCGGACCTCGCGGAGCTCGACCGCGTCAGCCGGGGGGTCATCGAGTTGCTTGACGACAACCCCGTCCTCTGGGATTTCTGAGCCGCCCCTCAGCAGCGGAAGGGGTAGAAGTGGTGATAGCAGAAGCCGCCGGGATCGCCGTAGGCGACCTCGACGTCGGCCAAGCAGGCGCCGATCGCCTCCCGGGAGCGCTCCTCGTAGTCGGGCCGCTCTTCCTCCCTTCGCTTGCAGGGCAGGCAGATTGGTTCATGGTCCCAGACCGACAGGATGCGCGGCTCCTGGGGCGTGAGCGCCCCGCCGCAGCGCGCGCAGGCGGTTGCACAGCGCAACGACTCTTTCCAGTTCCGGCTCACGAAACCCCTCCTTCGGGCAAAGTGAACCCCGGGCCCTTTATTTTCGGGCCAGCATCTCCCGGGCCAGCTCCTTCAGGATCTCGACGAGATTTCCTCCCCGCTCCCGGCCGATGCGGTGCGCCTCCTCCACGATGCGTGCGGCATGGCGCCGGAGCTCGGCCTCCTCGAGCGGAGGTCCCGGCCGCCGCGCCAGCTGCCAGCGAAGAATCCGCAGGGCGAGTTCTTCTTCCCGCCGCCGGAAGAATCCCATGTCAGCTCCCTCCGCCGTGCGGCCGGCAGATCCGTTCCGCCAGCCGCTCCAGGGCGAGCCGCGGCGAAAGCGTCGAGGATTTGAGCGCCGCCTCCACCGCGACGGCCTGCTCGAGGGCACCGGCGAGCTCGGCGCGGGAAAAGCCGGCCGCTTGGCCCAGCAGCACATAAACAGGGTAAGCGCTCGTCGGGTTGCGGGCAAGCCGCAGCTCGGCGGCGGCCGGGCTCTCCCCTGCGCTCTCCGCGCCGGAGTCTTCCCCGCCCGCAAGCCCCCGGTCGTAGGCGAGCACCGCAGGCCAGAAGGTCTTCTGAAAGGTTCCGTACTCCGGCCGTCTGCGCCGCAAAACCGCGCCCGGTCCGGAGAGGAAATCTTCGGCGACGATCAGGCGGCGCAGCAGGTTGGTCACGGCGGCGAGCACAGCGAGGGGGTGGGTTCCGAAGTCGAGAAGCGACTTCATCACCGTTCGTGCCCGATCGCGGTCACGGTCTCCCAGCGCCTGGGTGAGCTCAAAGAGAGGATCGGTCCGCGAGCGCGAAAGAACCGCGGCGACATCCGCCGCCGTGACTTCCGATCGCTCCCCGACATAGGCGATCAGCGTCTGCAGGTGCGCGACGAAAACCCCGGGGTCGAAGCCGGTCAGGTCGCGAAGCGCCGCCAGAGCGGCGGGCCCCATGGTTTTTCCCGCGGCGGCGAGTCGGGGGCGCGCCAGCTCCTCGAGGATCGCCTCCCGCGCCGTCTTTTCCGCGCGGCGCTCCCCGCGGGGAACCGAGCAATCGATGACGACGCCGAGGCGCTGCAGGGCCCGGAAGAGGCTCCGCCGCCGATCGACCGCCGCGCAGGTGAGGATCAGATGATGCCCGGCGGGAAGCTCCGCGGCGATCGCTTCCTCGATCCTTCGGGCGGCCTGGGCGAGAGGGGGCGGCGCCGGCTCCCCGCCCTCTTCCGCCAGGAGGGCGCGCATCCAGGCCGCCTCAACCGCCGGGTCGGCGCCGTCGGGAAGCCAAGCGGCGGGGGGGCGGCCGAAGTCCCGGGCATCCGAGATGCCCTCGAGAGCGAAGGCCTCGAGCAACCGCGAACGCGCCCGGAGGCGGTCGCCCGCGGAGAAGGCGCGGCGCGCCTCCTCGACAAGCGTCGCGGCGCGTCCGCCTTCGGCGAAGAGAGGCGCCTCCCGCCAGAGGACCACTTTTCCCGACCCGAGAAGCGGATAGGTCCGCAGCGCGGAGAGGACGTCGGCCGCGGAAACGGCCGCCCCCTCGAAGGTCTCGAGGGCGAAACGGGCCGCTCCTGGGGGAAGGAGTGTCGCCACGAGGCGGTCGCACACCTCACGCACGAACCAGGGCTCGCCGTGGATCAGGACGACGCCGGGCGGAGGGTCCGCCCGGTCACGGCGCGCGAGCGCGTCCGCCCACCCCGCGAACTCCCGGAAGGTGATCTCGGCCATCGTCTTCCCCTTCCGTCTGCCGTCAGGGAGCTTCGGGCGGCGGAGCCGGCCGCTGGCGCGCGGGAAAGAAGAGCTGCAAGGCGCAAAGCCCCACCCCTACGGTGATCGCGCTGTCGGCCACGTTGAAGGCCGGCCAGTGCCACCGCCCCACGTAGAAATCGAGGAAATCGACGACCTCCCCGAAACGGAACCGGTCGACGAGATTGCCGAGGGCCCCGCCGAAGACGAGCGCCAGCCCCCAAGAGAGCCGCCGCTGCGAGGGAGGGGTCTGCAGATAGAAACCGAGCAGGACGAACACGGCGGCGATCGAGGCCGTCGCAAACAGCCCCAGCCGCCAAGCGGGGTCAAGCTGCTGGAGGAACCCGAAGGCGCCGCCGGGGTTGCGCACGTGGGTGAGATCGAAAAACCCCGCAATCACGGGAAGGCTTTCCCCCGGGGCCAAGCCGGCGAGCACGAACGCCTTGGTCGTCTGGTCGAAGACCAGAAGGCCTCCGGCCGCGCACAAAAGCCGCGGCAGCCCGGCAAGACCCGGAAAGCGATCGCGGAGACCTCGTCTCATGCGGACTCCTCGAGAGCCCGACGGCACCGCGGACAGATGTCGGGGTGATCGGGAAACGTTCCGACTTCGGTGTCGAAAACCCAGCAGCGGGCGCATTTGCGTCCGGGGGCCGGCTCAACCCGCACGAAAACCGGCGCCGCCGCGCCCTCTTCCCCCCGGACGGAACCGGGGACTTCACTCCGCCGAAGGTCGACCGCGGAGACGATGAAGACCGCGGGCAGCTCGGCCGCGAAGGGCAGGAGCTGCGCGTAAAGTTCGCCTGCCGCCTCGAGAATCACCCGTGCCTCGAGCGACTGGCCGATGCGCTTTTCGGCGCGCGCCTGCTCAAGCGCCCGCGTCACCTCGCCGCGCACGCGGAAGAGGGGCTCCCAGCGTGCGGCGAGATCCGGATCAGTCCAGAGGGGATCGGGCTCCGGAAGCGAGGCGAGATGAACGCTCTCCTCACGGCCGGAGCGGGGCGGCAGGTGACGCCAAATCTCCTCGGCCGTAAACGGCAGGATCGGGGCGACAAGCCGCGTGAGGCCCTCGAGCAAAACGTAAAGCGCCGTCTGGGCGCTCCGCCGCAGCGGAGAGCCGGCCGCCGAGGCGTAAAGGCGGTCCTTGAGTATATCGAGGTAGAGAGCGGAGAGATCGTTCGCACAGAAGTTGTGCAGGCCGTGAAAAATTGAATGGAATTCATATTCCTCGTAAGCGCGCCGGGCCTTTTCCACAAGGCGCTGCCAACGGTGGAGGAAGAGACGGTCGATCTCCAGCATCGCCGGCGGGGCCACGGCGTGCCGCACCGGGTCGAAGTCGTAGAGGTTTCCGAGCAAAAAGCGGCAGGTGTTGCGAATCCGGCGATAGGCGTCGCTCAGCTGGGACAGGATGGTCTCCGAAATGCGGATGTCGTCGCGGTAGTCGGAGGCCGCCACCCACAGGCGCAGGATCTCGGCCCCGAAGCGGTCGATCACCTCCTTCGGGGCGATCACGTTGCCGAGCGACTTCGACATCTTGCGGCCCTCGGCGTCGACCACGAAGCCGTGGGTCAGGACCGCTTCGTACGGGGCGCGCCCGCGCGTTCCGACCGCGGTCAACAGCGAGCTGTGGAACCAGCCGCGATGCTGGTCGCTGCCCTCGAGGTAGAGGTCGGCGGGCCAGCCGAGTTCCTCGCGCTCTTCGAGGACCGCGGCATGGCTCACTCCCGAGTCGAACCAGACATCGAGGATGTCGCTCTCCTTGCGCAAACGCTCCCCGCGGCACGCCGGGCAGCGCGTGCCCGCAGGCACGAGCTCTCCGGCTTCGCGCTCGAACCAGACGTCGGCGCCGTGAGCGCAGAAAAGGCGGAAAACATGATCGGCGATCGCCTCGTTCAGCACGAGCGCCCCGCAGTTCTCGCAGGTGAAGACCGGGATGGGAACACCCCAGGCGCGCTGCCGGGAGACGCACCAGTCGGGACGGTTCTGGATCATGCCGTAGATCCGCTCCCGCCCCCAGGCGGGGATCCAGCGCACGCGGTCGATGGCCTCGAGCGCCCGCCGCCGCAAGCCGTTTTTGTCCATGGCGATGAACCACTGGGGAGTCGCCCGGAAGATCACCGGCCGTTTGCAGCGCCAGCAATGGGGATAGCTGTGGGTGTAAGATTCGGCATGGATCAGACTGCCGCGCGCCCGCAGCGCCTCGAGAATCCGCGGGTTGGCTTCGAAAACGGAGAGACCTCCGAATTCGGGAACCTCGGGCAGAAAACGGCCGTCGTCGTCGACCGGCGAATAGGCCTCCAGCCCGTAGCGGCGGCCGACATCGTAATCCTCGCGTCCGTGGCCGGGGGCGGTGTGGACGCAGCCGGTCCCGGCATCGAGCGTGACATGGGCGGCGAGCACGACGAGCGAGTCGCCGCCGCTCAGCGGGTGGCGGCAGCGTAAGCCTTCGAGGCGCCGCGGGTCGATCGTCCCGAGCACGCGGGCCCCGCTGCGGCCGAAGGCCTGGAGGCAGGGGGCGAGCAGATCGCGCGCGATCAACCACGCCTCCCCGGGGTCGCCCTCGACGGCGACGTAGGCGTAGTCGGGATGCAGCGCGACGGCGAGGTTCGCCGGAATCGTCCAGGGGGTCGTCGTCCAGATCACGGCCACGAGCCGCCGCCCGGCAAGTTCCGGAAACATCCCCTCCGGCATTCCGGCCAGAGGGAACTTGACGTAGATCGAGGGCGAGGATTCCTCCTCGTACTCGATTTCCGCTTCCGCGAGCGCGGTGCGGCAGGTGAAGCACCAGTGGATCGGCTTGCGGCTGCGAACGAGATCGCCCGAGAGCCCGAAGCGCAGGCACTCGCGGGCGATGATCGCCTCGTAGCGGGGAGCCATCGTCAGGTAAGGCCGCTCCCAGTCGCCCATCACGCCGAGCCGCTTGAACTCGTCGCGCTGGATGGCGATGAAGCGTTCGGCGTATTGCCGGCAGAGCTGGCGCACCTGGGCGAGGCTGAGCGCGCGTTTGCGATCGCCCAACTCTTTGTCCACATTGTGCTCGATCGGCAGCCCGTGACAATCCCAGCCGGGGACGTAGACCGCGTCGCATCCGGCCATCTGGCGCGAGCGCACGATGATGTCCTTGAGGATCTTGTTCAACGCCGTGCCGATGTGAATGTGCCCGTTCGCGTAAGGGGGGCCGTCGTGCAAAATGAACCGCCGGCGGCCCCGCGAGGAGGCGCGGATCTTCTCGTAGAGCCGCGCCTCCTCCCAGCGGGCGAGCTGCTCGGGCTCGCGCCGGGCGAGGTCGGCCCGCATCGGAAACGCGGTGGAAGGCAGATTCAGCGTCGCTTTGTAGTCCATAGCCTCCTCCAGGCCCGCGGCGACGGGCGCCGCGGGACGGTGTTCTTCCGGCTTCGGGCGGGGGCAAGCGGAAGCGCGGGGCCGGGCGAAACGCTCAAACGACGTTCAGAGCGGCCGGCGGTCCTCGTAGGCGACCTCGAGCAGGTAGCGGCCGTACTCGTTGTTGCGGAAGCCGTCCGCGAGGCGGACCAGCTGTTCGCGGTCGATGTAGCCCAGGCGGTAGGCGATCTCCTCGATGCAGGAGATCTTGAGCCCCTGCCGCTCCTGGATCGCCTGGACGTAGCTCGCCGCCTGCTGGAGCGCCTCGTGGGTTCCGGTGTCCAGCCAGGCGAAGCCGCGCCCCAGCGGTTCGACCCGCAGGTCCCCGCGCCGCAGGTAGGCCAAGTTCACGTCGGTGATCTCGAGCTCTCCCCGCGCCGAGGGCCGGAGCGCGGAGGCGATCGCGATCACGTCGTTGTCGTAAAAGTAAAGGCCCGGAACGGCGTACATCGACTTCGGCTGGGCGGGCTTTTCCTCGATGCCGATCACGCGGTGATCGCCGTCGAACTCGACCACCCCGTAGCGGTGGGGGTCGCGGACCGGGTACCCGAAAATCAAGCCGCCCCGCTGCAGCTGGACCGCCGAGCGCAGGATTTTCGTCAGCCCGGGCCCGTAGAAGATGTTGTCGCCGAGAATCAGACAGACCGGATCCCCGCCGATGAACTCGCGGCCGATCAGAAAGGCCTGGGCGAGCCCTTCGGGGCGGGGCTGTTCGGCGTAAACGATGTTGAGCCCGATCCGGGAGCCGTCCCCGAGGAGGCGTCGGAAAAAGGGCAGGTCGACCGGCGTCGTGATGATCAGGATGTCCCGCAGCCCCGCAAGCATGAGCACGGAGAGGGGATAATAAATCATCGGCTTGTCGTAGACCGGAAGCAGCTGTTTGCTCACCCCGAGGGTGAGCGGGTAGAGCCGGGTTCCGGAGCCGCCGGCGAGGATGATGCCCTTCATGGTCTTGGTTTTCCCTCTCAGGAAGTCAGATCCGCCAGCAGCCCTTCCAGGCCCAGGTGGGCGAATTTCAGGCGCAGAAATTCGGAGATCGTCGGCTGGGTGGGCCGGGCGCGGAGATACATGCCGGCCTCGCTCGGCGTCCGTCCGCCTTTTTTCAGGTTGCAGGCCTTGCAGGCGGCGACACAATTCTCGAAGGTCGTGCGCCCTCCGCGCGAGCGGGGGATGACGTGGTCGATCGAAAGCCGCTCGCGTTTTTCGCCGCAGTAGGCGCAGCGGAAGCCGTCGCGGATGAGGATGTTGCGCTTCGTGAAGGCGACCCCGGCGCGGTAGAGGGTCCGGATCAGCT
>CAZQUP010000025.1:17329-22180 GCA_964596545.1 uncultured Desulfatibacillum sp. | reverse complement strand
AGCAAACGCCCGCCGGCGCTGCGGACCGTGGCGGCGGAATCCCGCACCACCTCGGCCTTGCCGCTCGCCATGAGGCAGACGGCGCGCTTCCAGTGTACGACGTTCAGGAAGGAATAGTCCGCGTTCAGAAGGATGCACGATTGCATGGGTCCCGCGCCCTCTCCCGGCGCTCGGGTTCGGATTCCCGCGGTGTCGCCGGCCGCTTTCCCCGGCGCCGTCCGCCGAATTGCGCTATTACTCCATCCCCGCATCGAAGTCAAACCGAGCGGGGCCGGCCGACTTGCCAGCCTGCGGCCGGAAGGCTACAGTAGCGCCATGAACTTTCCTTCGCCGCGAGCTTCCCGACCGCCCCGGCGCCGCGTCCCCCGCGGCGGGCTGCGGCGTCTCGGGGTCGCTCTGGCGGCGTGGGCGGCGATTTCCTGCAGCCTGCCCCTTCTTTCCGACCCGTCGCTCCGCAGCGGGCTGGAGCCCGTCCGCGACCTCTCCGCGGTCGGCTGGGCCATCGAGCAGGCCGACGCCGCCTCGCCCCATCTCCTCGCGGTCGAGATCGGCCGGGTGACCGCCGGGGAGTTCCACGCCCCGCTCTGGTACGCTGCCTTCCGGCCCTTCCGCCCCGACCGTCCCCGGGCGCTGATCCTCGCCGGCACCCGCGGGGAGGATCGTGCCGCCGTGCAGGCGGCGCTCGACCTGCTGCGGGACCTGGCTTTCTCGCCGCAGCGGCATTTCGGCTGGGACCTCGACCTGCTGCCGCTCGTGAACCCCTGGGGGTTCGTCCACGACCAGGCGGCAAACGCCTACGGGATTGACATCGACCGCGATTTCGTCCAGTTTCGCTCGGCGGAAGCGCGCCTGCTGCGAAAGTTTCTGCGGGAAAAACGCTACGACCTCGTGGTCGAGCTTCGCGAAGACGCCGGCGCAGGCGGGTTTGCGATCGGGCGGACGGGAGCCGAAGACTTGAGTGCATCCGCCCGCCTGATCGCGCGGATGCGCCAGGCGGGCTTCCCCGTCGCCTCCGACACGCTTTTCTTTCTCGGCCCCAAGGAAGGCGTCGCCCACACGCCGTTGTGGGGGCTGAAAGTCCTCGGCTGGTTCCGGCAGGCGACGCTGGCGGGATATCTCCGCGAGCGCGTGAGTTCCGCGGTCTATGCGCTCGTGACCCCCCGGGAGGCGCCGCTCGAAGAGCGGATCGCCATGCACCGCCTGGCGATCGCCGAGCTGCTCGGGGTGGCGGATGCACCGCCGTGATCCGAACCGGAGGAATCACCATGGACACGAAAGCCGTCGTCGAGCCCCTTACGCGCATCCGTGCGGAGATTCAGGCCGTCCCGCCCGGCGGCGCCGGGGCGCCGCGTCGGGCGGAGCTCGAGTTCATCGTCGGCGTCGGCTCGGGGGGATTCATTCCCTTCGAGGGACTGCTCCTCGGACGGCGCCCGGGGGAGCGGATTTCTTTCCACCTCCGCGCCGAGGAAGTCGATCGCTTCTGCGGCCACCTCGGGCTTCTGCTCGCCCCGGCACTCGAAGGGTTGGAGGAAGCCGACGTCACGCTCGATCTGCGGACCGTGGATCCGGCCGCTCCGCGCGAGATCCTACGCGCCATGGCGGAGGCCGCGGCCTGCGGACCGGCCTGCGGCTGCGGCTGCGGACCCTGAAGGCTCCATCCCGCCTTGACCGCCCCGGCCCGGAGCCGACGCCGGGGCCAATTTTCCCTCAAAACCCGGGAGGTCCGGATGAAGACGAAGAAGAAGCTCACACGGTTCGATCTGCAGCAAATGAAGGAGCGCGGGGAAAAGGCCGTCTGGATGACCGCCTACGACTACACGACCGCCCAGCTCGCCGAACAAGCCGGAATGGACATGCTGCTCGTCGGTGACAGCCTCGGCATGGCCGTCTACGGCTATCCGGGCACGGTGCCGGTCACCGTCGAGCAGAGCCTCTACCACACCGAGGCCGTGCGTCGCGGCGCGCCCAACACCTTCGTGATCGGGGACATGCCTTTCGGCTCCTACCACGGGAGCGTGAACGACGCCGTGCAGAACGCCGTGCGTTATTTCAAGACCTGTGGGGTCGATTGCATCAAGCTCGAGGGCGGGGTACGTGTGGCCCACATCCTGCGGGCGATCGCCGACAACGGCATGCTGGTCATGGGCCACGTCGGTCTCACCCCGCAGAGCACGGCGGCGCTTGGGGGCTTCAAGGCCCAGGGACGCACCGCCGAGTCGGCGCTCGCCGTGATCGAGGACGCCCGGGCCGTCTGCGAGGCGGGCGCCTTCGCCATCCTCGTCGAGGCCGTGCCGCCTGAGGTGACGCGTTTGATCGCCCGCGAGCTGCCCATCCCCGTCTACGGCATCGGGGCGGGGGCGGACTGCGACGGCCAGGTGATGATCGTCTCGGACATCCTGGGGATCTTCCAGGCCTTCACGCCGAAGTTCGTGAAGAAGTACGCGAACCTCGGTGCGGAAATGCTCCGCGTCTTCGAGGCCTACATCCGCGACGTGAAAACCGGGGCCTTTCCGGCCCCCGAACACACCTACAGCATGCTCGAGGGCGAGTTCGCGCGGCTCGAGCGCCTGCGGCGGCCGCGGTCGAAGAAAGGCGCCGCCGCGGGAAAGCGGCGATGAAGACACGGCAGGTTCGGCTGAAATACGGCCGCGGCGAGATCGCCTTCGGGCTGCCCGAGGACCGCCTGTTGCACATCCTTGAGGGCCGGGAACGTCCCGCCCTTGCCGATCTGCCCGCCGCCCTGCGGCACGCCCTCGAGCATCCCGTGGACGCGGCCCCCCTGCGCGAAATCGTGAAGCCCGGCGATCGGGTCGCGATCCCGGTGAGCGACATCACCCGCGGCTGGCAGCGCATGCCGGAGACGCTTCCGGTGCTGCTCGACGTCCTGAACGAAGCCGGCGTGCCCGACGACCGGATCACGATCCTGATCGCCGTCGGCGCCCACCGCAGAAACACCCCGGAAGAATTCCTGGAGATCTGCGGACCCGAGGTCTGCCACCGCGTGCGCGTCGTCAACCATGAGGCCCGCGACCCGAAGCGCTCGGTGTTCCTCGGCACCACGAGCCGCGGCACCCCCGTCGCCGTGAACCGGATCGCGGTCGAGGCCGACCGTCTGATTCTGACCGGCGGGGTGATCTACCACTACATGGTCGGCTACGGGGGCGGACGCAAGAGCGTCATGCCCGGCATCTGCGACAACCGCACCATCCAGGCGAGCCACCTCTGGTCGATGGAACCCCGCCCCGGCGGAGGGCGCAGCCGGCTGGCGCAATCGGGGATCACCGACGGCAATCCGGCCCACGAGGACATGATGGAGTGCGCCTCCCTGGCGGCCCCCGACTTCATCGTGAACGTCGTCCCCAACCTCGCGGGCCGAATCTGCGGGGTGTTCGCCGGAAACTGGGTCTCGGCCTGGCGCCGAGCCACCCGCCTCGTGGACGAGATCTACGGGGCGGAGATCCGCGAAAAGGCCGACATCGTGATCGCCTCCGCCGGCGGCTACCCCAAGGACATCAACCTGTACCAGACGACGAAAACCATGGACAACGCCGTCCATGCCGCGCGCGAGGGCGGCGTGTGCGTGATCCTCGCCGAATGCGTCGACATCCGCGAGCCCCTCGAATACTTCCGCTGGTTCGATCACCCCACGATCGAGGAGCACGACCGCGCGCTGCGCGCCGATTACACGATCGCCGGCTGGTGCGCACTGATCACCCGCGAATACTGCCGGCGCTGCCCCACGATCCTGCTCACCCGCCCCGAGAACGCGGATTTCGCGCGTCAGGCGGGGTTGATCCCCGTCGCGACGATCGAGGAAGCTCTGGCGCTCGCACGCGAGCGCTGCGGCAAGAACGACCCCACCTACACGGTGATGCCGAACGGCGCGAACACCTTGCCGCGGACCGCCGGCGGACCGTAGTGAAAGGGTCCGACGCCCATGCTTCGAGGGACGGCCCCTCCGGGTTGCTTCCGCCTCGGATTGGCAATCGCGCTCCTCACCTCCGCCGGCACCTTCGTTCCCGAAAGGACCTGGCGGCAGTCGGGGGAGCTCTAACCGGAGCGGCGAGCAAGCGCTCGCGCACGGCCGCACCGCGGAGGTCGAAAGCCGCCTTTCCGCGGCGCTCGCCCTGCGGGAGCCCTATTTCGGCTTGAACGACGATCTCGCCTCCCGCTGGCGAGACGGTATCGGGAGCGCCCGGGCCTGGGCGGCCGCGCTTTCGGCCACGGCGGCGTCCGAAATGACGCTTTCCCTGCGGCGCTCGAAAATCGAGGAGTTCCTCGCGCTCTTCGAACCCGGCCGCGATGCGGACTGGCGGCTGCGAAATCTCGAAAATCTTCTGGACGACCCCGTGGACGACGTGAAACACCGGCGGCAAGGGATGCGGCTCGGAGCCTACCGGATGTTTCTTCCCCGCGTGCCGATGCGCGGTTCCGGCGACCCTTGCAAGTAGGATCGAGGCGAATCATGCCTTTCCCCACGGCGAGAGGATCCCGGCTCGGAGGTCTGCTCCTGGCGGCCGTCCTGGCCGGGACGGCAGTGCCGTTTCCGGCGATCGCCTGCACCCTCTGGGCCGCGGCCGGGGAGGCGGTCGAAGGCGGCGGGGTGCTCGTCGCCAAGAACCGTGACTTCCGCCCCGACCACCGCCAAGAAATCGCGTTGCTGCGCCCCCGGGGGGGCTGGGCGTCGCTCGTCCTGCGCGCGGTCGGCGGTGCGGCACCCGGGATCAAAGCCGGCGTCAACGAGCGCGGCCTCGTGATCCTGAGCGCCACCGCGGGCGAAGTCCCGGTCGACCTGCGGCGGCCCCCCGGCGCGGAGCCCGGGCTCCTGGGCCGCCTGCTCTCCGGTTGCGG
>CAZQUP010000025.1:0-17246 GCA_964596545.1 uncultured Desulfatibacillum sp. | reverse complement strand
GATCGAAGTCGCGCCGGACGGTGGCCTGGCCGTCGAGCGCCTCGCCTCGGGGACGCTCCATCACGCCAACCACTACCGCTGGCTCGCGGCGGAGGCCGCTCTCCGACCGCCCGGCGCGAGCAGCCGGGCGCGGGAGGCGCGCATCGCCGGATGGCTGGCGACGGAACCCGGCCCCTTCAGCGCGGAGGATTTTCTGCGCTGGAGCCGGGACCGCAGCGACGGCCCCGACCGAAGCCTCTGGCGCACCGGCCGGAATTCCTCGGCCGTGCGCACCCTCGCCACCTGGATCGCCCGCATTCCCCCCCGCGGCGACCCCGAGCTGATCGTGCGCATCGCCGATCCCGGCGAACCCGAGCGCTTCTGCCGCATCCCCGTCGGCGAGCCCCTATGGCGGACCGCCGGGTCGGCCCCGCCGGCCGGGATCCTTCTCTGCCCCCCCGCGCCTGCCTCCGAGCGATGACTCCGCTTCGACCCGCGTCACCGCCCCCGTGGACCGATCGAGGCTTCACCTTCCCGCCGGTGGACATCGGCTCGGCGCTGTCCTATAGGGGAAACGATGGCTTCGCCGCGGCCGGGATCGGCTTTCCGCTGCTTGCCCGACCGCCCCGAAAAACAGAAAGGATGACTTTCCATGAATCCCTTTTCCCCTCCGGTCCGGATTTTGGCCCTTGGGTTGCTGTTCCTTCTCCCCCTCCCCTGCTCCGCCGGGCCCTCTTCGGACGAGGAATGGCGCCGGGCGCTCGCCGGCCCCTGGGTCGAAGCTTACGTCATGGGACTCGAGCGGAAAACCTATCACCCCGACGGCGCATTCGAGTCGCATCTGCGCATCCCGCTTCCCGAACGCGACCTCGAGATCCGCAGCCGCGGCTCCTGGTCGATCGAAGGCGGCCATCTCCGGCTCGTGGTGAGTGAGTCCAGTCGGCCGGAGTTTCTCGCCCCCGGGAAAGAAAACCGCTTTCGCCTCGTATCCCTCGAGGGCCCGCGGCTTTTGACCGAGGATGCGGACGGGGTTCCGGGCGTTCTGTGCCGGCCGCTCGAGCCGGAGCACCGGGCGCTGATCGAGCGCTACATCGACGAGGTCGAAGCCGCGCAGGTGAAAACGGCGCTCGAAGCCCAGCGCCGGGAGACGATCGAGCAGCTCAAGGCCTACGAATACACCGGCAAGTCCGAGGCCTCCGACCGGCTGCTCACCGAGCGCGTGCTCGCCTTCCTGGAAAGGGCAGGACGTTTCGACTCCTTCCGAGAATACTACGTCTATCTCTACGGGAGCACCTTTTCCGCCTCCGAAATCCATGCCATCCTGGAATTCTACGCTTCCGAGGCCGGCCGCGCCATCCGTCGCAAGCAGCCCGAGATCTTCGAGCGCGCCCAGCGCGATGCGCGAAACCGCATGGCGCTCCTCTCCCCCGGGCTGAACCTGCTCATCCAGTCGACCCTGCGCGAAATCCAGCGGTCGGGCGGCTCCGGAAAATGACGGCGGAACCCCTGCCCGGTCTGTTTCTCGATCTGGCGCTCACCAACCGCTGCCCGCTGCGCTGCCGGCTCTGCAGCGTCTCCCGCCAGGCCGTCCCCGAGCTTCCGGCCGCAGCCTGGGTGGATTTGGTGCAGGCCCTGGCGCGGGAGCTGCCGCGAATCCTGATCAGCCTCGAGGGCGGCGAGCCGCTGATCCGTGAGGATCTCCCCGTCATCCTCGACGCCTGCCTCGAGCGGGCCGAGGAGGTCAAGGTCGTCAGCGGCGGCAGCCTTCCGCTCTCGCGCCTTCCCCGGGATCTCAGACGCCACCCCCGCTTCCTCCTCGAGGTGAGCCTCGACGGGCCGCAGCCGATCCACGACGGTCTGCGCGACGGGAGCTACCGCCGGGCCCGGCGGTTTCTCGAAGAGGCGCTGCAGGACGGGGTACGCGTGCGCGTGCGCTCGGTCGTCTCCGCCGCGAACCGCAGCGCGCTGCCGCCCTGGCTGACGGACCTCGATCGGGAAATCGCCGTCCATGGCCGCCCCGTCGGCTTCCGCTTCGATGCCCTGGTCGACCCTGCGCGCCTCGAGCGCACGGGCGGGCCGCGGCCGCGGCTTGGAACACGGAGGCTGCCGCGGGGTGAGCTCGTTCCCGCGGCCCGGGAACTCTTCGACCTCTACGATGCGCTCCGCCGCAGCGCGTTTGCGGCCCTTCGCCTCGAGCAGTCCGAGGCCGTGCGCGGCTGCGGCGCGGGGAGGCTTCCGGCCGCCTCCTTCGACCCCTCGGGGGGCTTTTCGCTGTGCTGCGAGGCGCCGGCCGGATTCGGGGGGCTTGCGGAGCTGACCCCCGCCGGATGCCTGCGGCTCATCGAGCGCGCCTGGCGCCGGCTCCCCTGCCGGAGCTGCCCCCATTTGGCGGCGGCGCGCTGCGAGGGCTGCTGGACGGGACGAAAATGCGGGCTCGCCCCCGCCTTGCGCGGCAGGGACTGCCGGAGCCTCTTTGCGGACTATCGTTTCCGAGCCGCGAAAGCGCCGTGTCGCCGGATTGATCTTCCCCTCGAAACGGGCTAAGCAGGAGGGCGATGATTTCCTGGAATTTTCCCTATCCCTCACGGCGGATGCCCGTGTGCGCGCGCAACGCGGTGGCGACCTCGCAGCCGCTCGCGGCCCAGGCTGGCCTGCAGATGCTCTATCGCGGCGGGAACGCGGTGGACGCCGCCCTCGCCGCCGCCATCGCGCTGACCGTCGTTGAGCCGACCGGAAACGGAATCGGCGGCGACGCCTTCGCCCTCATCTGGGACGGAAACGCCTTGCACGGGTTGAACAGCTCTGGCCGCTCGCCCCGCGCTTGGAGCCGCGATCGTTTCGCCGAGGCCTCCGCCATGCCTTCCGGCGGATGGGACACGGTGACCGTCCCCGGGGCGGTCGCGGCCTGGGCGGAGCTCTCCCGCCGCCACGGGCGCCTCCCCTTCACCGAGCTCTTCGCCCCGGCGATCGCATACGCCCGCAACGGTTTTCCCGTCGCCCCGATCACCGCGCGGCGCTGGCGGGAGTCGACGGCCCTCTATCCGCCCGGAAGCGAGATCCGGCGTGTCTTCTTCCCCGGCGACCGCGCGCCGCGGCCGGGGGAGATCTTCCGCTGTCCGGAACAGGCCGCAACGCTCGCCGCCATCGCCGAAAGCGGCGGCGAGGACTTCTACCGCGGGGAGATCGCCCGCCGGATCGCCGCCTGCGCGGCCGCCGAGGGCGGGGCGTTGACCGTCGAGGATCTCTCCTCCCACCGCGCCGAGTGGGTCGAACCGCTCGTCGTCGACTTCCGCGGAGTTCGCCTCCACGAGATTCCCCCAAACGGCCAAGGGATCGCCGCGTTGATCGCTCTCGGCATCCTCGAGCGGATCGCCTTCGAGCGTCACCCCGTCGATTCGCCCGACAGCCTGCACCTGCAGATCGAGGCCATGAAGGCCGCCTTCGAGGATCTCTTCCGCGAAGTGGCCGACATCGACCACATGCGCGTGCGTCCGGAGACGCTTCTCGCCCCCGGCCGGCTCGCCGCCCGCGCCGCAGCCATTCGCCCCGACCACGCCGCCTCGGCTTCTCCCGCGGCCACCCCGGCCGGGGGAACGGTGACGCTCGCCGCGGCCGACGCCGAGGGCCGGATGGTCTCTTTCATTCAGTCCAACTATACGGGCTTCGGCTCGGGGGTCGTCGTCCCCGGCACCGGGATCGCCCTTCACAACCGCGGCCGGGGCTTCGTCCTGGAAGAGGGACACCCCAACCGCGTGGACGGGGGCAAGCGGCCGTTCCACACGATTCTTCCCGGCTTCGTCACCCGCGAAGGCCGGCCGCTTCTCGCTTTCGGCCTTATGGGGGCCCACATGCAGCCCCAGGGGCACGTGCAGATGATGGTGCGGATCTTCGCCTACGGCCAGAACCCGCAGGCGGCCCTGGACGCCCCCCGCTGGCACGTTTCCGCCGACGGAGGCGTGCAGCTCGAGGCCGGCACTCCCGCGGGGGTCCTCGAAGAGCTCCGTCGCCGCGGGCACCGCGTTGAGGAGGTCGCCTCGCAGGACCTCTTCGGCGGCGGGCAGATGATCTACCGGCTCGAGGACGGCTACGCCGCCGCCTCCGACCCGCGTAAAGACGGCCAGGCCGTGGGGTTTTGACAGGGAGCCATGGAGCCTTCGGTCGACTTCAGCCGCATCGCCTGCTACGAGGAGGAGCGCCGCGGGATCTTCATCCCCCGGCAGCTTTTGCAGAATACCCCGTTCCGGCCGGGCGACCGTTTCTCCCTTCGGCCGCGGCCGACTCAGATCTTCTCGCTCACCCTCGTACGCGACCCGGCCGGGCAGATCCTCTTCGACCGGCTCGGCATGTTCATCGAGCGCACGCGCCGCATCGACATCCTGCTCGGCGGGATCTTCGAGCGCTATGTCGTGCTGCTCGACCCGGCGGCCCCAGAGACGCTCCGCCTCCGGCCGCTCGAGGTTTTGCTCGACGATGAACAGCGCTGGTTCTGAAACATCCCCGCAATTCAGGAGAACGGACATGAAACGGATCGGATTCGTCGGCGCCGGCCCCGTGGGAACGACCTTCGGGGTGCGCCTGGCGGAACAGGGCTACCCCGTCGTCGGGGTGGCGGATTTGCGGGAGGAATCCGCCGCGCGTTTCACCCGGCTCGTCCCCGGGTCCCGCCGCTTCGCCGGGGCTCAGGAACTCGTCGACGCCGTGGAGATCGTCTTCCTCACGACCGCCGACGACGCCATCGCCTCCCTGTGCACGGCGCTCCGCTGGCGGCCCGGGCAGATCGCGCTCCACTGCAGCGGAGCGAGCACCGTAGAGGCGCTCGCGGCGGCGCGCGCCCAGGGCGCCCTCGTCGGCTCGATTCATCCCTGCCAGAGCTTCGCCGACGTGGAACAGGCGATCGCCAACCTTCCCGGCTCGACGTTCGCGATCGAGGCCGAAGAGCCGGTGCGCGGGCTGCTGCTCGAGATGGCCCGGTCGTTGCGCGGCGACACCGTCGTGCTGAGTTCGGAGGACAAGGTGCTCTACCACGCCGCCGCGGCCATCGCCTGCAACTACTTCACGACGATCGTGAAAATCGCGGCCGACCTGTGGACCCGTTTCGGCAAGACCCCGGCCGACGCCGTGAAGGCCTACCTGCCGCTTCTGCGCGGGACGCTCGCCAACATCGAGGCCGTAGGCTACCCCCGCTGCCTCACCGGCCCGATCGCCCGCGGCGATGTCGCCACCGTGCGGCGGCACCTGGCGGCGCTGGAAAATCAGGCCCCGGAGATCGCGGTTCTCTACCGTGAGCTCGGCCGCCACACGGTCCCGATCGGGCGCGAAAAGGGAACCCTCGCACCCGAGAAAGCCGAGGAGATTCTCCGCCTGCTCTCCGGGGGAGGGGCAGACGCCGCACGGAAAGTGAAGCCATGATCCCGGACCTGAAAGCGCGCCTGCGTGGCCCCACCGCCCTGATCGGGGCTTTTCTTTGCCTTCCCTCCCCCGAAACGGCCGAGATCTTCGCCGAGTCCGGCTTCGACTGGCTGATTCTCGACACCGAACACGGGCCTTACGACGTCCTCACCGCCCAGCGCATGCTGCAAGCGGTCGGCGGTCGCTGCCCCTGCGTCGTGCGCGTGCCTTCCTTCGAGGAGGTCTGGATCAAGAAAGCCCTTGACATCGGCGCATCCGGCGTGCTCGTCCCGCTTGTGCGCACGGCTGCGGAAGCCGAACGCGTCGCACGCGCCTGCCGCTACGCCCCCGAGGGAACCCGCGGCATGGGGGGAGCCCGCGCCCACCGCTACGGCCTCGGTTTCCAGCAGTATGTGGACACCGCCAATCGGCGCACGGCGGTCATCCTCCAGGCCGAGCACATCGAGGCCGTCCGCGCGATCGACGAAATCGTCCGCGTTCCGGGACTGGACGCCGTCTTCATCGGGCCCTATGATCTCTCGGCCAGCATGGGAAAACCCGGCCGGATCAACGATCCCGAAGTCCTCCAGGCCATCCGCACGGTGCGGCAGTCCGTGCTCGAAGCAAACCTGGCGCTCGGCATCTACTGCTCGGATCCCCGGGCCGCCCGGGATTACATCGCCCAGGGTTTCCGCTTGGTCGGCTTCGGGACCGATCTCGGCCACCTCACGCGCTCCCTCCGGGAGTCGCTTTCCGCCTTGCGGGCTTGATTCCGCGGGCCTCCGCCTTCGTCCCCATGGCCTCGCGATGGACCGATTCCCCGACCGAGCGCGTGAGCGCCGCAACCGACCTGGGGGTCGCCCTGCTTTGCGCCTTCTTCGCCCTGGCGATCGGCCTCTCCCCGGCGCCGGAGGATCCCCGACGTTCCCTGTGGGTCGTCCTTTTCGTCGCCGCAGGGGTGGCCGCGCTCGCGGGCTCAGCCTATCACGGACTGGCCCTCTCCCCGCCCGCGAAGCGCCGCCTCTGGCGGGCGGTGAGCTTCGGCCTCGCCTTCAGCGCAGCGGCCTTCGCCGCGATCCTCCGGGGGGAAACCGGGGGATCGCTCTCCGCCGCGGGCGTTGCAGGCCTTTTCGCGGCGGCGCTCCTCTGGTCGTTAGTCGCAGCAAACCGGCCGTGGGGCCTCGCCGCACAGATCCTCCTCCAGGCCGCCCTCCTCGCGGCCGGAGGGGCGATCTGGTCCGGCCTCGTTGCCTCCCGCGCCAACCCGTGGCTCGCCGCCGGATGCGCGGTGAGCCTGATCGCCGGCGTCGTGCAGGCGACCCGTCGGGTGCGTCTGCGCCTCTTTTGGGAGTTCGATCACAACGGCCTCTATCATCTGCTTCAAGCCGCGGGGCTTGCGCTTTTCGCCGCGGGGGTGCAATGGCCGTGAGTCGGACCCCGCCGCCCAACCGGCTGGAGCCGATCGCGCGCCGGCTTTGCCGCGAAGTCCAGAAACTCTCGTTTCCGCCGCCCGTGGCCTTCGTCTACAATCCCCTCGCCTACGCCTTCGCCCCCTACCGGCTCTATGTCCGCCGCTACGGTGCACCGCCCAAAACGGGACTTCTGGTGGGCATGAACCCCGGCCCCTGGGGCATGGCCCAGACGGGAATCCCCTTCGGGGAAATCAACGCGGTGCGCTCGTGGATGGGCATCGAGGCGCCGGTCGGAAGGCCCGCTCTCCTCCACCCCCGCCGTCCCGTTTCGGGGTTCGCCTGCAGGCGCAGCGAGCCGAGCGGCCGGCGTCTCTGGGGCCTCGCCGCGCGGATCGGACCGCCGGAGAGATTCTTCCGAAGCTTTTTCGTCGTCAATTACTGCCCGCTCCTTTTCTTCGATCGGGAAGGAGGCAATCTGACTCCCGACCGGCTGCCCGCGGCGGCAGGCGCCCCGCTGTTTTCCGCCTGCGATCGGGCGCTTTCCGATACCGTGGCTTTTCTCGAACCCCAAGCGGTCGTCGGCATCGGCCGCTTCGCCGCGGAACGCGCGCGGATCGCCCTGGCCGGCTCAGGGGCGACGATCGGGATGCTCCCCCACCCCAGCCCCGCCAACCCGGCCGCGAACCGCGACTGGGAGGGGCAGGCCCGGGCCGCACTCGAAACGCTGGGACTGCCATGCTGAGGACCGTTTTCCCGCGGGCAGGACTGCTGTTCTGCCTCACCCTTTTTTGGGCCTGCGCCGGAGCGCCGTTGAAAGGCGAGAGCGAGCGGGAAGGGGAGGAAGGACGGATCGCCGAGCTCCAGGCCGCGCTGCTCGCCCTCGGCCCCGAAGTCGACCGGGAAGAGGCGGCGCGGACGGCGAGGACGGCGATCGCGACCTCCCGGCGGCTCGCCGCCGCCTACCGCGTCTCCCCGCCCGCCCGATGGCATAACCTGCTCGTCCAGCTCGGAGCACGCGAGCGCGGCCTGTGCTATCATTGGACGGAGGACCTGCTGCAGGAGATTCTATCCCTCGGGCTGCGGACCCTGGAGGTGCATTGGGGGGTCGCCCACCGCGGCAACGACCTCCGCGAACACAACAGTGTCGTGGTCACCGCCGTCGATCGTCCTTTCGCGGAGGGCCTTGTGCTCGATCCCTGGCGCGAATCCGGACGCCTCGTCTGGGTCCGCGTAGGCGAGGACCGCTACCCCTGGGAACCGCTGCCGCGGGAGGCCTGGTGAGCGTGACCCCGCAAGGAGGCGCCATGGAAGCTTCGCTCGCCGAATGGACGCCGCGGCTGGAAGAAGCCGCCCGGGTGCTGGCACCCGTGGCCCACCGCACTCCGGTTTTCACGGCGCGCAGCCTGGACCGTCGCTTCGACTCGGAGATCTTCTTCAAGTGCGAAAACCTGCAACGCGCCGGCGCTTTCAAGTTCCGCGGCGCCTTCAACGCCATCTCCCGCCTGTCGGACGAGGAGCGCGGCCGCGGCGTGATCACTTTTTCCTCGGGGAACCACGGCCAGGCCGTCGCCCTGGTGAGCCGGATCCTCGGCCTGCGTGCCACCGTCGTCATGCCGCGGGATGCGCCGTTGCCCAAGCGCCGGGCGACCGAGGGCTACGGGGCGCGGGTGATCCTCTACGACCCCCGCGAGCGTTCGCGGGAAGAGATCGCCCGCACCCTGCAGGCCGAGGAAGGCTCCGTCCTGATCCCGCCCTTTGACCACCCGGAAGTGATCGCCGGTCAGGGGACGGCCGCGCTCGAATTCTGGGAGCAAACCGGGGGGCTCGACCGCCTGCTCGTCCCCTGCGGCGGCGGCGGCCTGCTCAGCGGCTGCGCCCTGGCGATCCGAAGCCGCCGATCCTCCTGCACCGTGATCGGTGTGGAGCCCGCGCTCGCCGACGATGCCACGCGCTCCTTCCGCACCGGCGTGCTGCACACGGTACACCACCCGCCCACGATGGCCGACGGAACACGGACCCCCAGCCTCGGCCGGATCACCTTTCCTCTGGTGCGCGCTTTCGTAGACGACATGGTGACCGTGCGCGAAGAATCGATCGCCGCGGCGGTGCGCTTGCTCCTCGAGCGCCTCAAACTCGTCGTCGAGCCATCGGGGGCCCTGGGTCTCGCCGCCCTCCTCGAGAGCGCCGTTCCCCGAGGGGGGCGGATCGGCGTGCTCTTGAGCGGCGGCAACATCGATCCCGCGGTGTTGCGGGAGATCCTGGCCGCGGCGGATGGACTCTTTCCCCGGCCTCCGGCTTGACCCCTTTTGCCGGATGCGTTACGCAGAGGCCGGAAGCGGGGGACGAATGAAGATCTCCACGGGCAGCGGAGACCGCGGGCGCACGAGCCTTTTCAGCGGTGAGCGCGTGCGCAAGGACGACATGCGCCTGGAGGCCGCAGGCGACTTGGACGAGCTGAACGCCGTGATCGGCTGCCTGGCCGCCGGCCTCCCGGCCGCCGCGGCGGAGCTCAAACCGGAGCTCGGCACGGTGCAGGCGGATCTTTTCTCGATCGGCGCCTGGCTCTCGCTGAGCGGACCCTCGCCGGCCGCGGATCTCCTTCCGCCTCTCGATCCCGGTCGCACCGCCCGGCTGGAGAAAGCGATCACCCGGATGGAAAGCGCCCTGCCGGCGCTGCGCTCGTTTCTGATGCCGGAGGGATGCGCGGCCGCAGGATGGGCGCATCTGGCCCGCACGGTCTGCCGGCGCACCGAACGACGGGTCGTCCGCCTTTTCGATCTCCGGCCCGAGGATCCGCCGGCGGCGCTGCTCGAAGCCGTCCGGTACCTGAACCGCCTCTCCGATTATTTTTTCCTGCTCGCCCGGACCCTGAACCGCCTCGAGGGAATCGAAGAAGCCTTATGGCGGAGGGAAACTTGAGGCCCGGGACGACGCCTTTCCGATGGCGGGGATCCACGCGCATCCTCTCCCGCCGCTTCCTCGCCCCGGAGGTGTTCGAACTCGAACTGGAACGGCCGGCGGGCCTCCGCTTTCGCCCGGGGCAGCGGTTGCGCCTGCAGCGGGAGGGCTGCGAGCGGGACTATTCGATCGCCTCCAGCCCGGTGGAAACCGAACTGCGGCTTCTGATCCGCCTTTTCCCCGAAGGAAGAATGACCCCCGGCCTCGCCGCGGCCGCCCCCGGCACGGTGATCGAGGGCTCGGGGCCGCACGGCTATTTTCTGTTCGATGCGCCGGGAGCGACCCCGGTGTTCGTCGCCTCCGGCACCGGCATCGCCCCCTTTCGATCGATGGCGGCCTCCGGCGCCGCGGGTTTCGTGCTGCTTCACGGGGCACGGACCGCGGCTGAACTGTTCTACCGCGAGTTCCTCGAAACCCGGGCCGCGCGCTACCTGGGCTGCCTCACGCGCCAAGGGCCTCCTTTGCCCTCCGGAACCCGCGCCGGGCGGGTGACCGACGCGCTGCGCGAGGATCTCGCGTCGGGAGCCTACGATTTTTACCTTTGCGGTCGCGGCGAAATGATCCGCGACGCCCTGCAGGTGATCGACGCGCGCTTTCCCGCGGCGCGCGTCTTCACCGAGCCGTTTTCCTGAAACGGGCAAGGAGCCGACGATGGACTTCGCCGTGGAGGAAAAGCAAGCCGAACTCCTCGATCCCTTCGCGGGGATGGCCCCGCGGACGATCCCGATCGAGATCCGCCGCGATCCCTTGACCGGCCGCAGCGCGCGCATCTGCCATTTCCGGCCGCTCGCCTTCGAGCCTCCGGACATCACCGCCCTGGCCGCGGGGACCCGCGAAGCCTGTCCCTTCTGTCCCGAGCGCGTGCACACCCACACCCCCGCCTTTCCCCCGGATTTCGCTCCCGAGGGGCGCCTCCGCCGCGGGGAGAAGATCTTGTTTCCCAACCTCGCGCCCTATGACGCCCTCGGCGCGGTCGCCACCTTGGGGCCCGAGCACCACCTGCCCCCGGGGGAGATCTCCGCCGCGAGGATCGCCGAGGGCCTCGCCCTCGCGGGGGATTTCTACGAGCTCGCGCTCCGACGCCGACATCCGGAGGCGGTCTATTTTCTGCTGAGCTGGAATTATCTTCCCGCCTCGGGCAGCTCGCTCATCCACCCGCATCTCCAGGTCTTCTGCAGCTCCACCGCGCCCAACCGCCTGCGCGAGGAGCTCGCCGCCTCCGAGGCCTGGTGGCGGAGCACCGGCCGGAGCTATTGGGAGGAGCTCGTCGTCGAAGAGGCCGACCGTGGGGAGCGCTTTCTCGGCCGCATCGGTGGGGTCGCCTGGCTCGCCGCTTTCGCCCCCTCCGGCGTCGCCGGGGACGTGGTCGGCGTGGTCGAGGGCCGCCGCACGATGCTCGACCTCGATGCGGCCTCCCGCAGCGACATCGCCCGCGGGCTTGCAGCCGCGATCGCCGGCTACGCGCAAATGGGAATCGCCAGCTTCAACGTCTGCTTCTTCCCCGGCCGGGGGGAGGAAAAGCACTTCCGGCTCCATCTCGTCTTCACCCCGCGCATCTACTACAACCCGCAACTGGCGACTCCCGATGCGACGGCCCTGCGGACGCTCTACGACGAGAGCATCTGCATCGGATACCCCGAAGAGATCGCCGGCCGCCTCCGCGGCCGCTTCGCCGCCGTGGCTTGAAAGGCGGGCATGCCATCCGACATCCGGCAAAGAAACGGGAGGCGTCCATGCGCATCGAAAAGTTCGACTTCCCCGGATCCCGGGGCCAGCGACTGGCCGCGCTGCTCGACCTGCCGCTCGACGGTCGGCCTTCGGCCTACGCGCTCTTCGCCCACTGTTTCACGTGCTCGAAGAACGTGAAGGCGGCTCACCACTTGTGCCGCGCCCTCACGGCTGAGGGGATCGCCGTTTTGCGCTTCGACTTCACCGGGTTGGGCGAAAGCGGCGGGGATTTCGCCGAGACGGGCTTCCGTTCGAACGTGGAAGACGTGATCGCCGCGGCCCGCGCCCTCGCCACCGCCTACGAGGAGCCGCGACTGCTCATCGGCCATTCGTGGGGCGGGGCGGCGGTGCTGCAGGCGGCCCCCGCCGTCCCCTCTTGCCGTGCCGTCGCCACCGTGGCCGCACCGTACGACCCGCGCGACGTCTTTCGCTTTCTCGGCTCCGCCGCGCAGGAGATCTCCGCCCGAGGCGAGGCCGAAGTGGCGATCGGCGGCCGCCCCTTCCTGCTGCGTCGGAAATTTCTGGAAGACCTCGAGGGGCTCGACCCCGCGCGGACGATCCGCGAACTCAACCGCGCGCTGCTGGTCCTGCACGCCCCGGAGGACGAAACGGTCGACATCACCCACGCCCAGCGCATTTTTGAAGCTGCACGCCATCCGAAGAGCTTCGTCGCCCTGGAAGGGGCCGACCACCTGCTCTCCAACCCCGCGGACTCGCGCTACGCTGCGGCGGTGATCGCCGCCTGGGCCCGCCGCTACTTAAGATCCGAGACGCTTCCGGACGCACCCGACGAAGCCGCACCCCGCCCCATCACCGCACGGACGGCGGCCGGCGGGCTGCTGACCGAGATTCACATCCAGCGCCATCACCTGGTCGCCGACGAACCGATCGCCCTGGGCGGGACCGACCAGGGGCCGAGCCCTTTCGATCTTCTGATCGCCTCGCTCGGCGCCTGCACGGCGATGACCCTGCGCATGTTTGCCGATCGCAAGGGCTGGCCGCTTGAAGCGGCGACCGTCCGGCTGCGGCACGAAAAGATCCACGCCGCGGCCTGCGCCGAGTGCGAAACGCGCGAGGGCTGGATCGACCGCATCCAGCGCGACATCGAGCTCGAGGGCCCGCTCGACGCCCCCCAGAGGGCCCGGTTGCTCGCTATCGCCGACCGCTGCCCGGTCCACCGAACGCTCACGGGCGAAGTGAACATCGTGACGCGCCTGCGGGAAGACGGGTCTGCGGGAGGGCCCGAGGCATGAGCGCCCCCTCCGATCGGGGGCGGCCCGGCCGGCAGGCGCTTCCTG
Source organism: uncultured Desulfatibacillum sp. (assembly GCA_964596545.1). Taxonomy (GTDB): domain Bacteria; phylum Desulfobacterota; class Desulfobacteria; order Desulfobacterales; family SpSt-501; genus SpSt-501. Next base: position 4,483 of record CAZQUP010000025.1, on the reverse strand, counting down.
CCGAGCTTCCGCCCTGCCCGCGCTCGCCCTGCGGCGTGTCGAGCCTCTCCCCCCGGCGGCGGCAGTTCGTCGAGCCGCTTTCGTTTTCGGGCCCCGCCGCTGCCGCCCGCGAACGGCTGCTCGCCGCGCTGCGGGCGCTTCCCCGCACGCGGATCGTCTCCGCCGACACCCACGCGGTGCGGGCGGAGTGCCGCTCCCGCGTTTTCGGCTTCGTCGACGAGCTCGACTTCCGGATCGACGAAACCGCCGGCGTGATTCACCTCCGCTCGGCCTGCCGCTTCGGCTTCTGGGACCTCGGGGTCAACCGCCGGCGCATCGCCCGCCTTCGGCGGGCCTTCAACGCCGACGACCTCCGCTGACCCGCGGCACGCACCGCCAAACCCCGCCTTTCGCCGGGCGTTGTTCCCGCTCAAGTCCACCCCGGCTCCGGGCGATAACGGCTTCAGGAAGTTTATACCGCAAACGTTTCTGGGGCGGCCCGCCGCCCCCGGGCGATCGAGGAGCCGATGGGCATCACCACACTGGCGCAAATCCGGCCCGGCATGGTTCTGGCCGAAGATGTACGCGATGTGAACGGCCGCCTGCTGCTTTCCCGCGGCAAGACGATCGCCCCCGAGCACATCCGGGTCTTCAAGATCTGGGGGGTCAGCCGCGTTGCGGTTTTGGGCGCCCGCGAGAGCGCCCCTGCGGAGACACCGGCCGTCGACCCGCAGCGGATCGAGGCCGTTCAACGGGAGCTCGAGCCCCGCTTCCGCCACACGGACCGCAGCCATCCCGCCGTGGCTGAAATGCTCCGCAGCGCGGCCCTCTTCCGCGCCGAGCGTGACCTCCCCTTTCCGGCCGAGCCGGAGATTTCGACCGCGGAGGCCTCCGGGGCGGGACGCCCCCCGCGGCGGGAGTTTCTCGAGGGATTCATGGAAAAGGAGATCGCGCTCCCCGAGATCTCCTCGATCGTCTTCGAGTTGAACGAGGTCATCGCCAACCCGCTCTCCACGGCCGACCAGATGGCCCAGGTGATCCACAAGAGCCCGAGTCTCACGGCGCTCTTGCTGAAAATCGTCAATTCCGCCCTCTACAGCCTGCCCGCCCCCGTGGATCGGGTCTCGCTCGCCGTCACCCTGATTGGCACGCGCGAACTTTCGGCGCTGGCGCTCGGGCTGAGCGTCATTTCCGCCTTCAGCCACATTCCGCGCCGCGTGATCGACATGCGCCGGTTCCTCGAACACAGCCTGGCCTGCGGCATCGCCTGCCGCCTTCTGGCCGCGCAGAAAAATCTGCGCCAGACCGAGCAGCTCTTCTCCGCCGGGCTGCTGCACGACCTCGGCCGGCTGATCCTCTATCTCTTCTTCCCCGATGACATGCTCGCGGCCCTGCGCACCGCCCGCCGAGAGGGAATCTGCCTCTACGAGGCCGAGCGGCGTGAGCTCGGCTGCATCCACGCTTGGATCGGGCAGGTCCTGCTCAAAAAGTGGCACCTGCCGCTGCTCCTCGAGCATGCCTCCTGCTTCCACCACGAGCCCGAGGTCTCGCCCGACCCCCTGCCGGCGGCGATCGTGCATGTGGCCGACGTCCTGGTGAACGCTCTGGGCATCGGCTCGAGCGGCGAGATCCTGGTCCCGCCGTTGCGGCCCGCGGCCTGGGAAGCGCTCGGCCTGCCGCCGGAATGCCTGGAGACGGTCGCCCTGCAGACCGCGCGTCATCTCGAGACGATGGAGTTCCTGCTGGGGGAGACGCTGCCATGAACCGGCCGCCGCTTTCCGATCCCGAGCACCTGCTCGCCCGCATCGAGTACCTTGAGGAGCACCGGCGCTTCGTCCAAAATGTCCTCGAGATGGCGCTCTCGCTGGTGGACTTTCAGGAAAACGTCCTCAACAGCTACGGGGTCGAGACCATCCTCCAGGAGGCACAGCGTCGGATCCGCTATCTCATTCCGTTCGAGGCCGACGCCTTTTACCTCGTCCAGGAGGAGACCTCCGATTTCCGCCTGGCACTCTGCACGCCGGAGGCCGCACGCGCGGCCGTCGAGCCCGAGGTGGAGGATCTGATCGAAAAGGGCTATTTCGCCTGGGCGATCCGGGAGCGCCGCGGCATCACGGTCGCCTCGCGTGACCGCAGCCGGCGGATCCTGCTCCATGGGATCGCCACCCAGTCGCGCGTGCGCGGCATGCTGGTGGGCCTGCTCGACGCCCGCCGGCAGCAGATCCCGGACACGGCCCTCACGCTGCTGTCGATTCTGCTGCTCAACACGGCGAACGCCGTCGAGAGCCTCGAATTTTACCGCCTGTTGCGCCAGCAGAAGGCGACGCTCGAGAAGGAGATCGAGGAGCGCACTCAAGCCCTGGCCGAGTCCGAGCGGCAAATGCAGCAGGTCCTCAAGCTCCAGGCCATCGGCACGCTCGCCGGCGGCATCGCTCACGATTTCAACAACATCCTTTTTCCCATCCTCGGCTTCGCCGAGATCGCCATGGACGACATCCCCCCGGGGCATCCGTCACGCCGCAGCCTGGAGGAGATTCTCAAAGCCGCCAACCGCGCCAAGGATCTCGTGCAGCAGATCCTCACCTTCAGCCGGAGAAACGGCCGTGAGCGCAAGCCGACCCGCGTGCCGCAAATCGTCCGCGAAGCGCTCGCCTTGATGCGCGCCTCGATTCCCAAGACCATCGAGATCGTCTGCGAGCTGGACGATTCCTGTCGTCCCATTCTGGGAGACCCCACCCAGATTCACCAGGTCGTCGTCAATCTCTGCACGAACGCCTACCAAGCGATGCAGGAGACGGGCGGACGGCTTGAGGTCCGGCTGGAGGAGACGGAGATCGACTACGAACAGAGCCGCCGCCACATCGGCACCCGCATGGGGCCGCACCTGCATCTGAGCGTCCGCGACACGGGCGTGGGCATGGAGCCGAGCGTGCTTGCCCGGATCTTCGAGCCGTATTACACGACCAAGGAGCCGGGCAAGGGAACGGGGTTAGGGCTCTCGGTGATCCACGGGATCGTCAAGCACCACGGCGGCTTCATCACCGTGGAAAGCGCCCCCGGCCGCGGGAGCACCTTCCACGTCTACCTCCCCGCCCTCGAGGAGGCCGACATCGTTCCGGAAGCCGAGCCCGGCGTTTCTCCGCCGAGCGGCAGCGAGCGCATCCTGCTCGTGGACGACGAACCCCAGGTGCTGGACATCGAGCGGCAGTTGATCGAACGTCTGGGCTACCGGGTCACGGCCTGCGGCGATCCCGGCGAAGCCCTGCAGCGTCTGCGGCAGGCCTCCCGGGACTTCGATCTGCTGATCACCGACATGACCATGCCGCAGATGACGGGGGACCGCCTCGCCCAACTCGCCTGGGAGATCCGTCCCGACCTCCCGGTGATTCTCTGCACCGGCTACAACGAGATGATGTCGGAAGAGAAGGCCCATGCCCTGGGCATCCGGCGCTTTTTGCTCAAGCCGGTCGACTCCGAAGAGCTGGCGCTCGCCATCCGTCGGGCGCTTTCCTCCTACCTCGAAGCGCCGGCCGGCCGCACGGCGGTCTTGGCTCGCGCCTGAGGCCTTGCCAGAGGGCGGAAATCCGGGTAACCATCCGGCAATCGGACCGTCTGCCGGCTTGCGGAGGGAGGCCATGGGGCGCCACAGCCATCGCTTCGTCGAAGAATACGAGGGGCTCGTCGGCTTCGGCCTGGACCGCAAAACCGACGAACACACCGTCGCCTACCTGTTGCAGAAGTTCTCCGACGATTCGCTGCTGGCGGTCCTGATGCCGCGGCTCACCGACGAGGAGCTGGCGGAGCTCTTCGAGCGGATGAACCGCCTCTTGCGCCGCCACCTCGATGAATCCGAATATCATTACCTTTTCCTCAAAGACGATTGAGGCCGGATCGCCCGCGGCGGCAACCCCGGGGCCGGCGGCGCGGCCGCCGTTTCGCCGGAAGGTCGGGAAGCGATGCTGAAAGAAGACGAGCTCGAGGGCTTATCCCGGGTCCTGTGGTGGGGCCTGTGCACCGCCCGTCGGGAACCTTTCCGCCCCGGCGACATCGTCGCCCTCCGCTGCCAGGAGGGAGCGCTTCCTTTGGCCGAGCGGCTCTATGCGGAGTTGCTCCGTCGGGGGCTCCATCCCCTGCTGCGCCTGGCGCCGACCCCGGCGATGGAGCGGACTCTCTGTGAGCAGGGGTCGCCGCGGCAGCTCGATTTCATCGCCCCCGGGGAGACGGTTCTCGCGCGTCGGCTGAACGGCACCGTCTCGCTGCTTGCCCCCCAGGCCTTCACCCACCTCGAACGGGCGGATCCCGCCGCCGTCACCCGCATGCTCGCGGCGACGCGCGGGATCCGCGGGATTCTCGAACGGCGCGAAGCGATGGGTCGCTACGGCTGGACCCTCTGCGTGCTTCCCACCGCGGCGCTCGCCCGTCAGGCGGGAATGAGCCCCGCCGCCTACGCGCGCGCGGCGGCCCGCGCCTGCCTGCTCGACCGCCCCGACCCCGTCGCCGCCTG
>CAZQUP010000024.1:0-35241 GCA_964596545.1 uncultured Desulfatibacillum sp. | reverse complement strand
GACCACGCGGGTGGGTGACCGCTGGGTGATGGAGGCGATGCGGAAAAACGACGCCTCGTTGGGAGGCGAGGATTCCGGGCACATCGTCTTCGCCGGGCCGCACACAACGGGCGATGGCCTGCTGACCGCCCTGTTACTGATCGAAGCCATGGAAAAAAGCGGCGCGCCGCTTTCGCACTTGAAAAAAGTGATGATCCTGTTTCCGCAGGCATTGATCAACGTCCCCGTGCATAACAAGCCGCCCCTCGACGGTCCGGGTCCGATACGGGAGGCGATCGCCGCCGTCGAGCGCGAACTCGGAGCGGAAGGGAGAGTCCTGGTACGTTATTCGGGGACCGAGCCCCTCTGCCGGGTCATGGTGGAGGGCCCGACGGCGGATCTCACCCGTAGGCTCTGTGAACGGATTGCGGAGGTCGTCTCGCGCGCCGCCGGATAATTCACCCAAAAACCGCGCCGGAAAAAGAAAGCCCCGTCCTTTGCGGCCGGGGCTTTCTTTTTTGGAAAACGAAATATTTCAGTCACGGTTGGAGCCGAAGATGCGCAGCATCATGAGGAAAAGATTGATGAAGTCGAGGTAGAGCTTAAGGGCTCCCAGGATCGCCCCCTTGCGTACCGCGCCGGCATCGATGTCGGCCGGCTGGGTCAGAGCCATGTTCTTGATCGCCTGCGTGTCGTAAGCGGTGAGCCCGATGAAGACGAACACACCGATGTAGCTCACGACCATGCTGACGGCGTTGCTCTGGAAAAAGAGATTCGCGATCGAGGCGATGATGATGCCGAAGAGCCCCATCATGAAAAAGCCGCCGAGCGAGGTGAGATCCCGTTTGGTGGTGTAGCCGTAGATGCTGCAGGCGATGAAGGTGCCGGCGCAGACGAAAAAGGCGTTCGCGATGGTCGACTGCGCATAGGCAAGAAAAATCGTGGAAAGAGTGGTACCGTTCAAAACCGAGTAGATAAGAAACAGGGCCGTTGCCGTCGAGGCCTGCATCCGATAAATCCGTGAGCTGATCGTGAATACCAGAGCGAGCTGCCCGATGATCAGCCCGAAGAAAACGAGCCCGGATCCGAAAATGAGCCGCTGAATTTCCGGTGAGTTGGCGACGTAGAAGGCGGTGAGACCGGTCAGACCGAGACCGACCGCCATCCAGTTGTAGACGCTGCGGACAAAGGAGTTGACCCGAACCTGGATTTGAGCTCTCTGAAGCGTCAAGGCATCCATGCGTTTTTGCCCTCCGAAAAAGGTGAAGATTCAAGTTAACGAAATATAACTTTTCTTGGTCCTCTTTTCAAGGCGGTTTTTTTCTTGATTCGCCGCTACCTCTCCAGTAAGCTGGAAAAAGGTGGCAAGCCGAAAATGAAGCCGGATCAGATTTACAGTGAACTCAAGCAGATGGCAGAAAGGCTGGGTATTTCCGTCGAGGAACACAACTTCCGCGCCACGGGTGTCACCACGCGTGGAGGCTCTTGCATCGTGCGCGGAAAACCTGTGATCCTCATCGACAAGCACCGTCCGCTCCAGCGCAAGATCCGTATTCTGGCTTCGTCTTTAGCCGAGTTTCCGCATGAGGAGATCTACACGGTGCCGGCGATCCGGGAGCTGATTCAAAAATACGCCGACGAAGACCTCGAAAGCAGGGGATAGCCGGGCAAGGACTTCATTTCGGCTCATTGGTTTAATTGTTTACATAATATAACTTATCGGACATAAAGAACGTGCCGCCGGTCGAAGAAGACCCTTTCTTCCCGGAACTTTTTCCCAATCGCCCCCTCGAAAACCAGGGCAGATCCGTTCTCTCGGTTTCGGAGCTCACCCGCAGGATCCGGCAGATCCTGGAAGACAATTTCCCCTTCGTCTGGGTCACAGGCGAAATCTCGAATTTTCGGCGGCCGTCCTCGGGTCATTGCTATTTTACCTTGAAGGATGAGGCCGCTCAGATCGCCGCGGTCCTGTTTCGCCAGCAGAGCCGCCAGTTGCGCTTCCAACTCGAAGATGGTCTGAGCATCATCGCATCAGGCCGCATCTCGGTTTACGAACCTCGGGGATCCTACCAGATCATTCTGGAATATGTAGAACCGGCCGGTCTCGGCGCGTTGCAGATGGCTTTCGAGCAACTGAAGAGAAAACTCGCGGCCGAAGGGCTCTTCGATCCGGCGCGCAAGAGACCGATTCCGTTTTTGCCTAACAAAATCGTGGTCATCACCTCCCTGACCGGAGCCGTCATCCACGACATCTTGAACATCACCGGCCGTCGCTACCCGAGCGTGGCGATCCAGATTCTACCCGTCCGGGTACAGGGAGATGAGGCCGCTTGCGAAATCGTGCGGGCCATCGAGATCGCAAACGCCCGGATGGATGCCGAAATCATCCTGCTTGCACGCGGCGGGGGCTCTCTAGAGGACCTCTGGCCCTTTAACACCGAGTCCGTTGCCCGGGCGATCGCCTCCTCGAGAATTCCGGTCGTATCCGCCGTCGGTCACGAGACCGATTTCACCATCGCCGATTTCGTAGCCGACCTGCGTGCCCCGACCCCTTCGGCCGCAGCCGAGCTTCTGGTCCCCGACCGCCTCGAGCTGCTGCAGAAACTCCAAACGCTCCTAATGCGCCTGCGAAAGGCGCCGGTGCAGATGATCGATCGACACCGGAAAACCCTACTGGATTTTCAAAAAGTTCTTCCCAGGTTGCGCCGCAAGATCGAGGAACGCTGGATGAGGTTAGATGAATTGGGCCGTCGACTCCAGCGGGCCGTTTTTCAGCCGATTCGCCTCAAACGGCTTACCCTGATTTCGCTCCAACAGCGCCTTGCGGTTCAGCGCCCCGAAAGAATGATCGCCGAATATAAGAATAAAGTTGAACATATAAAGAGTAATATTTTGTTATTATTGAAAATAAATATTAATAAAAAACTGGAAACGCACCGTCTTCTGGAAACGATGCTTCATGCATCCAACCCGCTCGCCATCTTGAAGCGGGGCTACAGCGTAACCCGCTCGCTTCCGGACCGTAGGGTGATTTCCGATACCGCCCAGGTCGCCGTGACGGAGCGAGTCGAGGTGATTTTGTCATCCGGTAACCTTGTCTGCGAGATCCAGGAAGTGCACCATGGCCAAAAAATCGTTTGAACAAGCTTTGCAGCTGCTTGAGCAGATCGTACGCGAGCTCGAATCCGGGGATCTGCCGCTCGAGGCCGCATTGCGCAAGTTCGAAGAGGGAATCGAACTCTCGAAGTTCTGCTCTCAGAAGCTTGAGGAAACCGAACGCCGGATCACGGTATTGCTCCAAAACCAGGCTGGCGAAATCGTCGAAAAACCCCTTTCCCGGGAACAGAATGCTGCTCCTGGCTCGGCATCAGATGACGAGATCCCGTTTTAGCGGAAAAATCTCGTTTTCCGCCTGAAGAGACTGTCCGGATCCCCGATATGTTCGACCTCTCCGCTTACCTCGAGCGAACGACGCTTCTGGTCGACGAGCACCTCGAGGCCCTTTTGCCTCAGGAGACCTCTTCAGGCCGACGACTGATCGAAGCCATGCGCTACTCGCTCTTCGCCGGCGGCAAGCGCATTCGCCCCGTTCTCTGCCTGGCCGCGGCCGAGACCTTGGGCGGCACGGCGGCCGACGCCCTTCCCGTCGCCTGTGCCCTCGAGACGATCCACACCTATTCGCTGATCCATGACGATCTTCCGGCGATGGACGACGACGCCCTGCGACGCGGCAAGCCCACCTGCCACATCGCCTTCGACGAGGCGACGGCCATCCTCGCCGGTGACGGCCTGCTCACTTTCGCCTTCGAAATCATCGCCTCCCGCTGTCCGGCGCCGCCCGCCCGCACCCTGGCTGTCCTCCGCCTGATCGCCTGGGCCGCCGGGCCGCGGGGAATGGTCCGGGGGCAGATGCTCGACATGGAGACCAAGGGCCGTCCCGCCACCGTTCAGGAAGTGGAACATCTTCACGGCCTGAAGACCGGAGCCATGATCGAGGCCGCGCTCGCCGCGGGAGCTCTGATCGCCGGGGGAACAGACTTCGAGGTGGCCGCGCTTCGCGCTTTCGGGCGCAAGCTCGGCCTCGCCTTTCAGGTGGTCGACGACATCCTGAATGTCGAGGGGGATCCGGCGATCATGGGCAAGGCCTCAGGAACCGACCGGATTCAGGGCAAAAACTCATACCCTGCTCTGATCGGGCTTGAAAAATCGAAAGAAAAGGCTCAGAATTTGCTAAATGAGGCTTTAGAAAGTCTTTCCCCGTTCGATTTTCGGGCCGATCCTTTGCGCGCCATCGCGCGCTATGTCGTCACGCGGAACAAATGACGCTCCTACAAACGATCCAATCGCCTGCCGACCTCAAAAGCCTCCCTCGCTCCCTCCTTCCCGAGCTGGCCGCGGAGATCCGCCGCCTCATCGTCGAGGTGGTCTCGCGAAATGGCGGGCACCTCGCTTCCAGCCTGGGGGCGGTCGAGCTGGCGATCGCCGTGCACTACGTTTTCGACTGCCCCCGCGACCGGATCATCTGGGATGTCGGCCACCAGGCCTACGCCCACAAGATCCTGACCGGCAGGCGGGATGCCTTTTCGAACCTCAGGCTTCACGGCGGTATTTCCGGCTTCACCCGGCGCAGCGAAAGCCCCTACGACGCCTTTTCCACCGGACACAGCAGCACCTCGATCTCGGCCGGCTTCGGCATGGCCTGTGCCAAGGCCCTCAAAGGCGAAACGGACCGCGTCGTGGCGGTGATCGGCGACGGCTCTCTCACGGCGGGGATCGCCTTCGAAGGTCTGAACCAGGCGGGCGGCGATCCAAAGCGCGACCTGATCGTCATCCTCAACGATAACGAAATGTCGATTTCGCGCAACGTCGGCGCGCTCTCCTCATTCCTCAGCCGGACCTTCTCGGCGAAGAAACTCCAAGAGCTGCGACGCGAACTCGGCTATTTCTTCCGCCGCCTGCCGCGCATCGGGGAAGATGTCTACCAGCTCGCCAAGCGGACGGAGGAATCCTTCAAATCTTTCGTCACCCCGGGCATGCTCTTCGAGGCTTTCAATTTCGAATACTTCGGACCGATCAACGGCCACCGGATCGACCATCTGATCGATATCCTGAACAACATCAAATATATCCGCGAGCCCGTGCTGCTGCACGTGACCACGGTGAAGGGAAAAGGCTACGAACCCGCCGAAAGGAACCCGGTTTTCTTCCACGGCTGTGGCCGTTTCGACGTCGCCACAGGCTCTTGCATGGACCGGAGGCCGACATCCCCCACCTACACCCAGGTCTTTGGCGAAACGCTGATCGAGATCGCCCGCAGGGATCCGCGCATCGTCGCCGTCACGGCGGCCATGCCCGAAGGAACGGGACTTGCGCCCTTCGCCAAGGCCTTCCCGGAGCGTTTCTTCGACGTCGGCATCGCCGAGCAGCACGCCGTCACCTTTGCGGCGGGGCTCGCGGTGGAGGGGCTACGCCCCGTGGTGGCGATCTACTCCACCTTTCTGCAGCGGGCTTATGACCAGATCCTCCACGACGTCTGCCTGGACCGGCTTCCCGTCGTCTTTGCGATCGACCGCGCCGGTCTCGTCGGGGAAGACGGTCCCACGCACCACGGCGCCTTCGATCTCGCTTACCTGAGAAGCCTTCCCAACCTGGTCGTCATGGCGCCACGGGATGAAAACGAACTGCGCCGGATGATGCTGACCGCGCTCCAGCACGACGGGCCGATCGCTTTCCGTTACCCGCGGGGAAACGCCCCGGGGGTGCCGATCGCCTGCGACATCTCCCCCATCCCCATCGGCAAGGCCAAGGTTCTCTCCGAGGGAGAGGATCTCGTCGTGCTCGCCATCGGAGCAAGCGTCGCCGAAGCGATTCAGGCCGAGCGCCTTTTGGCTGCGGAAGGTTTCCATATCACCTTGGTCGACGCCCGTTTCGTCAAACCCCTGGATGACGCGTTGATCACCGAGCTTGCGCGGAAGATCCCTCGCCTGATTACGGTGGAGGAAAATGTACGCCAGGGGGGATTCGGCAGCGCCGTTCTGGAGTCCTTGCAGGATGCCGGCATCACCGCTGTGGCCGTCGAGCGCCTGGGGCTCCCCGACCGTTTCGTCGAGCACGGCCCTCAGAATCTCCTGCGCGCCAAGTGCGGCGTCGACGCCGACGCCATCGTCGAAGCTGCACACCGCCTTGCAGCGGCCTGCGGCGACCTGCCGCATCTGCAGCAAGTCGCCCGCTGCGCTTGAGGAGGCGGCCGACCGGCTTCGGAGTCTCTTTTCCCGCTTTGAAGACCGATCGCCAACGAATCGATCTCCTGCTCGTCGAGCGGGGTTTTTTCTCCAGCCGCCAACGAGCCCAGGCCGCGGTCCTCGCCGGGCTCGTGCGCGTCGATGGAGCCCCCGTCGCCAAGCCGGGCCTCAAGCTCTCCGCCGACGCGGCGATTGAAGTCGTCTCGCCGGGGTGCCCTTACGTCAGCCGCGGCGGGCTGAAGCTGGAAGCGGCTATCCGGGCCTTCGCCCTCGAAATCGAAGGCCGGATCTGCCTGGATGTCGGCGCCTCGACCGGCGGGTTCACCGACTGCCTCCTCCAGCACGGGGCGGCGCGCGTCTACGCCGTGGATGTCGGCTACGGGCAACTCGCCTGGCGATTGCGCTGCGACCCGCGGGTCGTCGTGATCGAGCGCACCAACGCGCGGTACCTCGGACGGGAGAAGATCTCCGAGCCCCTCGATCTCGCCACGATCGACGTTTCCTTTATTTCGCTCAAGCTCATCGTCCCGGCCGTCGTGCCGCTCCTCCAGCCTAAGGGGCGCATCGCCGCGCTCGTCAAGCCCCAGTTCGAAGTCGGCCGCGGGCTGGTGGGGAAAGGCGGGGTCGTACACGACCCAGCGCTTCACGCCCGTGTTCTCTCCGAGCTGCAAGCGTTTTTCCGGGATCGGGGTCTGAGGACCTCCGAGCCGATCTCCTCCCCCATCGCCGGCCCTAAGGGAAACCGCGAGTTTTTCTTGCTTCTTCAGGCTTGAAAGGCCTCCAGGATCTGGTTTTTCGTCTTGATTTTTGCAGGGCGAGCGGATAGAAGCCTTCCTTTATCGCCCGGCTCCGGGCGCGCAATCCCACCCCGAGAGAGGATGCCCAATGAGCGAAAAGATCGAAGCCCTTCGCAACCTGGCACTGGCGGCCCACGGCGGCGCCGGAAAAACTTCCCTCGCGGAGGCCATGCTGTTCGACGCGGGCGTGATCAACCGCATGGGGCGGATCGAGGAGGGCAACACGGCCCTGGATTTCGAGCCCGAGGAAATCCGTCGGGCCTCGAGTATTTCCACCGGCCTTCACCAGCTTCCCTGGAAAAAGCACACCGTGACGCTTCTCGATACCCCAGGCGACCAGAATTTCTTTTCGGACACCAAGACCTGTCTGCAGGCCGCCGACGGCGCCCTCGTCGTCATCGACGCCGTCGACGGAGTCAAGGTGCAGACCGAAATCGGGTGGGATTTCCTGAACGATTTTGAGCTCCCGCGCGCGATTTTCGTGAACAAGCTCGACCGCGAGCGGGCGGACTTCCAGCGCGCGTTCGAGGAGGCAAAAAATCTCTTTCAGCCCAAACCGATCATTTTACAGCTCCCCATCGGGGCGGAGGCGGGCTTTCGCGGCGTTGTCGACCTGATCAGCCGCAAAGCCTATCTCTACGGGGAGGACGGCAAGGGAAAAGCCGCCGAAATCCCGGCCGAGATGGCCGAAATCGTCGACTCCGAGCGCGAGACCCTGATCGAGAACATCGCCGAGGCCGACGATGCCCTGGTCGAGCGCTACCTCGAAGGGGAGACGCTCTCGGAAGAGGAGTTGCGCGCGGCCCTGCGCAAGGGAACCCTGAACCGCGTTTTCACCCCCGTGCTTTGCGGTTCGGCGACCCGCAACGTCGGAATCGACCTGCTGCTCGACTTCGTGACCGCCGCCCTCCCCTCTCCCCTCGACCGCGGTCCCAAGAAGGGGACCGATCCCGATACGGGCGCGGCGATCGAACGCGCCCCTGACCCGCAGGCCCCCTTTTCGGCGCTGGTCTTCAAGACCATGTCCGACCCTTATGCCGGCCGGCTCAACATCTTCCGGGTCTTCTCCGGCACACTCGGGCCGGAAGGCGGCTTTTACAACGCCCGCAAGCAGAGCCGCGAGCGCTACAACCAGCTCCTCGTGATCCTCGGCAAGGAGCAAAAGCCCGCGCCGGGAGCCGGCCCGGGATCGATCGTGGCCGTCGCCAAACTCAAGGACACGAGCACGGGGGACACGCTCTGCGACGAGGCGAAGAAAATCCTCTTCACCCCCGTCGAGCCGATCGCCTCGCTCATCTCCTACGCGCTTTCGCCCAAGTCCAAGGGCGACGAGGACAAGGTCTTCACCTGCCTGATGAAACTGCTCGAGGAGGACCCTTCGCTGCGCATCGAGCGTCTCTCCGAGACCAAGGAAATCATCCTGCACGGCCAGGGACAGATTCACATCGAGACCACGGTCGAGCGACTCAAGCGCAAATTCAACGTCGAGGTTCAGCTCAACACCCCCAAAATTCCTTACCGCGAGACGATCAAGAAGAAAGTACGTGTTCAGGGGCGACACAAGAAACAGACCGGCGGCCACGGCCAGTTCGGAGACTGCTGGGTGCAGTTCGAGCCTTTACCGCGGGGCAAGGGCTTCGAATTTGTGGACGCGATCGTGGGCGATTCCGCGGCAGTACATCCCCGCCGTGGAAAAGGGGATCATCGAGTCGGCGCAGCGCGGTGTGCTTGCCGGCTTTCCCTGCATCGACTTCAAAGCCACCGTCGACGACGGCTCCTACCACCCGGTGGATTCCTCGGAAATGGCCTTCAAGATCGCCGGCTCGCTTGCCTTCCGCAAAGCCGCCGAGCAGGCCGACCCCGTGCTCCTCGAGCCGATCATGAAGGTCACCGTGATCGCGCCCGACGAGTTCATGGGCGATATCATGGGGGATTTGAACAGCCGTCGCGGTCGGGTGCTGGGCATGGAAAACGCCGGCAAAAACCAGATCATCCACGCCTACGTGCCCATGGCCGAGTTTCAGACCTATGCACCGGACCTGCGATCAATGACCGGCGGCCGCGGTATCTATCGTATGGAATTTTCCCACTATGACGAGGTACCCGCGCACATCGCCCAAAAGGTGATCGAGGCGGCGGCAAAAGCCAAAGAAAAGGAATAAGTCAAAGCGGCAGGGAGCCTCGATCAAAAGGGCTTTTTTGTCGCCGGAAGGCATCCCCGGTCAGGGGCGAATCCGGCGTAAAACGCCTCCCGGAGGCTCGAAAAGGAGACCCGGTTCCGCGGGGCGATGCGCCGGGCCTCCGGGCACGTGGAAAGATGGAAGCGACGGCTGCGGAGGCTACCCGTGTACCGGGCGGCCGGGTCTTCGCGGAGTTCTTTCCAGATCCCCCTCTCTTCCGCCATCGCGGCGCGCTGTGCCCGGAGCAGGCGGTCTTCGTACTTGAGATTCGGAGGGGTCGGCAGGCAGTAGGCCAGCCCCTCCCGCAACAGCCGTTCGTTCAGCAGACCGCCGTCCGGAAGAAACACCCAAGCGAGCATCCTGCCGTGGCGGTCTTCCTTTTCCATGTCGGTTTCGAGACGGATCCCACCGGAGACCGCGGCCGCCAGAAACGCACGCGCCTCCAGGGCCCAGGGTTCGGCCGATCGAGTGGAATGGTCGATTTCCGGGGCATCGACCCCGATCAAGCGCACCAGGCGGCCGCCGGTCAGCTCGAGGGTATCGCCGTCCGCCACGCGGCGGACAGCCGCCAAACGCTCCTCCCCCGGCCCCGCCGCCGCCCACCCCGCAAGCAAGCAGGCCCCAATCAGGACCAGAGCGCAGGCACGGGCGTTTTTCCGCGTCATCGTTTCAATCCACAAACACGCTCGGCGGCCTCGTCCAGCATGGCGGCCAGACCGCCGCGCTCGGCGGGAACGAATCCCAGCGCCTCCCGCCAGACCTCGTCGTCCTCCATGCAGAGATAAAGGCAAACCTCCGGCGCCCGGCGCCGGATGGCCTGCGCCATCCGGCGGTAAGCCCGGATGCGAAGCGGCTTGAAATAGCGCATTTTCCCGTCCAAGCCGGTGATGAATTCGCCGCAGGCAAGCGGCAAACCGGGAAAACGATTTTCAATCACCGCCTTGAGCGCCGGCATGAACCGCAGTGCTCCCAGACTGATCCAGACGATGTTCGCCGGTTGGACCGCGGTGAACATTCGTTCGACCGTCTCCAGATATCCGGGCAAGGACCGGTCTTCGATCACGATCGGGTCGAAATGAAAGGCGACGGGATACCCCTGAGCGGCGGCACGTGCAGCCGCGGCCAGGCGTGCCTCGATCGCAGCCGTTCCGCGCTCGCAGCGGGAGACCATATCGCGGCTGTTCAGCGACCAGGCCAGGATCGTGCGCCGGCGATGCGCCAACGAGAGCAACCTTTCGACAGCCGCCGTTTTGGTCTTGAGCTCAAGGACGCAAAGGTCCTGCCCGGAAAACAGGCGGACAAGGTCCTCATTGGTAGAAAAAAGCCCCTCCCAAATAAGGCTGTCGGTGAATTCTCCGGTCCCGAAACGCTGAATTCTATCTTTATTGAATTCCTCTTCAATTTGCACAACTAAATCTTCTGTATTGATAAAATAGGTTAACACCGGGGGATGAAAATAGGCCTGCAGGATGCAGTAGGCGCAATCCATGCTGCAGTAGGTGCCGACATGGAGGATGCGGTAACCGCAGCAGGTGTAGTGTGATGTGCCGGGGCAATCGCGGACAAAGGCCCCCCGGTTCGCGGTGAGATACAGCATGCGCTTTCCGGCAGCGACCGGGTCGGAGGCGGCCATGACGACTTCGAAGACCTCGCGCGGGGAGCTTACCTTCCGCGTCGGAATCCCGAGTCGCTCCCTAATCCTCTTCACTTCAGGCCCCGCGGCAAGCTCCTCGTCGATGAAAAGATGGGTGAGCTTCATGAACGCGAGGGCGGTTCCTCCTCGTAACCCCAGCTTTTTCCCTCGAACAGAGCCCGGAAGCGGGGGTGCCCGAGCAGGAAATCCAGCTTCTCCCGCAGGGAAAGGGCTTCTTGCGGGGATTCAAACTCAAGCTGCAGCAAAAAGCGGGTTCCCTCGAAATCTTTGGGTGGTTGCAAGCGGAGACCGGGGGCAACGGGAAGTTCCTGCAGCAGCGCGCGGAAGCGCTCTTCCGCCGCGCTGAGAAACGGATAGCGCCTTTTGCGCAGCAGGCTCCGCAGGGCGCGCGTTTTTTCGTTGGGATCGCCGTCCCGGTCGTCCCGGATTTTCCGAAGCTCAGGAGATTCGAGAACCTGAGCGATGGAGATTCCCCCCCGAAGAGCGATCTCGCGCAGGCGGGTGAGAATCTCGCGCTGAACGTTCAAGCCCGTCTTCAGCCGACGGAAAAGTTCAGCCAGCATCTCGGCTTCCTGCGCCGGCATGCCCGCAAGCTCGCAGGCCGTCCAGAAGGATACCGATTCTTCGAGAATCGCCTCCTGCACGGTCTGAGGGGTGGCGCAAAGTGCCGCGATCCGCTTCAGGAAATCCCCGCTTCCACGAAGACCCGCGGCCTGAGCCTCCTCGAGATCGATTCGGCCGCCGGCGGAAAATGCTGCCAGGAGGTTTGCTGCGCGGGATTGTTCGATCAGGTTGAGCGGCCGGCTCCAGGCGTTGTCGGCGATCGCCAGCAGCGCGCATTCTCGGAGGCTTGGCTCTTTCTCCAGCAGACGTACCGGCACCTCCCGCCAGTTCAAGGCGCGACAGGCGGCGAAGCGGCGAAACCCGCTGATCAACCGCAGCCGATTCTCGCCGCGGACGACGAGAGGGGGGTGAAGCAGCCCGATGCGGTCGATGGAGGCCGCCAGGTCCGCGACATCGTTTCCGGTGCTGATCCGGAAGCGCCCGTCCTCCTCGATCGCCTCGATCGGAACCAGGGTGCATGCGGCAGCCGCGATCGGAACCTCAAAGCCCATGGCGGTCGCCGCTCAGGCGGACGAGCGCTTCGAGGTATTTCTGCCGGGTGCCCGCGATCACCTCCGGGGGAAGCGGCGGAGGGGGCGGGGTACGGTTCCATCGGGTCTGGAGGAGGTAGTCCCTTAAATACTGCTTGTCGAAGCTCTCCTGGGGTCCCCCGGGCCGATAGCTGTCCTTGGGCCAAAATCGCGAGGAGTCCGGGGTGAGCAGCTCGTCGATCAGGATCAGACGGCCGTCGTGGAAGCCGAACTCGAACTTGGTGTCGGCGATCAGAATGCCCTTTGCGTCCGCGTAGGCCGCTCCCTCGCGATAGAGCTCAAGCGTGAGCTCCCGCAGGCGCTCGGCCACCCCCCGGCCCACCCGGCGGCAGGCCTCCTCGAAGTCGATGTTGATGTCGTGCACGCCGACCTCCTCCTTGGTGGCCGGCGTGAAAATGGGCTCGGGCAGGCGGTCGGATTCCAGCAGACCGGCCGGAAGCCGGATGCCGCAAACTTCCCCCGTTTCCTTGTAAGCGCTCCAACCCGATCCGGAAAGATAGCCGCGGGCGACGCATTCGATCGGCAGCGGCTCGGCTTTTTTGACGAGAATGCTCCGCCCCTCGAGAACCGAGGCATAGGGCCGGCAGGCGGCGGGGTATTCACGCACGTCGGCGGTGACCACATGATTGTCGATCAGGGGCCTCATGCGATCGAACCAGAAGAGCGAGATCTGGGTGAGAATCTTCCCCTTGTCGGGGATCGGCTCCTCCATCACGACGTCGAAAGCCGAAATGCGGTCGGTCGCCACCATGAGCAGGTGCTCGCCCAGATCGTACATGTCGCGCACCTTGCCGCGCTTGAGGAGCGACAAGTCCGGAAAGTGCGTTTCGCGAATCGCTCGTTCCATTGGATGACACCCTCCTGGGGTACGCTGCGGTCTAATCGCGGTGCAGCGTAAAATTTCACGGCGTGGGGAAAATCTCAGGCGTTGGCGAGAGTCGCCAGGAAACGCTTCAAGACTTCCTGGGCCTCGGCCGCAGGGTCGAGGAATTCGATGCCGACCTCGTAAACGCCCTGCTTCTGGGTTCGCAAATGCACGGCCCGGCCCCGCAAGTCGACGACCTCGTCTTCCAGACCGATCGAGAGCAAAACGGTATGCGTGGAAGCGATCGGAAAGAAGGTCTCGAGCAGAATGCCCGACAGGGAGAGATTCAGCGTGCGGCCCATCCCCTGTTTGACGACCCGCTCGTTTTCGTCGAGGCAGACCCAGGAAAGCTGCAGCGAGCGGAAACGGGGATGGCGGCGCTGTTCCCTATCCTTTTCGTCCTTTTCCGTCATAGCGCGATCTCTTTCGGGTCGCCGGATCAAGCCGCGACGCCTTCACCCCGCGGCGGCATGGCGGATGTGCTGCAGAGTTAGCAGGGTTGTCGCCGAGATGCAAGCCGCCACATGGATCGCGATATTGCGCAAGGTAGGAGAAAGGCTACGGAATTCGGCCTCCAGCGAGGAAACATCGAGCGTTCCGAGTTTGAGATCGGCCGAGGAGAAGATCGCCGCCTCAAACGGCTCGTGTCCCAGAGTAAGGAAAGGCAGGTTTCCGAACACGTCCCCTTTGGCCAAACGGCCGAGCGGAAGGTACCCCTCGGGTCCGCCGCGGGCGATCACCGCCTCGCCTTCCCGGATCAAGAAAAGCCGCTCTTCCTTCTGGCCCTGGCGTACGGCGATCTTCTTGTCGTGCAGCAGATCCCGGTATCCGTCACCCCCGGCATAAGCCTGGGCCGCAATGTCGGTCACCTGGCGCAGGCGTCGCTCCAGACTCTTGATCAGGGTTTTCAAATCGTTCGACACCCCCGACAATTCGGTCGCCAGCATTTGGGAATCGAGCATGCCCAACTGGATGTTGCCGGCGGCGATGATGCCGGTGCTGCGAAGGTTTTCGCCGGTCAGAAGCGAGGAGAGGCTTCCGATGAAAGCGCCGTCCCCCACTTTCAGCAACCGGAAGGGACCGGCCGGCGTCTGCTTGACGACCTGAGCGGTTCCCTCCAGGACCACCCAGATCCAGTTGCCGTGCGAGCCCTCGCGCACGATCTCGTCACCGTCGTAAAAACTCTCCTCGTCGACCACAAGCGCGTAGTCGACCAGCGGCCCTTTGATCACCGCCGGCGGCTCCACACCGCGTTCGGAGGAGGCCTCGCCGGTATCCTGCGCCGCGGCCTGCGCTCCGGAGACGCTCAGCTTGGGTATCCTTCCCTCGTCGAGGAGCCTCAAGCCGTCGAGGATGATCTCCATTCGGCCTTTGCGGATGACCCGTTCGGCGCGGACCCCCTCGCGCGTGAATTCAAAGCGCCCCTCGGTCCAGCCGAAGAGGGAGAAGAGCGCCTCGAGCCCCGTCAGCGAGCCGTTCCGCGCATCCACAGGGTTTCCCTGTACGATCCAGATCACCCCCGGCTCCGGAACCCGCTCATGGTGGATGCGCAGCGTCCCCGTAGCCGAGCTCCCGCCGACCAGCTGGAGCAGCTCCCCCAGGTTGAGGAAGCCCAGGTTCCCGGAAAGATCCGTCTGACGGCTCATATCCTCAAGGAAAGCACTCCGGACAGGGTCCGCTGGTTACCCCCGCCGCCACCGGAGGGGAAGACACTTTTTGTGTTGCGACTCAAAATTGAAGTTCCTCCTGGAGCGACCGCAGGACCAGACGCAGGCATTCCTGGAGGGTCTTTCCGACTCCTTTGCCCTGAAGCGCGGCGGCGGGAACCGCCGGCACCTTGAGCTGCCGGTTGAGGTCATGCTGCATCTGCTCCAGACTCATGATCGATATGCCGGCCTCGGCCAAGTCCCGCTTGTTGAACTGCATCACCAGAGGGATCTTGAAAATGCTCTGACGGTACTCCTTCAGATTCTGGTGCAGGTCCTTCAGTGCGAGCAGGTTCTGCTCGCGACGCACCTCGAGCGAATCGGCCACGAAAACGACCCCATCGGCCCCTCGGAGCACGAGCTTGCGGGTGGAGGCATAACGCACCTGGCCCGGTACCGTGTAGAGCTGGACACGGACGTCGCAGCCTTTGATCTTTCCCAGTTCGAGCGGCAGAAAATCGAAAAACAAGGTCCGGTCTCCCTCGGTATCGATCGAGATGAGCTCGCCGCGCACGTGACGGGTGAAGGTTTTGTGAATGGTTTCCAGGTTGGTGGTTTTGCCGCAGCGCGCGGGCCCATAGTAGACGATCTTGCATTCGATCTGGCGTTTTTTCAGATTGACGACGGCCATGGATGGATTCTACCACAGTCCCGCCCGCGGAAAAACGGTCGCTTCGGGCTCCGAGAGACAAATTTCTTTGACAAAAGAAAGATTTATGGTATCGGGATGCCTTATGTTTCATCGGCCGGGCGGGCCGACTTCTTGAGTCGACGACCCAAGCTGCTTTCGCCAAAAGGAGGTCAAGGCCATGGACAAGAAGGTTACGGTGATCGGAGCGGGCAACGTGGGGGCGACTGCCGCCCAGCGCCTCGCCGAGAAGGAACTCTGCGATGTCGTGCTCGTCGACATCGTGGAAGGGGTGCCCCAAGGCAAAGCGCTGGACCTCACCCAGGCCGCCCCGATCGAAAAACACGATGCCAAGCTCACGGGGACGAACGCCTACGAGGCGACGGCGGGATCCGACATCGTCATCATCACGGCCGGCATTCCACGCAAACCGGGGATGAGCCGTGATGACCTGCTTTCCACCAACGCGGGAATCGTCAAGAAGGTGACCCGTGAGGTGGCCGCCCGTTCACCCGAGGCCGTGCTGATCATCGTCAGCAATCCCCTCGACGCCATGTGCCACGTCGCCTACGAGGCGAGCGGCTTCCCCAAACAGCGCGTGATGGGCATGGCCGGGGTTCTCGACTCGGCGCGCTTTCGGGCTTTCATCGCCATGGAGCTGAACGTTTCGGTGGAAAACACCCATGCTTTCGTGCTGGGCGGTCACGGCGACACCATGGTGCCGCTGGCGCGCTTCTCCACCGTGGCCGGCATCCCGCTTCCCGAGCTTTTGCCGCCGGAGCGGATCGAGGCCCTGGTGCAGCGGACACGAAACGGCGGCGCCGAGATCGTCAGCTTGCTCAAGACCGGAAGCGCTTACTACGCCCCCGCTTCGGCCGCCGTGGAAATGGCCGAAGCGATTCTCAAGGACAAGAAGAAGATCCTCCCCTGCGCCGCCTATCTCGAGGGCGAATACGGGATCCGCGATCTTTTCATCGGGGTGCCGGTGAAGCTGGGCCGCGGCGGAGTCGAGCAGGTGATCGAGATCCGGCTTACCGAAGAGGAAAGCGCCGCGCTGAAAAAATCGGCGGCGGCGGTTCAGGAACTGAAAAACGCACTCGCCAAGCTGAACTACTGAGGCCCGGCCCCCTTGGGGACTCCTTCCGAGGGGGAAGCCTCTCCCGCCGAATCCAGCCGTTCGAAAATCGCCGCGGCCAGCCGGGGTCCGATGCCGGCTACCGCGGCCACCTCGTTTCTTCCGGCCGCACGCAGGGCCTGGATTCCCTGAAAGCGTCGCAAAAGGCTTTTTTTCCGCACCGGCCCCAATCCCGGAACCTCGTCCAGGATCGAAGCGAGCGTTTCGGAGCGCCGCCGGCGCCGGTGAAATCCGACCGCGCAGCGATGCGCCTCATCGCGCACTCGTTGCAGGAAAAGAAGCAAATCCTCCTCCCGCCCGAAGACGACGGGGTTCGCCCGACCCGGACGGAACACCTTGTCCCGGGTTTCCCCGCGCAGGGGATCCTTCTTGGCGATGGCCGCAAGCTCGATTTCGCCTTCGAGGCCGAGATCCCGGAGCACGGCAAGCGCCGCTTGAAGCTGCCCCCGACCCCCGTCGACCAGGAGAAGATCCGCAAACGGGCGGGAAGGCTCTTTCCCGCCAAGCCTGCGCCGCAGGGCTTCGGCCAGCGCGGCGTAATCGTCCGGAGGCTGAAGCCTGGGCAACCGATAACGCCGGGTTCCCGCCGGGTCGGCAGCGCCGTCGACGAAACTGACCAGCCCCACCACCGGCTGCTTTCCCATCCAGGAGGAGTGGTCGATGCCCTCGATGCGCCGGGGCAGCCTCTGCAGAGCGAGCTTGCGCCGGAGCCGCTCGAGGAGCTCGGCTTGCCCCGAGCGGCGCTCGAGCAGCTCGCCGAGCGCGCGTTCCGCATTGCGCCGCGCCAGCTCGACCAGACGCGCCCTGTCGCCCCGCTGCGGCGCGATCAGCCGCACCCCTGCTTCCCGTTTCGTCGCCAGAAACTCGGCGATCAGCTCGCCGTCCGCGGGAGCGGCGGAAACGAGGATCTCCGTCGGCACGAAGGTCCGCGCCTCATAGAACTGGCGGATGAAGTGCCCGAGCAGCTCTGCCGCGGAGGCGATCGTCTCGGGGACCTCGACGTTGCGGCTCGCCGTGAGGAACCCCTCGCGGATCTCAAGAACGGTCACCACCGCGGCGCCGTCCGCGGAGAGGACGGCGGCGAAGACGTCGCGGTCGGCGAAATCGGTGCTCACGGCGACCTGCTTCTCGGTCGTGCGCTCCAGGGCGCGCAGCTTGTCCCGCAACCGGGCGGCGAGTTCAAACTCCTCGCGGCCGGCCGCCTCCTCCATCTGCTGCCGAAGATCGCGGATCAGCTCCGGAGCCCTTCCTTTCAGGAAGAGAACCGCCTCCTCGACCTGGCGCCGGTAGTCCGCCTCGGGCACATCGCGGCAGCAGGGGGCGAGGCATCCGTTCATCTGGCACTGCAGGCACGGCCGCGAGCGCGTGCGCAGCTCGCTCAGGCGGCACTTGCGCAACTTGAAGGTGCGGTTGATCAAGTTGAGCGTTTCCCGCACGGCGCGCGCGGAGGCGAAAGGACCGAAGTAGGCGGCCCCGTCGCTGCCGATCCGACGGACGATCGTGAAGCGGGGGTAGGGTTCGCTCCAGTCGAGCCGTAACGACGGATAGCGCTTGTCGTCCTTGAGTACGACGTTGTAACGCGGCCGGTGGCGCTTGATGAGGTTGGATTCGAGGATGAGAGCTTCCTTTTCGTTTCTTGTGAGGATGATGTCGAAATCCCGGACCCGTGCGACGAGGGCCGCGATCCGGGGATCGGCGGAGCCTCCGGACCGGAAGTAGGCGGCCAGACGGTCCCGAAGCCGGCGCGCCTTGCCGACATAGAGGATGCGCCCTTCTCCGTCGCGCAGAAGGTAAACGCCCGGTTCGACGGGGGCCTCGGCCGCTTTCCGGGCCAGCGGCTCGGGATCGGAAAGGGTTTCGCGACCGGCGTTCACGTTTCGAGAACGATCCTTTGCTTCAGGCTGCGGATCCGGTCACGCAGCTCGGCGGCAAGCTCGAACTCCAGGTCGCGTGCGGCGCGCTGCATGCGGCGCTCGAGCTTGCGGATCTCCCGTTCCACCGCTTCGAGCGAGGTGAACTCCGCCGCTTCGGACGGTTTCCCTTGCGGCGGAGGGGCGAATTCGAAGTCGAAAACCTCGGGCACCGACTTGCGGATGCTCTCGGGCGTGATGCCGTGGGCGGCGTTGAATTCACGCTGGATGCGGCGCCGGCGGTCGGACTCTTCGATCGCCTGACGCATCGAAGGGGTGAGGCCGTCGGCGTAGAGAATGACCCGGCCGTTCACGTTGCGTGCCGCCCGTCCCGCGGTCTGGATGAGCGAGCGCGCGGAGCGAAGGAACCCCTCTTTGTCGGCGTCGAGCACGGCGACGAGCGAAACCTCGGGGAGATCGAGCCCTTCCCGCAGCAGGTTGATCCCGATCAAGACATCGAAACGCCCCAGCCGCAGATCGCGGATGATCTCCATCCGCTCGAGCGTGGTGATGTCCGAGTGCAGGTAGCGGACCCGGATGCCGAGCTCCGTGTAGTAATCGGCGAGATCTTCGGCCATGCGCTTGGTCAGGGTGGTGACGAGCACCCGTTCGCCCCGCTCGCGGCGTTGGCGGATTTCGTCGAGCAGGTCGTCCACCTGGTGGGTCGCGGGCCGCACCTCCATCGGCGGGTCGACGAGTCCCGTGGGGCGGACGATCAGCTCAATCACGTTTCCGGCGGCTTTCTCGAGCTCGTATTCCCCCGGGGTGGCCGAAACGTAAATCACCTGGCGGAAGCGGGCCTCGCATTCCTCGAACCGCAGCGGCCGGTTGTCGAGGGCGGAGGGGAGTCGGAAGCCGTATTCCACGAGGGTTTCCTTGCGTGAGCGGTCGCCGCGGTACATGCCCTGGAGCTGGGGGAC
This sequence comes from uncultured Desulfatibacillum sp., assembly GCA_964596545.1. Classification (GTDB taxonomy): domain Bacteria; phylum Desulfobacterota; class Desulfobacteria; order Desulfobacterales; family SpSt-501; genus SpSt-501. The sequence goes on along the minus strand of CAZQUP010000024.1, from coordinate 16,071 downwards.
GGCGATGTGGCTCTCGTCGATGAAGAGCAGGAAGTCCTCCGGAAAATAGTCGAGCAGGGTGGGCGGCGGCTCCCCGGGTGCCCGGCCGGTCAGGTGGCGGGAGTAGTTTTCGATGCCGTTGCAGTAGCCGAGCTCCTGGATCATCTCCATGTCGAAGCGTGTACGCTCCTCGATGCGCCGGGCCTCGAGCAGCCGACCCTCGGCCCGGAAGGCCTCGACCCGTGCGGCGAGCTCGCGGCGGATGCCCGCAAGCGCCTTCTCGCGCGTGATGCGCCGGGTGACGTAGTGGCTGGCCGGGAAGACCACCGCGCGCGATAGACGCCGGAGTATCGTGTTGCGCAAGGCGTCGATCTCGGCGAGCGACTCCACCGTGTCGCCGAAGAAATCGACCCGCAGCGCTCGATCTTCCTCGTAGGCCGGGAAAATCTCGATCCGGTCACCGCGTACGCGGAAGGTCCCGCGGTGGAAATCCATATCCGTGCGTTCGTAGTGCATCGCCACGAGGTCGGCGAGGAGCCGCTCGCGGGGATAATCCCGCCCGGATTCGATTTCCACACGCAAGGCGAGGTAATCTTCAGGCGCCCCCAGCCCGTAGATGCAGGATACGCTCGCCACGACGAGGACATCCCGTCGGGAGAGCACCGAGCGGGTGGCCGAGTGGCGCAGTTTGTCGATCATGTCGTTGATCGAGGAATCCTTGGCGATGTAGGTGTCCGAGGCCGGAAGGTAGGCCTCCGGCTGGTAGTAATCGTAGTAGCTGACGAAGTATTCGACCGCGTTTTCCGGAAAAAGGCGGCGGAATTCCCCGTAGAGTTGGGCGGCGAGGGTCTTGTTCGGGGCGATCACGAGGGTCGGCCGGTTCAGTCGGGCGATCACCTGGGCCATGGTGAAGGTCTTGCCCGACCCGGTGACCCCGAGGAGCACCGTGTGCGGCGCGCCGGCTTCGATGCGCTCCACCAGAGCGGCGATCGCCTGCGGCTGATCGCCCGCCGGTTCGAATGGGGCCGACAATCGAAAAGCGCTCATGGCCCGCCCTCGGGTTCCGCCGGGGGGGACAGAGGAGCGAGCAGCGCGGTCGCCAGCGCCCCGATCCCTTCCCCACGACCGACCGTGCCGCAGCCTTCGGTCGTGGTGGCCTTCAAGTTGATGGCCTCGAACGAGGCAGGCCCCATGGCCCGCGCCAGTTCGGTAAGCATCTGCGATCGATAAGGGAGGATTTTCGGCTTTTCGGCGAGGACGACGATGTCCAGGTTGACGATCCGGTAGCCGGCTTCCTGGACGAGAGCGCAGGTGCGCGAAAGCAACGTAAGGCTGGAAATCCCGCGGTAGCGCGGATCGCCGTCGGGAAACTGGGCCCCGATGTCCTCCAGGCCCGCCGCACCCAGCAGCGCGTCACAAGCGGCATGGATGACGACATCGGCGTCGGAGTGCCCCGCCAGCCCTTTTTCAAAGGGAATTCTCACCCCCCCCAGAACAAGATCGCGTCCCTTTACCAGGGGGTGGAAATCAAAGCCGATTCCCGTGCGCATGCCGCCGGCCCGGGGAAATCTTTCTCGCCGCGGATCCATGGGTGATGAACCTCCCTCAAAACGTAACGACGAGCCTACTCATCCTTTGCCGGAGATGCAAAAGCGGCCTTCTCCCCCCCCCCCCCCCCCCCCCCCCCCCCCCCCCCCCCCCCCCCCACCCCGCCCCCCCCCCCCCCCCCCCCCCCCCCCCCCCCCCCCCCCCCCCCCCCCCGGTGTTTTCCCCCCAGAGCGCATCGCGCAGCCCGGAGGAGCGCCGGAGCGGCCGGTTGACCGCCGTCTGAAAAATCTTCGCGGAGACCGCAAGCGCAAGCCTGCGCCGGGCCCGGGTGAGCGCCGTGTAGAGCAGCTCGCGCGACAGGACGGGCGAGTCGTGCTCCGGCATCACAAAGAGGATCTCCTCGAACTCCGAGCCCTGGCTCTTGTGCACCGTCATCGCCCAGACCGTTTCGTGGTCGGGGAGGAGAAAAGGCGGAATCTGCCGGATCCCGCGCAGGGAATCATCGCGGAAAAACGCGGCCAAGCCCTCCCCCGGATGCGCCGGATGCGGCAGGCAGATCCCGATATCCCCGTTGAACAGCCGCAACCGGTAATCGTTTCGCAGAATGAGCAGAGGGCGTCCGGCATACCACGCCCCCCGCCGCGTGGCGAATCCCTCGATCCGGCCTGCGCGTTCGAGGCGACGCTCGATCCAAGGGTTCAAGGACTCGATCCCCGTCGGGCCGCGGCGAAGAGCGCAGAGAACCTTGAACCGCGAAAGTTCGTCGAGCAGCGCTGCGGGCTCACCGCGGCGGAATACGGCACCGTAGCCTCTGAGTACCCACTCTTGGAGGGCACGCTCACGTTCCTGCGGCGGGCCGTCGATCCAGACGACGGCACCTTCTTTTTCGCGTGAGAGCACCTCGAGAGCCTCCGCGGCGCGCCCCCCGCGGATCGCCTCGCCCAGCCGGGCGATCGCGCTCTCGCCCGCAAACCTCCGGCTTTGCCGCAGCTCGACCATGCCGTCGGAAAGCTCCCCGGCGCAAACCGAAACCGGCACCGCCTCTCCGAGGACCTCCTCCAGCCTTCGAGCGAAAGCAGGCGAAAAACCGTCACGCGACAGGCCCCGGCAGATATCTCCCAGGACCGATCCCGCCTCCACCGAGGCGAGCTGGTCGCGGTCCCCGACCAGGATGAGCCGCGCATGCGGTGGCAGGGCGTCGAGCAGCTTCGCCAAAAGGGCCAGGTCGACCATGGAGACCTCGTCCACGATCATCCAGTCGACGGCGAGCGGGTTCGCCGCATGGTGGCGGAAGCGCGGCCCCTCCCCCTCCGGCCGGAGCAGCCGATGCAGGGTGAAAACTTCGGTCGGCGCAGCGGGAGCCGGGGGGCCGGGGGAGACCTCCCTTCCGGCCCCGGGATGCAGCGATTCCTTGAGACGCACGGCCGCTTTCCCCGTCGGTGCGGCGAGCAGAATGCGCGGGGTCGGGTCATGCGAAAGTTCGCGGATGGCGGTGATCAGGCGTCCGACGGTATGGGTTTTCCCGGTACCCGGCCCTCCGGCGATCACGGCGAAACGCCGCAGAAGGCAAACGGCGACCGCGACTTTCTGCCAGTCCCTCCCCCCGGCTTCCTGAGGCGGGAAAATGCTGCGCAAAACCGACCGCATCCGCCCGGCGTCGTAAGGCTCCGGCGGTTGCCATGCACGGCGTCGGATTTCGGCGGCGACGCGTGTTTCGTATTCCCAGTAACGGTAGAGATAAAGCCGCCCGCGCTTGTCGAGGATCAGCGGTCGCCTTTCCCCCGGAGAGCCCACAACGCGGCTGGCGCGCAGCGCCGCGACCCAAGCGTCGAGCGGCGGGCACCGGCCGCCCAGGAGAGGATCGGCGATCGTCCCGCCGGCCCAGAGGCCGAGATCCAGGCAGACGTGTCCTTCGCTGCAAGCGCGGCTCACCAATGCGGCGGCAAGACGCACTCCCTCCCCTTCTCCTCCCAGTTGCATCATAAGGCGTCCGAAATGGCGGTCGAACGCCGTGAAGGTTTCCGTTTCCTGAAAGTCAGGCCGGGGGCTCAAGCAGCGCCTCCTCCCAGCGGCGGATGAGCCGCGGATCCGGACGATCGCGGAAGACCCCCGACGACGGGTCCTCCTCTCCACGCACCCCCCGCAGGAATACGTAGGCCACCCCGCCTAAGTGTTCCTCGCAGCGATAGCCGGGAATCCTCACGGAGAGCATCCGATGCAGGGCAAGAAGGTATAGATGGACCTGCAGGACGTAGAGGTGGTCGGCCATCGCCGTCGCGAGCGCCTCCGGGCGATAGTCCTCGAAATGTTCGCCCAGCAGGTTGGATTTCCAATCGACGAGGTAATACCGTCCGCGATGCTCGAAGACGAAATCGATGACCCCGCGGAGAAAACCCCGTACGGGGGAAAAGTGCAGACGGCCGATCTGCCGTTCGGCGAGGGCGGCCGCCGTCCATGCCGGGTCATGGAACAGCTCCTGAACCAGCGCAGGCGTCACCCGTTTGAGCGGCAGGGTGAATTCCATTTCGTGGGCGCGCCGAACCGGATCGACCCCGGCGAGGAGCACGGGGTCCGGATCGTAAAACAGCGGCAGCCCCGCCAGCCGCCGCAGCAGATCGGCGACGGGATCGGCCCAGGCCGGTTCGAGACCGTGAAGGGCAAGGGCGTTCAAGGCGTTTTCCCGGAAGTCTCCGAGTTTGAAATCGACGCTTTCGATCAACTCGTGGAAAAAGATCCCGCTTTTCGCCCCTGCGGGGAAAGAGGCAAGGGGAACCCGCGGCCTCTCCACGCCAAAAGGGGGGGCGGAGGAAGCCGCAACGTCCTCGACCTCCCCCCGGGGGTCTTCCTCTTCGAAGCGGCCGGCGACGAGTGCGGAATAGCTGGTCACACCCCAGGTGTCGTCGATCCTTCCCGCAAACGCACGGCAGCTAATAAGGGCGGGAGGGGATGTCCAGGGTTTCTTTGAAGCTGGAAATTCTTCTTCCGCGGGCGGCGGCTCAAGGAGGATCGCCCCTTCCGCCTCCGCCGCCAGCCGGGAAAGCCGCAGCATCAAAGCCTCATCATCGAGCCCGCGGTATTCACGGATCAGGCCTCCCACCGAGTCCCCGTTCTCTTCACCCTCCGGGGGCGAGGATCGAAGAAGCCAGGCCAAGGCCGAGCTCTGCGCGCTTCGGGTCCTCCCCCAGGCGAGGTAACAGCGTTCCTGTGCCCGGGTGAGCGCCACGTAAAAAAGACGCAGGTTTTCCGCCAGGGCCTCCTTCAGCGCCTGAAGGCGCCGGGGGTTATCTTTTTCGCCGCTCACATCCAGGGTAGGACGGTCATCCCCGTCCGGATCGTGAAAGAAAAAATCCTTTCCGCTCACCTCGGAGGCCGTGTCCGCGAAGGGAAGGAAGACAACCGGGTAGGCGAGCCCCTTGCTGCGGTGTTGGGTGATGATCTGTACGGCACGGGCGTCGCTTTCGAGCCGCAGCTGCTGCTCGGGAGCGGAACCCTGTATCGCGGGATCGGTCCTTCGGGCAAGCCAGTTGAGGGTCTCCTCGACGCCGAGCCGTTCCTCCTCCGCCACCCGGTTCAGGATCTCCACGAGGTGCAGCAGGTTGGTGATACGCCGCTCACCGTCGGGCAGGCGAAGCAGGCGCTCCTTGAACCCCTCTCTCCGGATGACATGCCGCATCATCACGGCGAACCCCCGTCCCCGCCAAAGGTTCAGGTAATCTCCGAGCCTTTCCTGTCGGGCCTGCCAAGCGACGGGATCCTGTTCCAGGGCGACGATGGCGGGGGCCTTCAATCCAAAGAACCGGGCGGCGAGTGCGGTCTTCAGACGTTCGCCGTCGGCCGGCCGGGCGATGGCCGCCAGCAGGAAATAGAGCTCCAGCGCCTCATCGGAGGCGAACACGTCGGCCGTGCCGTAGACCACGGCGGGGATTTGCCTCTCGGCGAGAAGCTCCTTCATGAAACGCGCCTGGGAGTTGCTCCGGACCAGAACGGCGATATCACCCGGGTTGAAAGCGGGGGGATCCGAAGAGACGGTGAGCCGCAGGATCTCTGTCCGCACGGCCCGGCCGGCCATGTCGCGCGCGGAGACGGCATCGAGCGGTTTCCCGTCCTCACGCGCCCTGCGGGAATCCAGGTACCAGATCACCAGCCCCGACCCCTCGCCCTCATTGCCGCGGGCGGCGCGTGCCGGCCGGAAGGCGATCTCCGGCAGCACGAAGGGTGCGGGGGCGCGCTGGAACAGGGTGTTGACGGCCCTCACCAGGGGTTCGCGGGAGCGGTGGTTTTCTTCGAGGGTGAAGGTATGGGGGACCTTCCGGGCGGCTCGGAGATAGGAATAAAGGTCCGCCCCGCGGAAGCCGTAAATCGCCTGTTTGGGGTCGCCGATCAGCAGGAGAAGCTGGGGGGGAAGCCCGAAAATGCCGTTCAGGATACGGTATTGCAGCGCATCGGTGTCTTGAAACTCGTCGACGAGCGCGGCGCGATAGCGTCTACGGGCGAGGGCCGCAAATTCTTGAGCCCCAGGCCCTGCGAGCGCATCGGCCGTCCTGCACAGCAGGTCATCGAAGGTGAGCAGCCCCCGGTGTGACTTGCGCCGGGCGGCCTCACGCTTGACGAAGCACAGAAAGCGGCTTTTGAGATGGATCAGTTCCCGCTCCATTTCCGCTTCGAGATTCGCCCAGGAAACGGCGAGCTCTTCACAGCCGTCGAAAAAGGCGTGCCGCGGCACCTTTCCGCCCCTACGGGTCGCCGCCTGCAGAGCGGAGCTTCTCAGTTTCTCGAACGCCTGCGGGGGCGGAGCGCCGGGGAGCGTCTCTTCCAGGAAGTTCGCGGCGGCGGTGAGCAGCCGATCGATCCGCGCCTCGCGCGATCCTGTGCCGGTCGTCTTCTCCCGCCCGTAGCGCCCGGCGTGAAGCGGAGCCTCGGCAAGGAGGTGCCGGACGGCGGGCCCGGCTTCGGGCCACAAGGCCCGCAAGCGGTTTCTCGCCAAGCGGTAGGCTTCCAGGCTTTCGCGGCGCAGGACCGGGGTGTCCTCCGGGGGGTAAATTATGAATTCCGGGGCCTGGCAGAGCTGCAGAAACGATAGCCACCCCTGCGGAGTGGAAAAACCCGGGCGCAGCATTCCCAAAAATTCGGGCGGCCGGTTGCAGATCGACTCGCGCCAGAAATCCTGGACGATCTCTTCCAGCAGCGGAGCGGGGTCGGTGGCGATCTCGAAGCGGAAGCCGCTTGCGGCCTCGAAAGCATGCTCGAAGAGCAAACGCTGACAGAAACCGTGGATCGTCAGGATGACGGCGCGGTCGAAATCGAGCAGCGCCCGGCGCATCAGCCAGGCGGCGCGCGAGGGGTCGCCGCCCTGCCGCTCGAGGATCCGCTCGAACAGCGGATCCCTCTTCGCCGGGGCGGCCCCGGCAAGCCGCGCGGCCCAGGCGGAGGCCCGACGGTAGATCCGATCCCGCAGCTCCGCAGTGGCGGCGCGCGTGAACGTCACGACGACGATCTCTTCGACCGGGATTTCCGCTTCGACAAGGAGCCGAAGGAAAAGGTCTTCGACGGCATGGGTTTTGCCGGTACCCGCAGCGGCCTCGATGAGCGAGACCCCCTCCAGAGGAATCTCAAGGGCGTCGAAACGCGTCATGCCTCCCCCAGGGTCTCCTCGTGCAGGCAGGACAGAATCGGATCCCAAACCCGCAGGCTCAATTCCTGGAACTCCTCCCCCAGCGGATCCCCTCCCGCGTGGCAGCGCTTTACCGCCGGATCCCGGAACTCGCCCTCCCGGTGATCGTCTCCTTCCCAGATCCGCCGGGCGGACGCGAGAGCCGCGCGCTGCGGAATTCCTTCCCTGCGGCGGCGGGAAAACTCATAGGAAGTGGCAGGGAAGAAGGGAATCGGCCGCCTTCTACCCTCGAGAAAGACCGCCACCAACCGGTCGAGAAGGACGCCGGGATCCGAGGGGCGTTCGAAGAAGGCCAGCCGGTCGGTTCCGAGCAAAAAGCTTTTGTTTTCCTCGGCGGGGGGATCGGCGCAGCGGCAGAAGGCCAGGTGTTCAATCCAGACGGCGAGCAACTCGGCCGGGCTCACCCGGGCGAAGCGCAGGCGCACGACCCCTTCCGTGCCGCGGTCGGGCAGGTCGGCGCTCACCCGGAGGTTCCCCGCCGCAAAGATTTTGCGCTCCCGATGGGCTGTGGGCCGAAGGCCGCGAGCGTGGAGGCTTCGGGCCATGAGATCGGCCGTGCGCCAGAGCTCGCGGAATTCGACTTCCCCGGCACGGCCGGGAGGGAGCTTTCCTTCGGACCGCAAGGCCTCAAGGAGATCGAGCGCCGTGGACCCGGCCAGGCGTTCTTCCAAAATGCGGTTTCCCAGCCGGTAGCGCTCGAGGCCCTCCAGGGCGAAAGGTTCGCTTTCTTCGATCGCCGCCTGCGGGCGATCCATCCTCACCCCCAATCGCCTCAGATAAAAGCGCGCCGGGTTGCGCAAGAAGGCGACAAGATCCTCCAGGGGAACGGGAGCGGCCGCCCCGGAGTTCTCGAGCGATTCGGGCGGGAGCGGCTCGCGGGTGAATCCATCGCCTTCCGGGCCTTCCAGGCTTGACTGCAAGGCCGCGCAATCTTCCCGCGAATAGCTGAAGAGGGCTGGGGTTCCCGTGAAGTAGCGCTCGGAGAAGGAATGCAGCGGATGGCGCACCAGAACCGGTGCCATGGGGTCTTCCAGCTCGATTCCGTAACCCCGCGACAGGGTGTCGAGAAGCTCGCTGACGAGAACCGAAGGGGGCAGAATGCGGTTGTCCTGAATGTCCTGGCCGACGTAGCTGATGATCAGGCGGCGCCTTGCGGAGAGGATCGCCTCGAGGAACAGGTAGCGGTCGTCGCTTCTTCTGGAGCGGTCGCCCGGCCGGGGTGAGAGGGCCATACGGCCAACGGCCCACCGACGCGTTTCGCGCGGAAAGGCATCGTGGTCCAGCCCGACAAGGCAGACGACGGCGAAGGGGATGCTGCGCATCGGCAACATGGAGCAGAAGGTCACCCCGTGCTGCAGAAATCCCTTTCCCGGCCCCTCTCCGGCCAGCCGCCGTTCAAGAACACGACGCGGGATCTCGAGCGGAATTCGGCCGTGACAGCCGCTTTGATCTTCCAGGGCCGCAAATTCGGCAATCGCGCGCTCGATGCGCCTGCGCTCCTCGCTCGGCGCCCCTCCGCCCCCGTAAAAATCCTCCAGGAGCTCGAAAATTTCCTTTCCCCATGCGGAAAGCCCGCGCGGTTCCCTCAGCCGCAAGCACCAGGAAGCGCAAAGTTCCAGGAAATCGAGAAACCCGCCAAGGCGACCGGCGTCCTTTCCTTCCAAGAGATCGGCCCCTCTTCGCCCCGCGAAGCATTCGTTTCCCGCGGCAGGCAGAGCGTAGCCGAGCAACAACCGCTCGACCCCCGCCTTCCAGGTGTTGGGCGCCCGCTCGAGATGCGCCAGCACGGGATGGGTGGTCTCATCGAGCCCCCAGCGGATTCCCGCACCGCGCAGCCAGGATGCGAGCCTCGCGATCTCTCCCCCGCTCAGGCCGAAGCGGGCGGCGATTTCCTCGTCTTCAAGGATCCGCAACAGGTCCTCGATCGTGAAGCGGCTGTCTTTCAGGTCGAGCAGACGGAAGAAACTCTGCAGAAAGGGTCTGCCGTGGGAGGAGGGACGATCGGCCACATTGATGGGGATGGGGGGATCTCCCGCTTCGAAAACCGCCGACGCGAAGGGGGCATAGCGTGAGATATCGGGGGCCATGACCACCACGTCGGGGGGACCCAGACCGGGCTCCTTTTCCCAAAGATCGAGGAGCTGGTCGCGCAACACCTCCATTTCGCGCATCGGGCTGTGGCAGGAGTGCACGCGGATCGAAGAATCCCCCGGCGGCAAGGTAAAAGGCGCCGGGGGACGAAGGTACAAGAGATCGGACTGGATGCGGTGCAGCAGGGTGTCTTCGCCCGGATCCTCGTAGAATTCGCGGGGGTCGGCGGCGGTCTCCACGATCCGCTCGAGGAATTGCCGCCCGGGGAGACCCAGCGAGGCGAGCAGAGGGTGCCCCTCCTCGAGGTGGAGCTCGTCTCCGTCTCCAAGCAGGCGCCGTTTACCTTCCAGTCGCAGGATCTCGCGGCGGGAAAGCAGATCCGCCCAGTACTCCCGGCAGGGGTTGAGCAGGAAGAAGTATACATCGATCAGGTTCGCAATCGTACTCAGGATTTCCAGATGAAAGGGCGGCAGGTAGGAAATGCCGAAGACGAAAACCCGCGCCGGAAGTCTTTCGAGCGGAATCGAACGACGGCGAACGGCCTCGAAGAGTTTGCGCCGCAAGGCCTCGCGATGCCTGCCGCCGGTTTGAGCGACGATCCGTCTCCACAAGAGCGCCTGCCACCGGTGGGGCTCGCCGGGCGGCGGGGAAGTCTCCTCCCAGGAGACGATCATCTCCGGTCGAAAGACGAGGTACTGATCAAAGAGATCCGCGCACTGCTCGGCGAGTTCCCATCGCCGCAGGTCGCCCGGGTCGCTTTCCAGATAACGCCGCAGCGGAAGATCATCCGCACCGCGGGAAAGATCGCCGAACAACGAGAAGAGGCGGAAGGCCAAAGCCTCCGGCTCGAAGGCCGAGCGCTCTGCCGGCCCCATCACTCCCGCGGCTTCGCAAAGACGCTCGAGAAAGCGGTTGGGAAAGGGGAACGTCAGATTGGCGCAGATGCCGTTCCTGCGGGCGATCTTTTGGGAAAGCCAGCGCTCCATGCCCCGGCTTTGCACGACCACCGTTTCGGGGACAAGCGGCGAACCCCAGGGGGTGCGCAGCAGATCGGCCAGTTCCTCGGCCAGCCGCTCCATGCGGTTTCCGGTGAGAAGATGCAATCCGGCCATGGCAGAAAAGGGGTTTCACTCCCAACGGTTTCCGCCCCGGTGTTCGAGATCGATCACCTCCTCCTCCCCTGCCCTGCGCGGGGACCCCCTGCGGGGGGAACGGGCGAGCAGGGAGTTCAGAGCCCAGTTTACGGCGCTGATGAGGATCGATCCGAATACGGCCGGCCAGAAGCCCTGAACGTCAAAACCGCGGATCACGCTCGACACCAGGCTGAGCAGGACGGCATTGATCACCAGCAGGAAAAAACCGAAGGAAAGAACCGTGATCGGCAGGGTCAGCAGCACCAGGATCGGCCGCAGCACGGCGTTCAGGATTCCGAGGAGAGCCGCGGCGCAGAGGGCGGAGAAAAATCCGCTGACCGCAATGCCATCCACGGTATACGCCGCGATCAGCACGGCAACGGTGAGAACGATCCAGCGGATCAGAAGATGGCTCATGCCGGTTTCCATCCGCAGTGAATTGCCGACGAAACGAGCAAGGAAAGGATTTTTCGGCCCCTGGGATCGACCCTAACCGACACCCCGGATGTTGTCAAGTCGGACGGAAGATGGATATAAATGTTTTTTCAATTGGTTATGGAACAAAGGCCTTGCTTATGAGAAGTCTTCCGATAAGACGGTAAGACGGGGCGGCGGCGGGTATGAGAAAAGAGGCTCCGGCCTGAAGGGTGTGCCGTCGAGGGGGGCAGGCGTTTTCTTCGAGGACTCCCTCGCCCTCCAGGCAGAGCAGGATCTCCACTCCGCGCCTCTTTGGACTGTGAAAAGAGTCTTTCGGCGTCGTCCGGATGAGGGAAAGGCCGAGCATTCCCTCCGGTATCCTGTAGAGGGTTTCTCCGCTCGGGCTTCTCTCGGGCGGAATCTCCCGGGCCCTTTCCAGCGTGAAGTCGACGGTTCTCATGAGTTCTCGAACGTCGACGTGCTTCGGCGTCAGCCCGCCGCGGATCACGTTGTCGGAGTCGGCCATGAGCTCGATTCCCACGCCCGCGAGGTAAGCGTGCAATAACCCGGGAGGAAGATAAACCGTCCGGCCCGGCTCGAGGCGCAGGAGGTTCATCCAGGCCGGCGCGATCACCCCGATGTCTTCCGGGAAAAAACGGGCCAGGTGCGCCACCCATTCCAACTGCGGCTCCGCCAGGCGCCCGCAGCGTTCGAGCGCCTCCTGGATGACCCTCTTCCTCCGCTCACGCGCCTCTTCCGCCGCAAGCGCGAGGATCGCGGCCACAAAGCGTTTTCGCCCTTGCCCGTCCAGGCAAGAGGCAAGAGCGTCGGCTTCGGTTTTAAGGCTTTCGGGGCAAAGTCCGCGGATCATCTGCAGGATCCTCGCCGGTGGCCGAAGACCGCAGAGAAGAACAAACGGTTTCAAGGCATGGAGCAGTTCCGGTTTCGGGTTGGGGTCGCGGTAGTTTCGCTGCGGCGAATCGAGGGGCAGACCTGCTTTGTTTTCCCGCTCGTAGCCGGCGGCGGCCCTTTCGGCGTCGGGATGAACCTGGATGGAAAGGGGCCGTTCGGCGGCGAGGGCTTTGAACAAAAACGGGAATCCGTGTGTGGAACCGCCCCGGGCGGATGAACCCAGAATCGCCTGCGGATTTTCCCGCACCAGAAGATCGAGCCCCACCCACCCGGTTTCCGATTCCACCTCCGAAGGGGCCTTGGGATGAGCCCCCATCCAGAGCTCGGCCAAGGGTTTGCGATCCGGGTTTTCCAGGCCGAGGAGATCCACGAACGCCGTGGGCGATCCCCAGTCGTAGTGCTGGATCGCAGGCCGCAACGGGAAAACCCGATTCAGGTTTCCCATCCTTTCCTCCTTCGCGCATTCGGCCGGGAAATGAACTTTTTTTTGATTTTGCCGATAATGAAGGCGACAGCACTCCCCGCGTCTCGCGAGACCGGGCGATCAGGATGCAACTTGTTGAAACCGGATATTAATCCAGCTCTTCGCGCCGTGCAATCGAGTGGGCTCACCGATACCGGCAGGATCCGACCGGTCAACGAAGACCGTCTGCTGATCGACGACGAACACGGCCTTTACGCCGTAGCCGACGGCATGGGCGGACACCGCGCGGGGGATGTTGCAAGCGAGCTGGCAATCGATTCCATTCGGCGTTATCTGGCGGGCAATCCTGTCCCGGATACCGCCCCCGGTTCGCGGACGCTCTCCGTTTCCGCCCGGCGACTGCTAGAAGGCATCCGTTGGAGCAACCGCAGGGTGCACGAGGCCGCCGCTTCCTCCAGAGACCTCCAGGGCATGGGATCCACGATCGCGGCGGTCTATGTGGCAGGGGATTCCCTGGTCGCGGCGAACGTCGGCGACAGTCCGATCTTCCTGATCCGCGAGGGTGCCATCGAGCGTTTGTCGGTGCCGCACACCCTGCGGGAGGAGCTGGGCGTCGAAGCGGTTCCCGCTTCTCTGGGACACGTGCTGACCCGCGCTCTGGGGCCCGAGCCGTCGGTCGAGCCGGCCATCTGCGAGGTAAGCGCGCTACGCGACGACGCCGTCGTCATCTGCTCCGACGGCCTGAGCAACAAACTTTCCCCCGAGGAAATCCGGGATATCGTCCTGTCTCACCCGCCGGAGCGGGCCTGCCGCGAGATGATCTCGCGGGCGAACGCCCGCGGCGGCGAAGACAACATCTCCGCCGTCGTGCTACGCATCGACTCGCCGCCGCAAGGGCGTGCCGCCCGACTGCGGCGGTTTCTCTCCCGACGGATGAAATGGATCACCGCCCGCCTCCGGCAAGGGTAGCAGGGGGGTCGCCATGCCGTTGCTCACCCTGAAGTTCAAGGAGAACATCCTCGGCCGGTATCCTCTCGGCCGGGGGGCTTCGATCACCATCGGCCGCCGCAAAGACAACGACATCGTCATCGACAACCTGGCGGTTTCGGGACACCATGCACGGATCGACGCGGTGGGGGAGGTCTTCGTTCTGGTCGACTTGCAAAGCAAGAACGGCACCTTCGTCAACGAACAGCTGGTGGCCTCGCACCGGCTGAAGCACGGCGACGTGATCAGCATCGGAAAACACCAGATCCACTTCTCCCTCGAACAGACCCTCGGCGAGGATCCCGGACCGCAGCCGGCCGTCGACCGCACCATGGTCATGGACACCCCCACCTACCGCTCCATGGTCGAAAAAAGCGCCGCCGCCGCACCGCGCAATGCGACCCGCCGCTCCTTGACCGCGGCGCATCTCTCCTACGTCAGTGGCGGCAAGGGGGAAATCGCGGTGTCGGGGAGCCTCTTCACCTTGGGCCGGGACCCGGCCTGCGATCTGGTGGTGCGGAGCTGGAAGGTGGGGCGGACGGCGGCGACCTTGAGTCGCAGGTCGGACGGCTGGTACCTGAGCTACGTCGGCGGCTGGAGCCGGCCGCGGGTGAACGGCCGCGCGCTCCACGCTCCGCTGCGGCTGGCGGACATGGACGTGATCGCCCTCGGCGGAGTTCAGCTGCAGTTTTTCATCGACGGCGCCGCGGACGTGGAAGAGACGGACTAGCGCCGCTTTCTCCGAGAACCCCCTCCGGGGTTATTCCTTCACCCGCTCGACGTATTCGCCGGTGCGGGTGTCGATCTTGATCAGCTGCCCCTCCTCGAGAAACGGGGGGACCTGTACGACGTAGCCGGTTTCGAGGGTCGCCGGCTTCGAGTCCCCCGAGGCCGTGTCGCCCTTGACCCAAGGATCGGCCTTGACGATGCGCAGGTTCATGAAGGTGGGCAGGGTGATCCCGATCGGTCGATCGCGATAGAAGAGGACCGTGCAACGGGTGTTCTCCAATAGAAAATTCCGCGCTTCACCGACCTGCTCCTCGGAGAGGAATTCCTGCTCGTAGTTCGCCGTGTTCATGAAGCAGTATTTGTCGCCCTCTTTGTAAAGAAACTCCATCTCTTTTTCTTCGAGCTGCGGTTCCCCAAACTTCTCCCCGGAGCGAAAGGTGCGGTCGAATTGCACTCCGGTCAGCATGTTTTTCAGGCGGCACTTATAGAGCGCCTGCCCCTTTCCGGGCTTGACGAACTCAAACTGCACGACCAGATAGGGCTCCCCCTCGTACTCGATCTTGAGCCCTTTGCGGAGATCGCTGCTTTCGTACATGACGGCGTTTCCCTTTCGACGGTAGCGGCGGAAGAATCCTCCTCCGAGGCCTTCCGAGGTCAAGCTCCGTTCTCTCGGACGCGGGCCTTGTAGCACGCTTTGGATAGCCGATCAACCGCCGCCGCGAAGACCGCAGAAGCGTGTCCACCGACCGCCCGAGCCCCAAGGCGGGAGCGCCCCCTCGGGGGGAATGGCGGCAATTGACATTTGCGTCTCCCTTGGCGATAGTGCGGAAAACACTTGATTCGGACGGACCCGGCCGTTGCCAAGCACCGACCGCCGGGCGAACTTCCGTCCATCGCGCCGCCGCCGCAGCCTGCGGCGGTCTTTTCCGGAAGAGCGGCGGAGACCATGATTCTGATCATCGACTTCGGCTCTCAATACAACCAACTCATCGCGCGACGCGTGCGCGAGGAGAAGGTCTTCTGCCGCATCGAGCCGCCCTCCCTCTCCCTCGAGGCGATCCGCGAACTTGCCCCCGAGGGCATCATCCTCTCCGGCGGACCTGCCAGCATTTACGAAAAAAACAGCCCCCGCTGCGACCCGGGCGTTTTCGCTCTCGGCATCCCCGTCTTGGGCATCTGCTACGGGATGCAATTTATGGTGGACGCCCTCGGCGGCCGGGTCGCCGCGGCGCCCCGTCGAGAATACGGCTTCGCCGAGCTGCGGCGCATCGATCCCCAGGACCCTCTCTTTCGCGGCCTCAAGGCACCGCGCACCTGTTGGATGAGCCACGGGGATGCGATCGAACGCCTTCCGGAGGGTTTCCGCATCACCGCGGCGACGGCGAACACGGCCGTCGCCGCGGTCTCGGATCGGCGCCGGCGGCTCTACGGCGTTCAATTTCATCCCGAGGTGGCCCACACTCCCCAGGGCGGTCTCATCCTGCGCAATTTTCTTTTCCACGTCTGCGGTTGTCGTCGTCTCTGGACGATGAAGTCTTTCCTCCGCCAGGCGGTGGAAGAGACCCGGCGGACGGTAGGCGACGGGCGGGTGATTTTGGGTCTGAGCGGCGGGGTGGACTCCACGGTGACGGCGGTCCTGCTGCACCGGGCGGTCGGCGATCGGCTGAGCTGCATCTTCGTCGATAACGGTCTTCTGCGCGAGGGGGAAGCCGCCCGTCTGAAAGAGCTCTTCCGCCGTCACCTGCGGATCCGCGTGCGTTTTGTGAACGCCGGGCGCCGTTTTCTGAAAACCCTTGCCGGGGTCACCGACCCCGAGCGCAAGCGCAAGATCATCGGGAGAGTCTTTCTCGAGGTCTTCGAGTCCGAAGCCGGACGCATCCGGGGGGTCGACTTTCTGGCCCAGGGAACGCTCTACCCGGACGTGATCGAATCGATGTCGGCCTACGGGGGTCCTTCCGCCGTGATCAAATCCCATCACAACGTCGGCGGGCTGCCGAAGCGCATGCGGCTGCGGCTGATCGAGCCGCTCCGGCATCTCTTCAAAGACGAAGTCCGCCGGCTCGGCCGCGAGCTCGGTCTGCCCGCGGAGCTCATCTGGCGGCAACCCTTTCCCGGACCGGGTTTGGGGATCCGCGTCATCGGCGGCACCATGTTCTTCGCCGGCATGGTCATGTGCGCCG
>CAZQUP010000023.1:19921-36585 GCA_964596545.1 uncultured Desulfatibacillum sp. | reverse complement strand
CGGCGCGGGGGCTGTGGGCGTTGCGGGGGTCGGGGGCTTTTCGGCGACCGCGGCCTCGGGCTGCGCCGCAGGCGGACCCGGAGGCCCGCCGGGTCCTGCGGCCGAGACCAGGTCGACGGTAATCGCCCCCCCCGGCGGGATCCGCGGGGTCGAGCCCAACGAAGGCGCGTTCAGGATCAGAAACACGACCGCCGCGTGGAGCAAGAAGGATACCGCGATTCCCGGCCAAAGAGAGGGGAGCGGGGCGTCCAGCATTTCCCCTCGCGGTCGGCCCTGGCGAAGAAAAGCACTCATCAGCGTTTCGGTTTGCCCTTGCGGGGGTCTTTTTCCGCGGGCGGCGGTTCGGTAACCATGCCGAGCTTCTCGACGCCCGCTTCCCGGATCTGAGCCATCACCGCGGCCACCACTCCGTAAGGAACCTCGCGATCGGCCTTGAGATAGACTTCGGCGTTCGCCCTTCCCTGGACGATCTTGGCGAGCTTGTCCCCCAAGGTTTCCAGATCCACGGCGAAATCGTTGATGAAAATCTGCCGCTCGCGGTTCACCGTGACCATGAGCTGCTCGTCCTTGGTCTCCAGCGGCTTGGCCGTCACCTGGGGCAGCGCCACATCGAGTCCCTGGCTCATCATGGGGGCCGTCACCATGAAGATAATCAGCAACACCAGCATGACGTCCACAAAGGGCGTGACGTTGATCTCGGAGAGAAACCCGTCAGGATTGCCGCCGGCCTTCATCGCGCCTCCTTTCGACCCGCAGAATGTCCCGCTCGACGATGTTTAGAAAATCGGCCGAGAAGCTCTGGAACTCGGTTTCCACGATCCGAATCTTGCTCATGAAATAGTTGTAGGCGATCACCGCGGGAATGGCGGCGGCCAGGCCGGCCGCCGTGGCGACCAGGGCCTCGGAGATCCCCGGAGCGACGACCGCCAGATTGGCCGAGCCCTTCAAGCCGATCCCGTGGAACGAATTCATGATGCCCCAGACCGTCCCGAACAGCCCGATGAACGGGGTCGTGTTGCCGGTCGTGGCCAGAAAGGGAACGAGCTGGGTCATCCGCGTCATCTCGGTGTTGATCGCCCGGCGCAGGGCGCGCTTCACGTTGTCGGTCGCCGCCAGCCGCGCCCCGAAGCTGAACTGGGGGGAGGGGGCGGCCCCGGATTGGGATTCCGGGCTTTCCCCGAGCTGGCTCGTTTTCTTCAGCTCCAGGTAGGCGATGCGGAAGATCCGGGCGAGCGGGCTCCCCGGCAGGCTCTTGGCCTTGGCGAAGGCGCTCGAGAAATCGCGGCTCTTCCAGAAATACTCGCTGAACTCGGCGGACTCACGAAACGCCCGGCGGATGTAGCGGAACTTGACGACGATAATCGCCCAGGTGGCGATGGAGAAAAACAGCAGAATGGCCATCACCAGCTGAACGACCAACCCCGCATTGCGGATCATCAGGATCAGGTCGAGGGATGAAAAGTCCATGCGTCGCGTTCGATCCTCCTTGAGGTTTTTCCCGGGTTGCGGAACGTGAGGTCGCGCAGGACGGAACAACGTGCGGCCGGCTTCCACCCGGCTCCTTCCGCCGCCGAGGCTCGAGGCCGAAAACCCAAAAGCGGTAGCGCAGCGGATGACTGAAAATCGGCCTATTGTAGATGAAAAGCGGAAAAAGTCAAAACCCTTCGGAAACCGGTTGCTTTTTTTCTTGAGGCGTCATAGCAAGCCGGCGAAACAGTGGGAAGCGTGCCTCTGCGGGGTGCCCGTCCGCCCCGCCGGAGTAGAAGAAACGAAAGGAATCCTCATGAAGTGTATCGCCCGATTTCTCTTCGAAGCCCGTATGCTCAAGCAGGTTCCCCGCTCGGGGTATCCCTTCTTGGGATCCGGCCGCGAGACGGTCGCCGAGCATGTCTACATGACCGCCCTGATCGGCTGGAGTTTGGCGCAGGTGACCCCCGGCGCGGATGTCGGCCGGGTCCTCGCGCTTTGCCTGGCCCATGACCTGCCCGAGGCACGCACCGGGGACTTGAACTCGGTGCACAAGCATTACGTCCGCGCCGACGAAGAGCGGGCCGCGGCGGATCTCGCGCGGGGGCTGCCGTTCGAAGCGGAACTGCAGGAGCTGCTCGCCGAATTTCGATCCGGCCGCAGCCCGGAGGCCGCGCTCGCCCGCGATGCCGACCAGTTGAGTCTGATCATCGACCTCAAGGACCTCCAGGACATCGGCTTTTCCGGGCCCCGCGAGTGGCTGCCCTACGTTTTGGGCCGGCTGAAGACCGAGGCCGCGAAATCCCTCGCCCGGGCGGTTCTCGAGACCTCCCGGGACGCCTGGTGGCGGCCGGCCGCGGAAGCCCACGAAGCCCAAAGAACCGCCGGCGGCGATCCCGCCGCCGGCGGTTGACAAAGCCCGAATCACGGGATTAGAAGAAACTCTTTCCGGAAACGCACACCGGGGGCCGTGACCATGAGCTGGTTGTTCTCTCTCTTGACATCTTCGGTCGGCAAGAAATGGCTGATGGCCGCAACCGGATCCGCCTTTCTCGGTTTTCTCGCCGCCCACTTCGCAGGCAACCTGACCGTCTTCGGCGGTCCCGACGCTTTCAACGGTTACGCCGAGCGTCTGCAATCGCTGGGCCCGATCCTGCACCTCTTCCGCGCCGTTCTGATCGTCTGCGCCATCGTCCACATCACGACGGGAATCGTCCTCTTTTTTCAGAACCGCAAGGCGCGGCCGGTCGCCTACCAGGTTTCCGCCGGCGCCGGCGGCCGCACCCTGAGTTCCCGCACCATGCCCTACACGGGACTGCTGATCCTCGCCTTCGTCGTCTTTCACCTCTTCCACTTCACCTTCGTGGACAAGGCCTCGATCACGATCTTCGAGCGGGTGGTGGCGGCCTTCCGTCGACCCGATCTGCTGGCCCTCTACAGCGCGATGATGATCGTCGTCGCCTTGCACGTGCGGCATGGCTTCTGGAGCGCCTTCCAGACCCTCGGCCTCCACCATCCCAAGTACATGCCTTGGATCTTCGCCTTGAGCCTCGTGGCCGCTTTCGGGACGGCGATCGGATTCGGCGCGCTGCCGATTCTCGTCGCCGCGCGGATGTAGCCGGGGCGGCACCGAAGGGAGAATGCACCCATGCGCCTCGACGCCAAGATCCCCGGCGGCCCCCTGCCGCAGAAGTGGGACCGCCACCGCTTTGAGCTCAAGCTGGTCAACCCCGCCAACAAGCGAAAATTCGACATCCTCGTCGTGGGGACCGGACTGGCCGGAGCATCGGCCTCGGCCAGCCTGGGAGAGCTGGGCTACAACGTCAAGACCTTCTGCATCCACGACTCGCCGCGCCGTGCCCACAGCATCGCCGCCCAGGGAGGCATCAATGCCGCGAAGAATTATCCGAACGACGGCGACAGCATCTGGCGGCTTTTCCACGACACGGTGAAGGGCGGGGACTTCCGTGCGCGGGAGGCGAACGTCTATCGGCTGGCCCAGATCAGCAACGCGATCATCGACCACTGCGTCGCCCAGGGGGTGCCCTTCGCCCGCGAGTACGGAGGACTGCTCGCCAACCGCTCCTTCGGCGGGGCGCAGCTCTCACGGACCTTCTATGCGCGCGGGCAGACCGGGCAGCAACTGCTGCTGGGCGCTTACGGGGCCCTGATGCGGCAGGCGGCGGCGGGGCGGGTGCGCCTGTTTCCCCGCCGCGAAATCCTCGACATCGTGGTGGTCCGCGGCAGAGCGCGCGGTGTGGTCGCCCGAAACCTGCTGAACGGGGAGATCGAGTGCCACGAGGGGCACGCCGTGGTGCTGGCGACCGGGGGGTACGGCAACGCCTACTACCTCTCGACCAACGCCAAAGCGAGCAACGTCACGGCCGCTTTCCGGGCTTACAAGCGCGGGGCGGCATTCGCCAACCCCTGCTTCACCCAGATCCATCCGACCTGCATCCCGGTGCACGGCACCTACCAGTCTAAGCTCACGCTGATGAGCGAGAGCCTGCGCAACGACGGGCGCGTGTGGGTCCCGAAAACCGCCGGCGACAAGCGACCCCCGCATCAGATCCCGGAGGCCGAGCGGGATTATTTCCTGGAACGCAAGTACCCGAGCTTCGGCAATCTCGTCCCGCGCGACGTCGCCTCGCGCAACGTCAAGGAACAGTGCGACCAAGGCAAGGGGGTCGGGGAGACGGGCCTGGCGGTCTATCTCGATTTCGCCGATGCCATCGGCCGTGACGGCCGGGCCGTGATCGAGCGCAAGTACGGGAACCTGTTCCAGATGTACGAGAAGATCACCGGGGACGATCCTTACGAAACGCCGATGAAGATCTACCCGGCCGTCCATTACACGATGGGTGGGCTCTGGGTCGACTACAACCTGATGAGCACGCTTGATGGGCTTTTCGTCCTCGGCGAGGCGAACTTCTCCGACCACGGGGCCAACCGCCTCGGCGCCAGCGCCCTCATGCAGGGCCTGGCGGACGGATATTTCATCATCCCCTACACCCTGGGCGGCTATCTCGCGGGAACCCCCCTCGAGCCCGTCTCCGCTTCCGACCCCGCTTTCGCCGCCGCCGCCCGCGAGGCCGAGGAGCGCATCCGCCGCCTGCTCGAGGTCAACGGCCGGCGCACGGTCGATGACCTGCATCGGGAGCTCGGCATGGTGCTCTGGAACCATTGCGGTATGTCGCGGAACAACGAAGGGCTGGCCAAGGCCCGGGCGCGGGTCCAGGAGCTGCGCGAAGAATTCTGGCAAAACGTGCGCGTCCCCGGAGCCGGACACGACCTGAACCAGAGCTTGGAAAAGGCGGGACGGGTCGCGGACTTCCTGGAGTTCGCCGAGCTGATGATTCTCGACGCGCTCGCCCGCCAGGAATCCTGCGGCGGCCACTTCAACGAGGCCTACCAGACCGAGGAAAACGAGGCCCGGCGGGACGACGAGCGCTTCTGCCATGTGGCGGCCTGGGAGTTTGTCGGCGAGGGACGGGAGCCCGTGCGTCACGAAGAGCCGCTCGTATTCGAACACGTGCCGCTGACCCAAAGGAGCTACAAGTGAGTCAACGCATCCGTCTGACCCTGAAGATCTGGCGCCAGAAGGGGCCCGCGGATCCGGGTCGCTTCGAGACCTTCGCGGCGGAGGACATCTCGACCGACATGTCCTTTCTCGAAATGCTCGATGTGGTAAACGAGAAGCTGATCCTCGAGGGACGGGAGCCCGTCGCCTTCGACCACGACTGCCGGGAGGGGATCTGCGGTTCCTGCGGGGCGGTGGTGAACGGCCGACCGCACGGTCACCTGCGAGGAACGACGCTCTGCCAG
The DNA here is from genome assembly GCA_964596545.1 of uncultured Desulfatibacillum sp. Lineage (GTDB taxonomy): Bacteria > Desulfobacterota > Desulfobacteria > Desulfobacterales > SpSt-501 > SpSt-501. Next base: position 31,293 of record CAZQUP010000023.1, on the reverse strand, counting down.
CTCCACATGCGCCATTTTCGCGACGGCGACACGATCGTGATCGAACCCTTCCGCGCTCGGGCCTTTCCGGTGATCAAAGATCTCGTGGTGGATCGCAGCGCCCTCGACCGCCTCATTCAGGCGGGCGGGTTCGTTTCGGTGAACACCGGTAGCGCACCGGAGGCGAACACGCTTCCTGTGCCGCCCGATCGCGCGGAGCGGGCGATGGACGCCGCGGCCTGTATCGGCTGCGGGGCCTGTGTGGCCGCCTGCCCGAACGCCTCGGCCATGCTCTTCACGAGCGCCAAGGTTTCCCATCTCGCCTTGCTCCCGCAGGGCCGCCCCGAGGCCGCCCGCCGCGTGCTGGCGATGGTGCGCGCGATGGACGCCTGCGGGTTCGGCAACTGTTCCAACCACCGCGAGTGCGAGATGACCTGCCCCAAGGAAATCTCGATCGTGCACATCGCCCGTCTGAACCGCGAAGCGTTCAAAGCGGGATTCCTTTCCGCGGAACCCTGACCCGCCCGGGTCACGCCTCGAGCAGCTCGCGCACCTTGCCGAGAAGGACGGGGATGTCGAAGGGCTTGGGAAGCACGTGGGTGAAGCCGAGGCGGGCGAGCTCGACGAGCTTGGGGTGGCCGGGGAAACCCGTCGTCAGGATCACCTTCATGCCCGCAAGCGCCGGCTCGGCGCGAATGTGCCGGCAGACCTCGACGCCGTCCATTTCCGGCATCAGCACATCGAGCAGGACCAGCGCCGGCCTCCACGTCCCCAGCCGGATCAAGGCCTCGATGCCGTTGACGGCCTCCTCGAGCAGGTAGCGGCGCGGCATCGCGAGCGCCTCCATCAAAATGTGCCGCACCAACGGGTCATCGTCCACGACGAGGATCCGCGGCGCTTTCTTCTGCATCGGGGTCGGCAGCTTGAGGCGGAAGATCGCCCCGCCGCCGGGGCGGTTTTCGAAATCGATCGTCCCGCCGTGGGCCCGCGCCAGACGTTGGCTGACCGAAAGGCCGAGCCCCGTGCCGCCCTGGGCCTGCTTGTCGGTCACGAAAGGCAGAAAAATGCGCTCGGCGATCTCGGCGGGAACCCCGCGGCCGTTGTCGGCGACACTCACCCAGACGCTTCCGTCCCGCACGCAAAACTCCGTCCGCACCGCGATTTCGCCGTGGTCGTGGTGGATCGCCTGGACGGCGTTGACAAGCAGGTTGACCACGATCTGCTCGAGGTTCTGCAGGTTGGCCTCGATTACGGGCAGATCGGAGGCCAGATCGAGCTGCAACCGAACCCCGGCGCGGCTGAACGTGCTGCGGCACAGCCTCAAGGCGTTGTTCACCGCCGCATTGACATCCAGCGGCTCCCGTTCGGCGGGATCGCTCCGGCGCGAGAAACTCTTGAGCCCGCCCACGATGCGCACCACGCGCTGGGCCGCCAGCTCCATGTCGGCGATCAGCTGGGGCATCCGCTGCTCGAGGAAGGAGGCCGTCAAACCCCCGAAGCGGCGCTCGGCGTCGCGGCGGCTTTCCTCGTGCAAAAGCGGCAACAAATCGGTCCAGGTCTTCCGTAACAGCGGGAGGTTGTAGAGAATCAGGCCGATCGGATTGTTGATCTCATGGGCGATCCCGGCGACCAACGTCCCCAGGGTTTCCATCTTTTGGGCCTGCTCGAGTTGCCGTTCGAGATCCGCGATCTGCTGCTCGCGCTGCCGCAGCAACCCTTCGAGCCGTCGGCACTCGGCGCGCACCTCCTCCGGGGACGGCTCGGGAGGGGCGTCGCGGCGGAAGGAGGCTTCGTTCATGGGTCGAGTGGGGGATTTCCGGCTGCGGGACGCTCGGTTTCGGCCCGGAGGCGTTCCGCGGTGAACCGAAGGACGCGCGGCAGGGGAGCCCCGGCCCGGATCCCCGGGCAGACCGAAGCCATGACCCGCCAGTTTTCCGGGTCCCGGAGCAGGCTTTCGATGAACGGCCAGCGGCGGCACATCCGCGGCTTGACGGGGTGGATGCGGCAGAGCCCGTCCCAAAAAACGCAATAGCCGTCTTCGCGCTGGCCCAGCAGGAAGCGCTTTCCCGCCGACAGGCAATATGCCTCCCTCACCTCCGCGGGGGGCAGTTTCAGAAAGAAGGCGATGGCGGCGATGTCCCGCTCGTCCACGACGGTGCCGCCGTACCCCCTGCAGCAGTCGCCGCAGCGCCGGCAGACGAAGAGATCCGGAGCTTCCTCATCCCAGCGCATGGCGGGCCTCCAGGGCTTTCTTGAGCGTCACCGGGTCCACGTACTTGAGATCCCCCCCCACGGGCACCCCGGAGGCGATGCGGGTCACCGTGACGGGAAGCGTAGCCAGCCGGGCGGCCAGGTAGGCCGCCGTCGCCTCCCCCTCGACGCCGGTCGACGTGGCGATCACCACCTCCCGCACCCCGCCCCCAGCGACGCGGGCGAGCAGTTCGGCGATGCGCAGGTTTTCCGGGCCCACACCGCTCAGGGGGGAGATCGCCCCGAGCAGCACGTGATAGAGCCCCCGGAACGCCCCCGACCGTTCCAGAACGGCAAGGTCCGCAGGCTGCTCGACCACGCACAGGATCGAAGCGTCGCGTGCGGGGTCGGAGCAGATCGCGCAGAGCTCGGCGGCGCTCAGCGCAAAGCAGCGGCTGCAGAGCCGAACGCCGCGGCGGGCCTCGAGCAGGCTGCGCGAGAGTTCCTCGACCCAGCCTTCCGGGGCGGTGAGCACATATTGCGCCAGCCGTTCGGCCGTCTTTTCCCCCACCCCGGGAAGACGCGTGAGCAGCGTGATCAGCCGCCGCAGCGGCGCCGGGTGCGGATCCATGGTCACATCCCCCCCGGCAGGGTCAGACCGCCGGTCAGCTTGCCCATTTCCGCCGCCACCATCTCCCGCGAACGGCCCAGGGCGTCGTTCACGGCAGCCAGCACGAGATCCTGCAGCAGCTCCACATCCTTCGGATCGACCACCTCGGGTTCGATGGCGAGCGAGACGATCTCCTGCCGGCCGTTGGCCACCACGCGGACCATGCCGCCCCCGGAGGAGGCCTCGACGGTTCGGGACGCCAGCTCTTCCTGCAGTTTCAGCATGCGGGCCTGCAGTTTCTGTGCTTCACGGAGCATGTTGCCCATCGATTTCATGCATCCTCCTCGGGATTCACGGCGACATCGATCAGCCGCCCGTTGAAGAGCTCCATCGCCTCGGCGATCAGCGGATGGTTCATGGTTTCCTGCACCCGCGTGCGCCGATCGCGCCGGGGCCGATCCGGATCCCCCGGCGACGGGGACTTCCCGGCGAGCCGGATTTCGGGAACCCCGCCGAAGACCTCGGCACAGACGCGTCGCAGCACGGCAAGCGGCTTATCGCGCGCCAGGCTTTGCCGCAGAAAATCGCTCCCGCCCGGATCGATTTCGATCCGCTCGGCGTCGGCGGAAACCAGCCGCGCGCGTTTCAGCGCGGCGGCAAGGCTGGGAAGTTCCCCGGCCACCCGGCGGATCACCTCCGGCCAGGCCTCCCGCTCCCCTGCCGTCCGGGCGGCGGGAGGCTCCGCCTTCCCGCAGCCGATCTCCCCGGCCGGCGGGGCGCCGGCGGAAGGATCCGCGGCCGATTCCCCCCGCCCCTCGAGCGAAGCCCGCAGGCGCTCGAGCTTGCCGATCAATCCGTCGATCGAAAGCCAGTCGCGGCTGCGCAGCCAGCGGAAAAAGGCCATTTCCACGGCAAGCCGCGGCTGGGAGGAAAGACGCACGGAGGGCTCCTCGCGAAAGAAGGTCTCGAGCGCGTTTTCCACCGTAGATGCCGGAAACCGGGCCGCGAGCGCCTCAAGCGCTTTGCCTTCCGCCTCCGGGCAGTCGACGAGGCGGGATCCCTGCCGGCTGCTGCGCAGCACCCAGAGATCCCGCAGGGTCCCGAGCATCTCGGCGTAAAGCTTTTTCAGGTCGTGCCCCCGCTCGTGCAGGTCCTCGAGAGCGGCAAGAAATGGAGGGGCATCGCCCTCGAGGCAGGCCGAGAGCAACTCGTGGATCCGCCGGCGGTCGACGAGGCCCAGGGTTTCGAGCACCTGCTCGGCGGTGAGCGCCGATTCCCCGCCGGCGAGAACCTGATCGAGCAGGCTCAGGGCGTCGCGCAGACTGCCGTCGGCCTCGCGGGCGATCGCCTCCAGTCCCTGAGCTTCGATCTCCACCCCTTCGGCGCGGCACACCGCGGCAAGACGCTCCACCAGCAAGGCGATCGGAATCCGCCGCAGGTCGAAGCGCTGGCAACGGGAGAGGATCGTCGCCGGGATTTTGTGGGCTTCGGTGGTCGCAAAGAAGAACAGGACATGGGCGGGGGGCTCCTCGAGCGTCTTCAACAGGGCGTTGAAGGCCGAAGCGCTCAGCATGTGCACCTCGTCGATGATGTAGATCTTGTAGCGGCTGTGCGCCGGCAGGTACTTGAGGTTTTCGCGCAGCTCGCGGATCTGCTCGACGTTGTTGTTGGAGGCGCCGTCGATTTCGTAGACGTCGGTGCCGCGGCCGGCGAGCAGATCCAGGCAGGATCGGCAGCGGTTGCAGGGATCGGGCGCGGGACCGTGCTCGCAGTTCACGGCGCGGGCGAGAATGCGGGCGATGGTGGTCTTGCCGGTGCCGCGGGGGCCGGCGAAGAGAATGGCGTGCGCCAAGCGCCCCGAGGAGAGAGCGTTGCGCAGCGTTTGCGTCACGTGGCCCTGAGCCGTCACGTCCGCAAAGCTGCGGGGGCGGTACTTGCGTGCGAAAACCAGGTACGACATCGATTCTACAGCGGGTTCGCTCCGGGGGGCGAAGCGGGAAGTGGCGGAGAGAGTGGGATTCGAACCCACGGTGCCGTTTCAAGCGGCACACACGATTTCCAGTCGTGTTCCTTCGGCCAGCTCGGACATCTCTCCGCAAACGGATCGTCCGCGAAAATCCCCTGCCCCGCCGCCGCTCGCCGGAGCAGGCCGCCGGCCGATGCTGGCGGAGAGGGTGGGATTCGAACCCACGGTGCCGTTTCAAGCGGCACACCGCTTTTCGAGAGCGGCGCCTTCAACCTCTCGGCCACCTCTCCCCGCAGCCGGCGTAGAACGCGATAATTCGATTAGCTTATCGATTCCCGGCTTTCAAGTCAACGCTCGGATCCAAGTCGGGATCCGCGCCGAGCTCGAAGCAGGCTTGCACCTCCGGGGTGTAACGCCCTTGGGCGTCGAAGAGGAGAAGGGGCGATTCCACGAGCACTCCGGGGCGCCCGCCGCGCCGGGCCTCGACCAGCACCATGCGCGCCGGATGACGTGGGGTGCCGTGGACGAATCGAAGCCGTTTCGGCTCGAGACCTTGAGCGCGCATGCCGCAGAGCAGATCCGCCGTGCGAGCGGCGTCGTAGATGAGCGCGAGCCTTCCTCCGGGATCGAGCAAACGGCGCACCGCCTGCAGGAGATCGTCGAGGGCGAGGGTGATCTCATGCCGCGCGACGGCCCGGCCCTCGTCCCGGCAGACCCGGCCCCTGCCGGGAGTGCGAAACGGCGGGTTGCTGACGACGGCGTCGAATCCGCCACCCAGGTCCCGACGGCTCAGGCGACGCAGATCTCCCTCGACCACCTCGATGACCGAAGAAAGGCCGTTTCGACTGACATTCTCGCGTGCCAGATCGGCGAGTTCCTCTTGGAGTTCGACGGCGACGATGCGGGTTTTCGGGCAACGGGCGGCGAGCAGCAGGGCGATGACGCCACAGCCGGTCCCCAGATCGGCGATGCGCCGGCGCGGTCTCGGCCGGAGGAAGCCGGCGAGGAGCACGGCGTCGATGGAAAAGCGGTAGCCGCACCGGGGCTGGCGGATCCGCAGCCTTCCCCCGCAGAAAAGCTCGCCCTCGGCCTCGGTCATGGTCCCAGCGGCCCGATCCTCAGGATGATTTCGCGCAGAACCGTTTTCCCGAGCCGGCGATTGATCGCCCCGATGAGCTCGGCGCGTTGCAGGTGCAGGTGATGAAGCCAGGGGGAACTCTCGACGTGTACGACCAGGGTTGCCCCGCGAAAAGCCGCCGGACGGGCATGGCGCGCGGTTTCCACTCCGACCAGATCCTCCCAAACACGGAAAAGGCGCACCGTCTCCTCTTCCCCGGAGGGCCGGAGGGTACGCATCAGGCCGGGAAGGATTTCACCCAGCGCCTGCGCCCGGCGCGGAGGGCGTTCGCCTCGGTCCATCGACATGGATTATGGCGGCGGGCTCACAATCCGTCAATCCTCCGCCACCCCCCCGACCGATTTCTCTTGACTTGGCGCGTCTGCTCCTCTATCAGGGAAAAAGATCGATCAACGCCGTCATGTTCGTCCCCTGCGCATCGCCCGCCGTTTTTTCGGCTTCCCCTTTCTGGAAAAGGACACAGATCATGAGTTGGGACTGGGAGAAACTCAAGCAGCAGCAGCAGGGCCCGCGCGGCGTTCCGCCGCAGATGAGCCAGGCGCTCAGCCAGTTGAAGAAATTCCGCCTCCCCGGCGGCCCGATGGCGATCGGTCTCCTCGTTCTCGCCTGGATCGTGTTTTCCTCGTTCTACACCGTCAACCAGGACGAGGTGGGGATCGTGCAACGCTTCGGCCGCTACATCGAAACGACTCAGCCGGGCCTGAACTTCAAGCTCCCCTTCGGAATCGACACGGTCACCAAGGTCAACGTCAAACGGGTGCAGACCGAGGAGTTCGGCGGCGGCACCGGGGAAGAGACCTTCCGGCCGCGCGCACGGCCGGGGATGGAGCCGGCGAACGTGAGCCTCATGCTGACGGGGGATCTGAACGTCGCCCTCGTTCCCTGGATCGTCCAGTTCCGCGTGAAGGATCCCTACAACTACCTCTTCAAGGTCGCCAACGTCCGGCAGCTGCTGACCGACATGTCCGAGGCGGTCATGCGCCTCATCGTCGGCGACCGCAGCATCAACGAAGTGATCAGCAAGCGCGCCGAAATCGCCAACGAGGCCCGGGATCTCCTCCAGCGCGAACTCGACCAGGCCGAAACCGGCATCCACATCGTCACCGTCGAGCTCAAGCGGACCAACGTGCCGCTTCCGGTGCAACCCTCTTTCAACGAGGTGAACCAGGCGACCCAGGAAAAGGAGCAAATGATTTACCAGGCGAACGAGGAATACAACAAGGCGATCCCGGCGGCGCGCGGCTCAGCCGAGCGGACGATCCGGGAGGCCGAAGGATACGCCCTGAACCGCGTGAACCGGGCCCAGGGCGACGTCGCCCGTTTCCGCCAGGTCTACGAGGAATACCGCAAGGCGAAGGAGGTGACCGAGCGCCGCCTCTACCTCGAGAAGATGCGCAGCGTCCTGCAGAAGATGGGGCCGATTTACATCGTCGATCCCGACCAGAAAAGCGCGCTTCCGCTGCTCCACCTGACGCCGTCCACCCTGCCGGGGAAGGAAAAATGAAACTGAAATCCTCTCTGATCGTGATCGTGCTTCTGATCGGTGTCGTGGCCTACGATGCCTTTTTCGTGGTTTCCGAAACCGAGCAAGTGGTCATCACCCAGTTCGGACGGATCACGGGCGAGGCCATCACCGAGCCGGGACTCAAGGTGAAGCTGCCCTTCATCCAGAAGGTCCACGTCTTCAACAAAAACATCCTGGACTGGGACGGGGACCCGGGTCAGATCCCCACGCTGGACAAAACGTTCATTTGGGTCGACGCCTTCGCCCGCTGGCGGATCGTCGACCCGGTCAAGTTTTTTCAAACGGTCAACAACCGCTTCAACGCCGTCAGCCGGCTGAACGACATCATCGACCCCGCCGTGCGCAACTTCATCACCTCCCACCGCCTGATCGAGGCTGTGCGCCGCTCCAATCGCGAGCTGGACGTCTCCGAGGAAGGTCTCGAAGACCAGGAAAAAAAGCCGCAGTCCATGTTTCAGATCACCGTCGGCCGCGAAGCGATCACGCAGGGGATTCTCGATGAGGCGCAGCCCAAGCTGAACCAGTTCGGCATCGAACTGGTAGACGTCAAGATCAAAAGCATCAACTACGTCGAGGAAGTGCGCAAATCGGTCTATGACCGCATGATCGCCGAGCGGCGGCAGATTGCCGAAAAATTCCGCTCCGAGGGCCGCGGGGAGGCGCAAAAGATTCTGGGACAGAAAGACCGCGACCTGCAACGCATCTCCTCGGAAGCCTACCGCATCGCCGAGGAAATCAAGGGCAAGGCCGACAGCGAGGCGACCCGGATCTACGCCGCCGCCTACGGCCAGGATCCCGAATTTTACAGCTTTCTCGAAACCTTGGAACTCTACGGCGAAGCTCTGGACAAGCAGAGCTCGGCGATTCTTTCGACCCAGTCGGAGCTGCTGCGTTTGTTCAAGACCGGCCGTCCCACGCGGTGAACCGCCGGTCGGGGGAAAGAAAAAGGCGGCCGTTTCCTTGAAGGAACGGCCGCCTTTTTTTCGCTCGATCCTCGTTGACGAAATTATTTGCTCCGCCGTTGATGCCGCGTTCGGGCGAGAAGCTTTTTGTGCTTGTGCTTGCGCATTTTCTTGCGCCGTTTCTTGATGACGCTGCCCAACTCCTCACCCCCCCTCTTCCGCCGGAAAAAGAAAACGATGGGTCGGTCTTCTACCGCAGCGGGCGGGGGTCTGTCCACCTTTTTTTTCGGGCCCCTGGCATTTCGGGGGCGCTTGTCCTATAGAGGGTTCTATGTCCAACCTTCCGATGTTGTTCGGCTGGGGTGTCGTTCTCGGAGCGGCGATTTTCACCCTGGTTCTGCTGGTCCGTTTTCTTCGCGGGACCCGGGGGGCTAAGGGGCACGGGCAACTTCTCGAGACAGACTCCCGGAAAGCGTTGCTTTCCCCCGGCGCGGAAAAGCGGCTCTACACGCGGATCGCCGTCTCCTGGGCGGCCGAGCTCGAGCTTCACGAAGGGGAAACGCCTCGGGAGACGCGGTTGCGCGATATCGGGATGGGTGGCGCTTTCCTTCTTCTGCCCGATCCCCCGGAACCCGGGAGCGAACTTCGGCTGAAGCTGCGGATTCCGGGTGCAGAGCCTCTCGAGCTGAAAGCTGCGGTCGCTTGGAACAACGCCGGCGTCCCTGCAAGCCAGGTGATTCATCGCGGCATGGGCGTACGTTTCTGCGGTAACCCCCCGGAGAGCAACGAACGCCTGCAGCGGGCGATCCGCGACCTTCTCGGCCGGGAGGAGAAAACGCCGTGAAGGCCGAAGGAGAGCCCCAGAGCGCTGCTCCGTCCGCCTCCCCCGCCTCCCGCCTCTTCCTTCCCGAGCAGATGCCTCTGGTCGCCCAGGCCGTGGCCATGGCCGAAGAACTTGTGGGCAACCGTTACAAAATGACCACCAGCGGCTGGCAGCGCCCCCGCTACGACGTGCGGACCTTCGGGGATCTCGAGCCCTCCGAACGAATCGACGGCCCCTTCGCCCAGATCATTCGTTACCACGGTCGGCCCAGGAGTACCGAACTCGGCTCAGCCGGCTACGATTTCTACAAAATCTGCCTGCAGGATCCGGCGATCCTGGAGACGCTCGATCGTCGACCGGGATTGCGGCTGCTTCCCTTCCTGCTTTACATCTTGGTGCACGAGCTGATTCACGTCGTACGTTTCAGCCGTTTCCAGATGGGATTTGAAGCGACCGAAGAGGAGCGCCTGGCCGAAGAACGGCGGGTCCACCGAGAAACCCACGCCATTCTGCGCGCGGTCCCCCTGGAGGGCATGCGGGAGGTTCTGGAATTCTACGCCGACTGGCGGACGGCCTGGGATCGTGTGGAAGAGACTTCTTGACAGGCGACCCAGGGTGTTTATATTGCCGCCTAAAAATTCAAACACCCCCATGGCGAAAGGGAGGCGATACGGCATGCCGATTTACGAGTATGAGTGCGAACGGTGCGGTGCCGTGGAAGAGGTCTTTCAGAAATTTTCCGACAAACCCCTGAGCCGTTGCCCGCAGTGCTCGGGGAAAATGCACAAGCTGATCTCGCAGAGTTCGTTTCACCTCAAAGGATCCGGCTGGTACGTGACCGATTACGCCCGCTCGTCGCGGAGTTCCACCTCCCCCAAAAGCGATTCGGCCGGATCGGATTCCGGCGACTCCAGTAAAAAGAAAGACAGCAGCGCAGCCGGATCCGCAACCTGAGACCGGCTTGAAACAGTAACGCTCGCTCTGCAGACCCTCGGTGTGCGGAGAGATGATGAAGATCTCCGCACCATGTCTTAGATTTATAAGTATTTGAATTCAAAGTCTAAAAATGGGAGGTGATCTTTTCGAAAACCGCTGCATGCCGCTGACGAGCGGTTGAGACCATGGGAAGTTTTCCAATGGACCGCAGAGATTCGGCTGAAAGTTGACCCCTTATTAAGGAGACCGCCGCATGAAAGTGAAACCGTTGCATGATCGCATTCTGGTGCAGAGGGTGGAAGAAGAAAAGACCACCAAGGGAGGCATCATCATTCCGGACACCGCCAAGGAAAAGCCGGCCGAGGGCAAGGTGATCGCCGTGGGCGCGGGCCGAATCGCGGAGGATGGAAAGCGCATCGCGCCTGAAGTCAAGGCGGGGGATCGCATCCTGTTCGGTAAATACTCGGGGACGGAAATCAAGATCTCGGGCGAAGAGTATCTCATTTTGCGTGAAGACGACATTCTCGGAATCATCGAATAAGGAGGATTCAGATCATGGCCGCAAAGATCATCAAATACAGCATGAAAGCCCGCGAGTCGATGTTGAACGGGGTGCGCGCCTTGGCCGATGCGGTGGTCGTCACCCTGGGCCCCAAGGGCCGCAACGTGGTCATCGATAAAAGCTGGGGCTCCCCAACGGTCACCAAGGACGGCGTCACCGTGGCCAAGGAGATCGAGCTCGAGGACAAGTTCGAGAACATGGGCGCCCAAATGGTGAAGGAGGTCGCCAGCAAGACGAGCGACATGGCCGGAGACGGGACCACCACCGCCACCGTTCTGGCACGCGCCATCTACGAAGAGGGACAGAAACTCGTCGCCGCCGGCAACAACCCCATGGCCATCAAACGTGGAATCGATAAGGCGGTTGAGCAAATCATAAAGGATCTCAAGGCGTTGAGCAAACCGACGAAAGACCAGCGTGAAATCGCGCAGGTGGGCACCATCTCCGCGAACAACGACGAAACGATCGGCAACATCATCGCCGAGGCGATGAACAAGGTCGGCAAAGAGGGCGTGATCACGGTCGAGGAAGCCAAAGGCATGGATACGACCCTCGAGGTGGTGGAGGGGATGCAGTTCGATCGCGGCTATCTCTCGCCCTACTTCATCACCGACCCCGAAAAAATGGTCTGCTCGCTCGACAATCCCCTCATCCTGATCAACGAAAAGAAGTTGAGCAGCATGAAGGATCTGCTTCCCATCCTGGAAAAAGTGGCCAAGATGGGCAAGCCGCTTCTGATCA
>CAZQUP010000023.1:233-19814 GCA_964596545.1 uncultured Desulfatibacillum sp. | reverse complement strand
GAGGACATCGCGATCCTGACCGCCGGCCACGAGATCAGCGAGGATCTCGGCATCAAGCTGGAGAACGTCACCATCCAGGATCTCGGCCGCGCCAAGCGTGTCAACGTCGACAAGGACAACACGACCATCGTCGACGGGGCCGGTTCCCGCCAGGCGCTGGAAGGACGCGTCAAGCAGATCCGGGCGCAGATCGAGGAAACCACCTCCGATTATGACCGCGAAAAACTCCAGGAGCGGCTGGCCAAATTGATCGGCGGGGTGGCCGTCATCAATGTGGGCGCGGCGACCGAAACGGAGATGAAGGAGAAAAAGGCCCGCGTCGAGGATGCCCTCAATGCCACCCGGGCCGCCGTCGAGGAAGGCATCGTCCCCGGCGGTGGAGTGGCCCTGGTACGCTGCCTGGAGGGTCTCGAAAAGCTCAAGGTGAAAGCCGACCAAAAGCTCGGCGTCAAGGTCATCGCCCGGGCGATCGAAGAGCCGCTTCGTCAGATTGCCAACAATGCGGGTTTTGAAGGCTCGGTCGTGATCGAGCGGGTGAAGGCCGAAAAAGGTTCTTTCGGCTACAACGCCGAGAAAAACGAATACGAGGACCTGTTCGCCGCCGGAGTAATCGATCCCACCAAGGTCGTGCGGCTCGCCCTGCAGAACGCGGCTTCGGTCGCCGGGCTGATGCTGACGACCGAGGCGATGATCGCCGAAAAACCCGAAGAGAAAGCCGAAACCCCCATGCCCGGCGGCGGCGGCATGGGTGGGATGGGTGGCATGATGTAATCTTGTCCCTTCCCGGATCGAATATCTGACGATCCACGGACCCCGGTGACGACGTTTTGTCGCCGGGGTCCTTTTTTTTGCAGATCTCCTTCCCGACTTGCCCGCCCGCTTATTTCCGGAGCACCAATTTTCCCTTTTGATCAACATCTTACAATGAGGCCGGATCGAATGGCGAAACTCTTTTCTAAATAATTCAGGGCATATTTTTTGCTTTCTCCATCTTGTCGATCGAAGCCGGAGAAAAGCATTGCCAGCGATGACCAAGCCGGCGACGGCACGGAGGGTCAACAATCCAGGAGGATGGAGAGCAAGCCATGAAGACAAGGGCGCAACAAGGCGGGACGGCGGTCCTGGCAGGTTTGATCGCGGTGTTTGCGGCAATCGGTTTTGCGGTGCCCCTGGCCGCGGAGGGGCTGCAAGCGGAAAACGAAAGCGGATGGTACTACACGGTCCAGAAGGGGGACACGCTTTGGGGTCTATCCAAGCGATTTTCTCAAGGGCCGTGGGTATGGCCGGAGCTGTGGCAGGAAAACAGCCGCATCATCAGCAACCCCCATCTGATCTACCCGGGGCAGAAATTGAAACTCGCCCGGATGCGCCTTCCCCGCCCGGAATCCCCCTCCTCGCCGGAGGCCGCAAGCGCGGAAGGAATCCACTATTTCCTATCGACCGCCGACCAGGTCGGCTTCATCCGCCGGGAACCTGTGGCCCCCGCCGGGGTGATCTCCCGCGGCCGGGATCAAAACCGCAGGCTGCTGAGCGAGGGGGACCTTCTCTTTGTGACGCCGCAAGAAGGTTCCTCGCTTGCGCCCGGCGGCTGGATGACCGTGTATCGTACCTTCGATCCCATCTTCAGTGCCGACAAACGCCGGCTTTTGGGAACCCAGCACCTTCTCTGCGGGGTGGTCGAAATCCTCGAGCGCGGCCCCGGGTTCGTAACCGCCAAACTGATCAAATCCTATCGGCCCGTGTACGCCGGGGACAAACTGATGCCTTACGCGAAACGCCCCGTCCGTATCCCGGTTCTTCCGGCGGAACCCGGCATCGAAGGCGGATTTATTCGTGCCGAAGAGGAGCATCGCATGTTCGCAGAGACGAACATCGCCTTCATCGATCGCGGCCGGAAACACGGGATTCAGATCGGCCAGATCTATTCGGTCTACGAGCCCGTCCTCCTCGATCCAGGATCCCGCGGCGGACGGAAGATCACGGGCCCCGCTCAGGATTACGGCGAAATTCTCGTCCTGCACGTCGAGGAGGAGACCTCGACGGTCTTGGTGACCGATTCCCAAAAGGAATTCTTCGCCGGCGGCCGGGTGCGGACCCCGGAGGCCGCCGCCCGTTAAGGAACCGGGCGCCGCAAAAAAGACGGGCGCCCCTCATTGGCTGCAAGGAGGGGCGCCGAATTTCTTGGGGGGTGAGAGGACGGAGAAGACGCCGCGCTTCAGTTGTAGCCGATCTTGAACACCTTGGAAACGCGGACCTCGATCTGCTGGGTCGTATTGGCATTGGAAACGATCTCATAATACATAATAAAAGCGTTCAAAACCTTTCTCGTTTCCCTCGGCGAAAACGGCGGCGTCGCTCAAAACGGCGGGGTCCAGATAATCGACCCGGAACCAGAAAGGAATGCCGTAACTGCTGAGCAGAGTGTTGTCCGGCGGAAGGTTTTCGAAATCATTGCCCCCGCCATCCGGCGCCGTATGGGAACCGAAGTTTTTAACCGTGAAATCCTCGCTTTCCGTGTTCACCCACTGGGGGGGTGATCCCTGGTTCTCGAGCCACAGGGCCCCCTGCCGCCAGCCGGAGTCCGCGAGGTAAAATTCCACGTGATAATTTTGATTGTGGGTGGCGATCTGCACCTCGGTCGTGCTGGTCCGCGAGCTGGAGATCCCGATCAGGGTGAGGAGCACCAGCATGATCATCGCCACAACGATAACCGATCCGTTTTGATTGCTAAGCACCCTCCGGACCATCGCGATTCCACCCCCCTCGTCTTTGGCTTATAAACCGTCGGTCTTGATGAAGTTGAGTCGGATCTCTTTGGTCTTCGAAGCGTTGACGACGGAATTCACCTCCAGACGGACGCACTTGTGGCCCCGAAAGTCGACTCCCAAACATTCCTCCTCGACGAACCAGCGCAAACGCAAATGCCCCTGTTCCCCGTCTTCGTCGATGCGGCCGTCCAGGTTGTTGTCGATTCCGTCTTCCTCCTGCGCCGGCTGGTGCCATCCGGCGGCCAGCCCGGGGTCGTCGTAGGCGAGCGCCATCAGCTGCTCGGCCTTGGCCGCCGCCGCGGTAATGTTTTCGGTCACCCCACGGGCCACCGTGTTGGTCCGCAAGGCCGAGACGTGCATGCTGAAGATGGCGAGGAGTCCGACCGAAAACACGGCGAGCGCCACCATGACTTCGAGCAGGGTGAAACCGTCCGCCGCGGGTCTGGATTGCAAGGCGTGCAACGCTTCCCGCCTTCTCATCGCCGCCTCCTACCGGATGCCCAGATTGCGGATACGAACCTGGGCGGTGAACGTCCGCGGTTTCTGGAAATCGGCTTTCCGGTTGTTCACGAGCGGGCTGTCGTGGTCGGCGACCGGACGGGCCCGGATGGTGATCGCGACCGTACGCAGATTCCTGTTGAAGTCTCTCCAGGCGTCCTCGTCACCGGGATCCATAGGCGGTGTGAGCGGCTGGAGGTTGTCGTCAAGGTATTCGAAGGCCAGCGATTCGATATTTTCGGCGATCGCCTGCCAGCCCGACTGCCCGCCCCAGCGTTGAATCATGCCTTGCTCCAGACGAAAAGCGATGATCTCGCTGTCAAGGGCCTCGAGCTGGATGCAGTTCAGATCGTTCGCCGGGTACTGCGGCACGAGATCCGGAGAAGGATTGCGGCATTGCGTGCCGTCGTAACGGGAAGCCGTTACGTTGCTGGTGAAAGCGATCGCCGTTTCCCCGGTCACGGCTTGCGGGTAGCCCGCGGCACAGGCGCCCGTCACCCGGCCGTCCTCGCACAGCTCGGTGAAGCGGCCGAAGAAACCCCGCCGCGGTCTGCCGTCGGCGGCCTCGGCGGAGCGGAGGTGAAGGGTGGGGTCGAATCCGGCCATGCGCAGCGAGCGCTGCAACAGGTAAAAGGCGTTGCGCAGATTTTGTTGCGTGTCGACCACGATGTTTTGGGTCACGTGGGATTCGAGCTGGGCTCGGTAGGCGCCGTAGATGCCTGCGAGCGCAAGACCGGAGACGGCCAGGGTGACCATCAGCTCGACCAGCGTGAAGCCCCGACAACCGCTTTTCGTTTCACTCATCGCTCGACTCCGGCCCTATTCGATGCGAACCGTACCGCCGGCCCCCAGACGTACGCTGCGCTCAAGATCGGAGCCGCCGCTGCGGCCGAGCACCACCCGGCCCGCCTTGTTGGGAATCCCCTGGTTATTGAAATTGACCGCCGCCCCGAGAGAGCCTTGGGAAGGCTCGCGCAGATCGATCCCGGAGGGCATCCGCACCGTGCGCACCGTCTCGCCGGCGGTCGAAACCCGCAGCAGATCCTGGGTGTAATCGAATTCGACGGATGCGGCCGCGTTGCGTTTGACGGCCGTGTGTCGCGCAAGCTCCATGGCGGCGAGAACCTCGCGCGCGGCAGACCCGATTTTGTATTTCGGGACCCAGCCGATCACCGCCGGAAGCGCCATACCGCAAAGAAGCGCGATGATCCCGATGATCACCATCAATTCCTGAAGGCTGAACCCTTTTTCCACACGCAGCATCCTGAGTCTCCACAAGGCCGAAATCCCTGACAGGCTTCTGTCGACAACCTTGGCAAGCAAAGCATGTGCCATCCAGGCTTCATTTCCGTCGTGATTCGAACCGGCCGCACCAGGAGAAAATCATCTCTTTGATTTCAATGGGTTTTTTTGATTTTCGGCGGTCATGCGGCACCGGCGGAAAAGGCCCCCCCCCTCCCCCGCCCGGCGGGAGGGCCTTTTAGGCTTTAACGGAGCTTAAAGAAGTTTAAGGGAGCGCTCAGCGGCGGGGAGCGGCGGCGGCCGGCGAAATGCGGTGCCGGAATTTGCGACGTGAATCTTCCACGGGTTTGAAGGCGACGCGGGGTGCAGGCGGTCTTTTTTCCAGCTTCTGCAACCGTAGCGCCGCCACATAGCCCTCCGGGTGGCGGAAGCCCTCCACGGCCACGGTTTCGCCTTTGCGAAAGGCCTCCCGTACCCGCGGTTTTCCCGCCTCGTCGAGGTACTGCGTCTTGAACGTCTTTTCCCCGATCGCCGCGTGCAGGCCGCGGATCTCGCGCTCGGCGACCACGATCACCCCGCGCTCGGGGTGAACTTCCATGATGGTTCCGACGATCGCGAAGGATTCACACTCCTCGGGGTCGAGCTGTCCGACATCGACGGCGGCCGCGGCGGTCCCCGCCCCGCTGGGGGGAGTCGCCGGCGCCGTCGCCGGCAGAAGGGCCAAGAGGACCGCAAGCCATAAGCCGATGAACGCCATCGCCGTTCTCCTTCGCATCAGAAGATCTGGTTCCAATAATAGCGGATCATGTCCTGTGTGGCGACCGTGGGCAGACTGACGATGCCGCCCTCGACGCCGATAAAAAGCCGCGCCCCCCCGGCGAGGATCGCGATCACGGGGGCCGAGGGGATCGCGGTTCCGATCGCCAGCGAACGGTCGAGTTTGCCGAGAGCGACCGTGTTTCCGGAACGGTCGGATTCCGGGGTGCTGCTGAAATTGTGCACCGCGCCTCCGTCCAGGTAGTTGAGGGCGTAAAGGCGGGCGACGCCGCGCACCGTGGAGGCGGCGCAGGGGTCCTCCGGATTGACGCCCGAGTCGTCCGAGGGCGTATACGTGGTGAAGTAGACCACCCCGCCGTAGACCCGCGGCGAGGAGACGACCTTCTCGCCGGGGTTCTCCAGGCGGATGAACCAGCCTTTCTTGTCCTTGAGCTGGGCCTTGACCTGGGTCTTTTCTTCCGCGGTTCCGAGTTGGACGAGGTTACTCGTCACGTCGACCAGGTCGGCCTCGGTGAGGGGGGAAGTCATCGTCCAGTCGTTTTTCACCGCATAAAAGCGGTTCTCGACCAGGGTCTCGCTCGGCCGTTCGCGATCCCCGGTGCCGAAGAAGACATACTCGCCGTGAACTCCGGGCGGGTATTTTTCCGCTACGGCGTCCGGGGCGTAGAGGATCTTGAGTCTTCTGCCCCCGACCGTGGGCGCCTGGAAGATCTTCTTGGCGCTCCAGACGCCGTCGACGATGCTGCGGCTGATCTGCCGACCCTCCACGGTGAAGGTCTGCATCTCGTCGTCCTTCAGCCCGAAGAGATTTCCGCCGAGGTCGCCGAAGTAGATGCGACTGGTGATGCCGTCGCCGTCGTGATCGAAGCCCGCGACGTCGACGACCGAGTGCGTGAGCCCAAGCGACGAGTGAGTGGCCGGCGTCACCTTGAGCGCGGGAAGTAGCGCGCCGGTCGCCCGGTTCACGGCGAAAATGCCCCGGCCCACGACGTCTTCGGGATCCGGGGTGGGCTGATCCTGGTTGGTGTCGTAGCCTGCGGCGAAGAGAAAGATGTCGGCGGGCGTGACGGTGATCTCGACCCCGCTCGGCGTGGTGACGATCTCGGCCCCCGTCGACACCGTGACCCGGTCGGGTCGGGACCAGGATTGACCGAGGCGCTCGTAGTTTTCGGGCGAAGGCCCCAGGACATTCACGCCCAGGCTGTAGAGAAAGCGCGGGGCGGTGTAGTCGGTGATGTCGAGGGCGACGTAGGACTCGCCTCCGCGCCGCGAGCCGACGACCAGGATCTTCTGCCCATCTCCGCTGTAGACCGTGGGCGAGCCGTCGACGAAATAGTCGTGATCGGCATCGGTCAGCCGCTGAAGCCGCCCGAGGTGCTCCGGGGGGATGAAACTCCAGAGCTCCTCGCCCGTCTCGTCGTCGATCGCGTGCAGCATCCCGTCGTTGGCGCCGACGTAGATCACCGTCTTGTCGTCATAGTGAACGATCGCCGGCTCGGAATGGATGACGTCGCCGAAGACCCCGTTTCGCACCGTGTCGAAAAGAAGGTTGCGGGCGGTCGAGTCGGCGACCCCGAGCAGGCTGTTCGTGATCGCCGTGTTCCCGGAGACGAAAGCGTTCGTGGGATCGGTCAGATGGGGGGTCGTTCCGGTCCAGGTGTAGACCCGCCGCGGCTCGGTCGATTCGATCTGCAGGCTCAGGGCCTCGGCCGCCCCGCCCTTTTCGACCGCCGGGCCGTCGTTTCCGAGAACGGTCCACCAGGAAAGAGCGTTGTCCTTGATCAGGCCTTCGGGGGTCGTCGCCGGATCACCCTTGGCGTCGATCAGGGTCCCGTCGGACTCGAGCTTGTAACGCTTGATGTTGCCGATCCACCGGCCGCTCTGCTGCGGCTTGAAGAAACCCAAATAAATCTTGTCGCCGGCGAAGACGCGGTTCATGCGGCTGATCGGGACTACGGGAGCGACGTAGCAGGCGTTCTTCTCGATGATGCTTGAGAGGATCTGGAAAAAAGCCTCGCGCAAGGCGGAGTAATTCTCGGCCGTATAGTAGGAGCCGCCGCCGGCCGCGGCCGTGCGCTGAAGGAGCGCCTGCTCGATGCGGAAGCCGATGGTGAAGGTGGTGATGTTCTGTTTGTCGAAGGCGGTGCCGTCGCCCATGGCCGGGTTGCAGTCGTTTTCGTAGAGGTAGCGCGCCACATCCTCGAGGTAGCCCGAGCCGTCGTAGGCGTAATCGAACTTGGCCGGGTCGTTTGCCGGGGTCGAGGTGCCGATGAAGTCGCCGTTGATGTACGGGGCCGACCAGAGCCGACTGTCGCGGTCCTTGGTCGGCTCGCCGTCGGTCATGATGATCACGTAGTGCTTCTGGCAGCGCTCGAGCATGGGCGACACGTAGCGCCCCCCGGAGTAGGAGCCTGCGGGAAAGCCGCTCGTGTTGAACCAGCTCGGCATGCCTGCGTAGTAGAGCCCCGCCTCGGCGAGCGTCTCGGCTAGAGGGGTCCAGGTCGAAGGGGTGAGATCGTTCACGGCGTTCAACAGCGCGCTGCGGTGGGCGGCGTTGTTCACACTCCCGATGGGGATCCGCAGCCTTCCGCCCTGATCGTAGTTGAAGACCATCAGCCCGAAGCGTACGTTGTCGGTGGTGGCGATCAGATCGGAGACGACCTGTTTGGCGACGTCGATCCGCCGCAGATAGGGGCCGATGCCCGTTTGGATGTAGTTCAAGTAGTTCCCCAGCCGCAGATAGCGTTTCGTGCTGCCGCCGCAGTTGTAGGGGGAGGTGGAACGGATATAGCCCTCGGCATACCCCTGCTCAAGCAGAGGTTGGCGGATCGTGGAACAGTTGAGGTTGTTCACGTTGTTGGTGAAGAGATCCCACCAGTAGGTTCCGGTGGAAGAATTGTAGCGACGGTAGTAGACGGCGTTCGGGGAGTAGGTGCAGCCGGCGCAGGCGTAGCTCTCGTTAGGATCGTAGGGGATCCCGGGGACGTCGGCTTCGTCCATGCTGCCGGAGTTATCGAAAATGATGAGGATATTCGGCTCGATGTCCGGGTTGGTGACCGTTCCGTAAATCTCGGTGTCGTCGGCGCGGAGGATCCCCGCCAAGCCGAGAACGACCAACACGCCGATCAGTAGCCTGAAGCCCATGCCGAAGTCTCCTTTGGCCCTCTTCGTGGAGCCGGGTTCATCCGTTCACTGGTACTTGTTGAACACTTTGTAGGCCCCCACCTGCACGCGGGTGTTGCCCGTGAGCGAGGTCGCCGTGATCCCGTAGCGGCGGATCTCGAAATACTTCAGGCTGAAGCCCGAACCCGGGGGAGGAGCGGAAACGTGCCGTTGCTGCGGAAGACTGTTCGCGGCCGTCTCCCCCGCCGTGATCTGCCCGTCCTCGTCGAAATCGATCCCTACACCCGCATCGGTGATGCAGCGCACGCGCACCTCGGCGATCGGCCGGTTCTGGGCATCCAGAGCGAAAAAGCGATGATTGGCGGCAAGCGGCCCGTCGAGCAGGAACTGGTCGGTCAGCCAGTGGGTCGCGCCCGCATCGCCCTTCCCGGTCGGGCCGCGGTTGTAGTTTTCCAGGGCGTCGATGACCGCGGCTTCCGAGTTGTAGAACTCGCGTGTGAGCTCCCCCTCGTTTCTCACGACGTGCATCTCGGTCGTCGAGGTCCACAGCGCAAGGACTCCGGCCAGCAAAAGGATGGCCGAAATCAGAATCGAGGCCCCGAGAACGAAGCCCCGTTCGTTGCTCAGGATGGCGCCGGCGATGGAGGGCATGGCCTTCCTCCCCTCAAAGGTTGCGGCAGCGCACGCGTGTCGTGTAGGTGCGCGAGACTTCCGGGTTGTTCCCGGCCGGCCGGTTGATGGTGAGGGTGATCTCGATCACCCGGATGTCGGGCCGCCGTGAGGCGATATCGGCCTCGGCAATGGGCTGACCGTCGGCGTCGAAATAGGCGAACCGAAGCTCGGAGACGTTGTCGAGCAGGACCTCGGTCCCCAGGTGGTTGCTCTGCTCGAGACGCGTTCCGTTCAGCTCGTAGGTGATGTTCTCGAACTCGTCTTCGACGTCGCCGTCGTAGTTCCCATCCGCCGTGAACTGCAGCCGGGTGGGAGTCGCCTGCACGATGCCCGCCCCCGCTATGCCCAGCGGGTCGAGCCCGGCCAGCCGGATGTCCTGCACCATCATCTCCACCCCGATGCGCGCGCTCTGCTGGGCGGCGGCCTTGACGTTTTCCGCCGTGTAGGAGCGGTTCAACCGCTCGAAGCCCGAGTAGATCGCCCCGAAGAGAATTGAAAGCGCCGCGAGCACGAGCAGCATCTCCACCATGGAGAAGCCGCCCTCGCCGATCCTGGGAAGCGGCCGGGCGGGAGGAAACGTCTTTTTTCCTTTCCGCCTCATACGCCGTTTCCCTGAGTGTTCGAGGAAAGAACGACACTCGACTGCCGCCCCAGCCGCGTCCATTCCACCCGCACGGTGATGCGCCGTCCCCCCTCGCCCAAATTTTCGATGGTCCAGGTGCGGGTGAAGATCCCGCCCGAGCGCCCCTCGGCGTCGACGGGGTTGTTGGGGTCCGGGTAAGGCCCGCCGACCGCCAGCGCGGTCACCTCCTGGTTCTTCAGATTTTCGAGCTGCGCCTTGGCCAGCATGTTCGCCTGGGTGTAGAGGTTTCCCTTCGTGTTGTTGCGCGCCGAGCCGAAATGCATCGACACCGCGGCGAGCATCCCGAGCGACAGGATCCCCATGGCGATCAGAAGCTCGATGAAAGAAAAACCGCGGCGGTCGCCGAAACGAAAAGCCATCTCGCGCTCGCTCCTTTAGAGGGTGCGGATGTTTCCCAACCGGTTAACCCGGATGCGCCGCTCTCCCGTACCGTTGACGAGGCACAGGACTTCCGCCGTCGTAAGATTCGGTGCCAGCCCCCGGCTGCCGAAACGAAGCCTCCGGTCGGTTAGCGTCGTCTGCGCCGGATCGATGCGCACGCCGGCGGGAAG
Organism: uncultured Desulfatibacillum sp.; assembly: GCA_964596545.1. Taxonomy (GTDB): domain Bacteria; phylum Desulfobacterota; class Desulfobacteria; order Desulfobacterales; family SpSt-501; genus SpSt-501. The sequence continues at coordinate 9,540 of CAZQUP010000023.1, read as the reverse complement.
CTGACGGTACTGCACCAGGGCCTCCTCGCCGTTGCGGATGCAGTCGTCGGCCGTTCCTCCGCCCGCGCCGTTGTCCAGAAACAGGGTATAGTCCCTTTCGCCGAAAACGACGCACACGTTCGCCCCCTCGCGGATCGCCCGTACTTTGGCCATCTCCAGGTCCGCCGTGAGGTTGATCGCCGCCCCGCGCAGCCGGTGGACCTGGAGCCAGCGCAGAAACGAGGGCATGCTCACCGAAGCAAGAAGCGCCACCACCGCCAAGGTGACGGCCACTTCAAAGGCACTGAATCCGCCATTCCGTTGCATCGCAGAGACTCCTCGACAGAACTCCGGAGCCGGTTTTACAAAAGCCGTGCCAAAAACGGGTTCAGGGCGGGAAGGGCGTGAAGCGAAGGGCCCGGCAGCGAAATCGAGGGGCGTGGATAACCCTTCAAGGTCCTTGGCAAACCGCAGGGCTTGGGAAGAAAAACCATGCCTTGGGCGAAGACGGGTTCAGGCTCTCCCGCAGGGCCGAAGACGGACTGGACGTTCTAAATTTTGTTTAAGCGACTTAAAAAGTTTTCCCTGCTCCGAGATGGGAAAAGCCATTGCCCCGTAGCACCGATTACAGGGCGGAAAGCGGAGATACAAATGGGAGTTTGGCTGCGGCGGGAGATCTTGGATTTCAACGCGGGGGTCAGTTTCGGCGAAGATGGTGGATCGCGTTCTCGAAGATGCGCAGGCCCACGGTCGGCTCCTCGCCGAACGGGCGACCGGCACGACGCGCCCTCTCACGGAGCCGCGTCCAGTCGGGGTGGTTGGTCCAGTCGTTGAAGGCTTCCGGGTGCGGCATCAGGCCGAAGACGCGGCCGGTCGGGTCGCAGATGCCGGCGATGTCGTCGACCGAGCCGTTGGGGTTGTCCGGGAATCGACCCTGGGCGGGGCTGCCGTCGGCGAGCGCATAGCGCAGCGCGATCTGTCTTCCGGCGCGCAGCTTTTCGATCACCTCGGGGGCGGCGTAAAATTTCCCCTCTCCGTGCCGCACGGGAAGCTCGGCCGAGACGATCCCGCGGGTGAAGACGCAGGGCGAAGCGGGGTCGACCGCCAGTCGCACCCACTGATCGCGGAACACTCCGCATTCGTTGGGCAAAAGCGCAACCGCGCGGGTGCGGTAGTCTCCATCGAATCCCGGCAGCAGCCCCAGGTTGGCGAGCACCTGAAAGCCGTTGCAGATGCCGATGACGAGCCCTCCGCGCTCGATGAACGCGGCAAGCTCCTCGCCGAGATGCGTGCGCAAGCGGACCGCCTGGATGACCCCCGCCCCGTGGTCGTCCCCCCAGCCGAAACCGCCCATCAGCACGAGAAGCTGATGCTCCTCAAGGCGCACCTCTCCCCCCAGGAGGAGGTTCAGGTGGACGCGGTTTACGCAAGCCCCGACGCGTTCGAAGGCATAGACCGTTTCCGCATCACAGTTGAGGCCGTAGCCCGCCGGCAAAAGAACCCGGATCCGGCGCTTCATCCCTCCCCCTTTTCCGCTCGGACCAGATGGCCGAAGGGCCGTTTCCAGGCGGCCCGCAGATCCTCGAGACCCACGGCCAGCGCCACCCTTCCCTCAAGGCCCCGGATCTCGAGCCGCGGTTCTCCGAGCACCTCCCCGATGCAGGCGACCGGCAGTCCCCGCAGGCGGGTCTCGATCTCGTTTCGCCGCTGCGGCGCCGCGGTAAAGAGGAAGCGGCCGGCCGACTCCGAGAACAGAAGCGTATCCAGGCGGCGGATGCCCTCGGAGGGGATGTCGCGCGTTTCGACCCGCAGGCCGAGGCCGCCCGCCATCGCGATGAGGGCGAGGTGCACGGCCAGTCCGCCGCGGTAAACGCCGTGCAAGGAAGCGATCCGCTCCTCGCGCACGAGAGCGGCGATCGACCGGTAGAGCGGCAGAAAATCCGCAGCGCGCACTTGGGGGACCTTGAGCCCGGTGTAGCCGAGATGACGGTAATACTCGGAACCGCCCAGCTCGTTGCGGGTGAGTCCGGCCGCAAAGAGAAGATCTCCCTCCATTTTGACGTCGGGGCTCACGCAGCGCCGGATGTCCTCGACGACCGAGATCGTCGAGAACTGCATCGTCTCCAAGGCGGACACCTTGTGCGTTTCGCCGTAGCGGCCCGGCAGGTGGCCGTCGACGTACATGCTGTCTTTTCCGGAAAGCAGCGGGATTCCGTAGGCGAGACAGGTCTCCTTGAGCGCACGACAGGCGCGCACGAGCTGGGCGGCCTTGAAGCGGCCGTCGGGGTTGTCGAGCGGATCGTACTGAATGCTCGGCCAGCAGAAATTGTCGACCCCCCCGACGTGATCGGGATCCCCCCCCACGGCGAGGACACGACGGAAGGCTTCGTCGATCGTGCAGGCGGTCATCGCGTAGGCGTCGATGCGCGAATAGAAGGGCAGGATCGCCTGGGCGTAGGCAATCCCTCGCCGGGAGGAAAGAAGGGGCCTCAGGACCGCGGCGTCGGCCGGAACATCCCGGCCCACGCCGAGCAGCGGCTTGATGACGCTTCCCCCCTGGACCTCGTGGTCGTATTGCCTCGGGATCCATTCCGTCGAGGCAAGGTTCGGGCCGGCGAGCAGATCGAGCAGCAACCGCGACAGGTCCTGCGGCTCGCCGAGGACGGGCTCCGCGAGGCCGCGTCTTTCGGGCGGGACCCACTCGGCCTCGAATTCCCATTGCGGGAACCCGCCCCGCAGCAAATCGAGGTCGACGTAGGCGCAGGTTCGGCCCTCGTAGGTCAGATGGAGCTTGCCGCTATCCGTGTAGCGGCCGATGACCGTGCTTTCGACCCCGTGCCGCCGCGAAAGCTCAAGGAACCGGGGGGCGTCCTCGGGCCGCACCGCCACCGTCATGCGCTCCTGCGACTCCGAAACCCAGATCTCCCACGGGTCGAGGCCCGCGTACTTGAGGGGAACCTTTTCCAGGGCCACCTCGGCGCCGTTGGCGAAGCGCGCCGACTCGCCGATCGAGGAGGAAAGCCCGCCGCCGCCGTTGTCGGTGATGAAGCGGATCAGACCCTCGTCGCGCGCTTCGAGCAGGAAGTCGTGCATTTTCTTCTGCGTGTAGGGGTCCCCGATCTGGACGTGCCCCGCCGGGGTGTGCTCGGAAAACACCTCCGAGGAGGCCGTCACCCCGTGAATCCCGTCCTTGCCGACACGGCCGCCGCACATGACGATCAGGTCCCCGGCGGTAGTGGTCTTCTTCTCGGAGGGCTCTCCGGCGACTTGCGCGGGCATGAGCCCCACCGCCGTCACGAAGACCAGACACTTGCCCATGTAGCCGGGGTCAAAGAGGACCTGGCCGAAGACCGTCGGGATGCCGCTCTTGTTGCCGCCGTCCCGCACCCCTTCGACGACTCCGTCCAGCAGCCTCCGCGGGTGGAGTCGCGGGCGCAGGGGCCCGGCGTAGTCCCGGGGGCCCACACAGAACCCCCAGCCGCCGAGGATCAGCTTCGCTCCCCGACCGGTGCCGAGTGGATCGCGATAGACGCCCACGATCCCGGTGATCGCCCCGCCGTAGGCCTCCAGGTTCGAAGGCGAGTTGTGCGTTTCGCCGGTGATGACGTAATGGTGCTCCTCGTCCAGCCGGCCGGCGCCGGCATTGTCCCAGAGAACGGAGACGACCCAAGGTTTGTCCCGGGCGATCGAAAGCGTGGGCTCTTCGATATAAGTCGCAAAGAGGTTGTCAATCGTCTCGCCCCCTCCCCCTTCCGCCTCGCGGTAATGAAACCGACCGCGGAAGGTGTTGTGGTTGCAGTGATCGCTGCGCGCCTGGGAGATGTATTCGAGCTCGACGTCCGTCGGATCGGAGAGCCCCAGGGCGCGGCGGGCCTTCTGCACCCGGGGATCCTGAAAATAGGAGCGGATGACCGGAATGTCCCGGGGATGAAGCGCAAGCCCCCGCTCCCGGCTGAGCCGCAGCAGTTCCTCGTCCGTCGTGACCGGGATGGAGTTGACCGTCGGCCGGCGCTCGAGGCGCACCCGGGGAACGACCAGCCCGACCCCCTCTTGCGGGTCCCACTCCGCCGCGGACCAAAGCCGCCATTGTTGGATGAGGTCGTTGGCGAGAAGCTCGGAGGCGATTCGCTCGAGATCGCGGCGCGAGGCCTGCGGCGCTTCGATGCAGTAGCGCTTCGAGGTGTAGACCCCCTCGGCGGGAGAAAGCCTGCGGCCGAGCAGATCCTCGATCGCCTCGACCGCGGTCGCCCCGGCGTTGTCGCGTACGCCCGGCCGCAGCCCCAGCCAGAGCACCCAGTCCGCAGGCAGCGCCAGGGTGCCGAAGGCGGAGCGCTGGGTCACGGGGTTGGTGAAGATTTCCCGCCGGAGACGTTCGAGTTCCCCCGGCGTGAGAGCCGCATCGAGCGTGAGGATGTGCACCGTGCGGATGCGCCGGGTCTCGATGCCGAAATACTCGCGCGCCTTGCGCCGCAGGGCCTCGCCTTCGGCGTCGACCAGCTCGGGACGGAGGGCGATCTCCAGTCGGGCGGGCATCGGGCGGTCCCTTTCAGGAGCTGAAGAAAAGCCGGGTGATGTCGTTGTAGAAGACGAGGATCATCAGCATGATCAGCAGCACCATGCCCACCTGCTGGGCGATTTCACGCACCTTGAGCCGTACCGGACGGCCGCGTACGGCCTCGATGGCGAAGAACAGCAGATGCCCGCCGTCCAGCACCGGGATCGGCAGGAGGTTGATGACGGCGAGGTTCACGCTGATCACGGCGATGAATTGAAAGAGACTGGCGAGCCCGGCCCGCGCCTGGTCGCCTGCCATCTGGGCGATCATGAGGGGACCGCCGACCGTGTCGACAGAGAGGCCGCCGGTGAGCAGCTTGGCCACGATGCGCACCATCAAGACCACGATTCCAGCCGTTTGGCGCAGGCTCTCGGCGCCGGCCTGGAGAAAGCCGAGCGGACGGTTTTCGACGGCTCCGGCGCTGCCGATGCCGATGATGTAACGCGGCGTCTCCTCGCCCAGGAGGTTGCGGGTCGTCGAAGGCTCGGGGGTGACTCGCAGCACCCGCCGGGTTCCGTCCCGTTCGACGGTAACCGCGATCTCCCGGCCGAGACTGCCGTGGATGCGATCAGCCATGGCTTCCCAGGAATCGACCGGCACTCCGTCGATCGTGAGCACCCGGTCGCCGGGTTCGAAACCCGCCAGACGCGCCGGAGAGGGCTCCCGGACCATGCCGATCACCGGCTGCAGGACCGTGATTCCTGCGGCGAAAGCGATCACCCAGAAGATGAGCACGGCAAGCAGGATGTTGAAAAAGGGGCCGGCGAAGACGATCAACATCCGCTGCAGGACGGGCTTGTGGGTGAAGGAAAGCGGAATCTGCTCCGGGGGCAGCTGCTCGTCGGGCTCCTCGCCCACCATTTTCACGTACCCGCCGAGCGGGAGAAGCGAAAGACGGTAGTCGGTCAAGCCCACTTTCTTCCCGAGAAGCCGCGGGCCGAAGCCGAGGGAAAATTTCTCGACCCCGACCCCGAAGAGCCGGGCCGTCAGGAAATGACCGAACTCGTGAAAAAAGATGAGGATGCCGAGAACGATCAAGAAGGCAAAGAGGCTGTGTCCCATATCGCTCCTCGGTGGATGACCCCTGCCGGCGGTGGTTTGCCGAATCTATAGGCTCCGGAATGAGCCAGGGTCAAGCCCGGTGTGTGTCGATCCATTCCCGCGCCGCAACGCGCGCCTCCCGGTCGGCGGTGAGCACCGCCTCGAGCGAATCCCCGTTTCCGGCGGGATGGCGCTGCAGGGCGTGTTCGACGACGCGGGCGATGTCGTTGAAGCCGATGCGCCGCGCCAGAAAGGCGCCCACCGCCACTTCGTTGGCGGCGTTCAGCACGGCGGGGGCGGTGCCTCCGGTACGGGCGGCTTCGAGGGCCAGCGCCAAGCAAGGAAACCGATCCGGTTCCGGGGCGGAAAACGAAAGCGTCAAGCCCCGGCCGAAGGCGGGCAAGAGTTGGCCGAGCGGCAGCCGCTCGGGGTAGGAAAGCGCATAGGCAATGGCCGCGGCCATGTCCGGGACCCCCATCTGCGCCATCACGCTCCCGTCCCGGAAGGCGACCATCGAGTGGACGATGCTCTGGGGGTGGATTACGACCTCGATCTTCTCCGGCGGGACGGAGAAAAGCCGCATCGCCTCGATCACCTCCAGTCCCTTGTTCATGAGCGTCGCCGAGTCCACGGTGATCTTGGGTCCCATGGCCCAATTGGGATGCCGCAGCGCCTCCTCGGGGGTCACGCTCTCGAGGCTCGCCGCGGGACGGTCGCGGAAAGGCCCGCCCGAGGCGGTGAGCAGGATCCGCTCCAGCTCGGAGGGCGAACGGCCCTCCAGGCACTGGAAAACGGCGCTGTGCTCGCTGTCGACCGGCAAAAGCCGTGCGCCGCAGGCGGCGGCCTGTCGGATGACGATCTCGCCGGCCATGACCAAGCTTTCCTTGTTGGCGATCGCGACCGTCTTGCCGGCCTCGACGGCGGCGAGCGTCGGCAGGAGCCCCGCCGCCCCGACAACGGCGTTGAGGACGACATCCGCCGACTCCCAGGCGGCGACCCGCCAGTAGCCTTCCTCACCGCAGAAGATCTGCGTCCGCAACCCCTGCGGAAGCCCGGCCGCGAGTTCGCACGCCGCCCTTGCATCGCCGACGGCGGCCGCTTCCGGCCGGAAAGCGCGGATCTGCTCGGAGAGCCGTTCCACGTTGCGATGCGCGGCCAGAGCCTGGACGACGAAACGATCGGGGAAGCGCGCGGCGATCCGCAGAGCGCTCCGGCCGATCGAGCCGGTCGAACCGAGGATGGATAGCCGTTTCATGGGGCGCGCGGTCATCCCCCGCAGGATTTTGCGGTCTTCAGGCCGGGGCGAACCAGAGACGAAGGCCGAAGGCGACGGGCGCGGCGAAGAGGAGCGCATCCAGCCGGTCCAGGATCCCACCGTGTCCGGGAAGAAGCGATCCCGAGTCCTTGACCCCCGCCGCACGTTTCCAGCAGGATTCGAAGAGGTCCCCCACCTGTCCCGCAAGGCCGACCAACGCCCCGGAAAGCGCGCCTCCGAGGCCGGAGATGCCGGGAAGAAAGAAGGCCGCCCCCGCCCACCCCACCAGAAGGCTCGCGACGAGCCCGCCGAGCGCCCCCTCCACGGTCTTTCCCGGGCTGATCGCCGGGGCGAGCTTGCGCTTGCCGAAGCTGTTGCCGACATAAAAGGCGGCGGAATCCCCGGCGAAGATTATGGCGCAGGTGAGCAACACCCAAGTCATCCCTTGGGGCGTGGCACGCAGGGCGATGAAAAGCCCCAGCGGAAGCGCAAGGTAGGCGACCCCGAGAACCTGTCGCGCCGCTTCTTCCAAAACCGATCGATCGGAGGGAAAACCTCGCAGGCAGAGTGCCCCGCAGCAAACCAGGTGCAGCGTCGGCACGGCGAGCATCGCCTCCCTGTGGCCTGCGTGAGCGGCCGCTGCCAGAGCGACGGCCGCCGCGTAGCTGGAAAGGGCCCAGGGGTCGAGGAAGAGCGCACGCTCCGGTCCTCGCACCAGTCTTTGGTATTCCGCCAGGCAACCGAGGGCGGCGATCAGGCAGAGGATCGAAAAGGCGATCCCGCCGGCCGAAACACAGGCGACCAGCACCGCCAGGGCGGCAAGGGCCGTGGTCCAGCGTCGCTGGTGGTCCGCCGACCGCAAAGCCTTGCCCATGGTCTCAGCCTCCCCTCCGCCGTCAGACGCGGCCGAAACGCCGTTCACGCCGTGCAAACGCCTCCAGGATCTCCTCGAACTCGTGGCGGCTGAAATCCGGCCAGAGGGTCGGGGTAATGAACAGCTCCGTGTAGGCGATCTGCCAGAGGAGAAAATTGCTGACCCGCATCTCGCCTCCGGTCCGGATCAGCAGGTCCGGGTCGGGTACGCCCGCCGTGTCGAGATGGGCGGCCAGCGTCTCCTCGCCGATCTCCTCCGGCCCGAGCCTTCCGGCCAGGACCGCCTCGGCCAAGCGGCGCGCCGCGCGGGCGATTTCGTCTCTTCCGCCGTAGCTCAAGGCCAGATGAAGCTGCAACCCCCGGTTGTCGCGGGTTTCCTCGACGACGCGCGCCAGGGCCTCGCGCACGTCCTCGGGCAGAGCCTCGATCCTTCCGATGGGGTGGAGATGGATGTCGTTCTGAACGAGCCCGTCGCGTTCTTTTTCGATGAACCGGCGCAGCAGCCCCATCAAGGCGTTCACCTCGCCCGCGGGCCGGAGCCAGTTTTCCGTGGAAAAAGCGAAGAGCGTGAGGTGAGCGATGCCCAGCTCACGGCAGGCGCGCACCACCATGCGCACGGTTTCCGCGCCCTTCTCGTGGCCGGTGATGCGGGACATCAGCCGCCGGTTCGCCCAGCGGCCGTTGCCGTCCATGATGATCGCGACATGCACGGGCGGAGCGGCGCCGGGGCGGCCTCCGCGGGAGCAAGAGGCATTCTCCTCAGAACTCAAGGATCTCTTTCTCTTTTTCTTTGAAACAACGCTCGACGAGCTCGATGTGTTCGTCGGTCATCTTCTGGATCTTCTCCTGGGCCTTGAAGGACTCGTCCTCGGAGATGCCGCCGTCTTTCTTGAGGGCCTTCACCCGCTCGTTGGCCTCGCGGCGGATGTTGCGGATGGAGACTTTGTGCTCCTCGCAGATCTTGTTCACGAGCTTGACGAGCTCCTTGCGCCGCTGCTCGGTGAGCGGCGGGACGGAAATGCGGATCAGCTTGCCGTCGCTCGTCGGCGTGAGACCCAAATCGGCCTTGAGGATCGCCTTTTCGATCTCCTTGATGACCGAGGCGTCCCAGGGTTGAATGGTGATCAGCCGGCTTTCGGGCACCGCGAGGGTCGCCAACTGCTGCAGCGGGGTGAGGCTGCCGTAGTAGTCGACCTTGACGCCGTCGAGCAGCGAAAGCGAAGCCCGCCCGGTGCGCAACCGCTTGAGATCGCGTTTCAGATCCTCGATCGCCTTCTCCATGCCCTGCCGCGTCTCACGGTAGATGTCTTCGATCATGGCTCGACTTCAACCTCCCGGCTCTCAGGGGTGGATGCGGGTTCCGACTTCTTCGCCGCAGACGACGCGGCGGATGTTGCCCGGGGTCTTCAACCGGAAAACGGCGAGCGGCAGGTCGTTGTCCATGGCCAGCGAAATGGCCGTCATGTCCATGATCTTGAGCTGCCGCTCGAGCACCTCCATGAAACTCACCGAAGGCAGCAGCCGGGCCTCGGGATCCGTCGCCGGATCGCGGTCGTAGACGCCGTCGACCTTGGTCGCCTTGAGCAGGATCTCGGCGTGGATTT
>CAZQUP010000023.1:0-207 GCA_964596545.1 uncultured Desulfatibacillum sp. | reverse complement strand
GGTGGTGAAATAGGGGTTTCCGGTGCCGGCGGCGAAAATCACGACCCGCCCCTTCTCCAGGTGCCGGATGGCTCGACGCAGGATGTAGGGCTCGGCCACTTGGTGCATGCCGATCGCGGTCTGGACCCGGGTGGGGACCCCCTTCTTCTCGAGCGCGTCCTGGAGCGCCAGGCTGTTGATCACCGTCGCCAGCATGCCCATGTAGTC
>CAZQUP010000022.1:0-36843 GCA_964596545.1 uncultured Desulfatibacillum sp. | reverse complement strand
ACAAGGCTGGGGCCGGTTCGACGGCGCATCCCATCTCGCCGATCTCGAGCGCAGACTGCCGGGAAAATACTACGTCTCCTTCTACCGCGGTCTGGCCCTCGTGCGCGCCGGCCGGACCGAGGAGTCCGTTTCCTGTTTCCGGGAAGCGCTGGCGCGCGATCCCCACCCGACGGAGACCGCCGGAATCTACAGCCACCTCGCCTCCGCGCTGAAGGACGGCGGGCGCTACGCCGAGGCGATCTTCTTTCTGCAACAGGGGATCGCACTCGATGCCGATCGAACGGACCTGTGGAATCTGCTGGGTTTCTGCCGCTTCAAGACGGGCGAGCATGAAGAAGCCGTGGCGGCCTTCCGCAGGGCGATCGAACTCGATCCCGGATCGGCGATCGACCACGCCAATCTCGGGGTGAACCTCGCCGCGCTCGGCCGGATCGAAGAGGCGATCGAAGCCCTGCAGACCGCGCTGGCGCTCGATCCGCAAATCGAGTTTGCCCGCAATCGGCTGAAAACGCTTCTTTCCTCGCGGGATGTCTCAGGCAGCCTCTCCGCCTGAACGAACGCCGGAAGAGGCCTCCCCGGCTGAGGAGAGGGATACGGCGACAACGGATCGCAGATCCTCCAGCCTGTAGACGACCTCCCGGCAGCGCCCCTGAAGACGGGCGAGAGCCTCCCGGGCCGTCTGCTTTTGCTCCCCGAGGGCCTGCAGACGTGAGGCCAGGCCGCTGAAATCCGCGGCGTAAAATTCGAGCCGCTCCCGCAGGCCGTCGGTGAGTCGCCGCGCCGCCTCGTCGGTGATGCGGAAGAGGTGGGCGAATTTGAGGTTTTCCCGAAAGTCCATGAACTGAGCGCTCAGGGCTTCCCGGGCTTCCCGCTTGATCCGGGAGACGGCTTTTTCAAAGGCCCGGAGCTCGGCGGCTTCGGTGGAACCCGGCTTCTTGAGGGTTTTCTTGACCTTACCCAGCACCCGATAGACGCCCAAGCGGAGCAGCGCCTCGGAGCGGATCCTGGCGGGGTATCCGATCCCGGCGGCCAAGGTCGGCATGCGTTCGTGGGCGGCCCGCAGAAAGCTGCGGACCGAAGGCTTCAGGTCCTGCCCGGGGCAATCGAGGGCGATGCCCTGCTCCTCCAGCTGACGTCTCAAATCCTCACAGGCCTCCTCGATCCAGCTCCGATAGGGGGCGACCACGGCCGTCAAGCTCTCCTCGATCTTGCGCTCTTCCGCGGCCACGAAGCGCACGATGTCCGGGTTGACTTCCTCGGTGAGGAAACGATCAAGGGCCTGCTTGAATTCCTGGTAGAGCCGGTAGAGGGCGCGCGAAAAACCCTGCGCTCCCTCCGCGGGCAGGAAACGCGCGGCAGAAACGCTGTAGCCGTCGATGAAGCGCAGAATCCGTTGCATGACCTCACCCGCGGTCGGATCGAGGAAACGGTGCACATCGGCTTTGAGCTCGTCGCGCAATTGCGGCAACACCCCGGAGAGCGCATTCTGCATCAGCCGTGCGAGGTCCGCGAAACGTTCCCGCCTGCCGTGAAGCCGTTCACAGATCGCTTGCGCCTCTTGGGCATTCCGGCCGAGCAAGTCGGCGGCGACCGCCGTCCAGCGGCCAAGAGCGGCCGCCGCGAGCTGAAGCTGCTCGATCGGGTTCTGAAAGAACAGCCGCAGCGACTGCCGTTCGACGAGTCCGCCGAAATCAGCCTGGAAACGACGCATCTCCCGTTCGGACCAGGCAATCAGTCGGGGGTCGGCCTGCCAAGTTTCGAGCAACTTGCGCTCTTTGAGGGAAAGGCGTTCCTCGAGGCGCAGAAACAGGTGATAAAGCGCCGAAAAGGCGTACAGAGAGGGCTCGGCGACCAGGTGCTCCAGCTCTCCCCGCACGCGCTCATGCAGGCGTTCCAGGTCCTCGAGCCCGGGGTGCTCGTTGAAATCGACGTTGAGCACGAAAAGGACGTTTTCGAGAATCCCCATGCGGCGCAGCATGGAAAGAAACTGAACGTCCGCACGTCGCAGTCCGGTGCGGCTGCTGACGACGTAGAGCAGCAGGTGAGCGCGGTGCAGGTAGTCCTGGATCATCGCCAGGTGCAAGGGATTGGGCGAGTCGCTTCCCTGGCAATCGGCGAGCTCGAGGCTTTCGGGGATGCCGCCGTCGACCTCGAGCTGGAGGTCTTTCAAATAGACCGCGTGCGCCTCTTCGCCGGAGAAGGACCAGTGACCGAGAAAACGATCCCCCTCGAATTGCTGTACGGCGGGCCCGTCGGAAAGAAAAGGCCGAACCGCCCCGTAGCCGTTCAGGTAGGCCGAGAGCAGGGCGAGGTTGCGGTCGAGAGCGTCCTCGGCCACACGCTGTTCGACGCCGAGCGCGGAGAGCGCGCGGGAGAGGATCTGCCGGTCCCGCTCACGCCTCAGGTCGAAGCCGCCGTCTTCCGGCTTCGCGGCATGATCCGGGAAGAGAATCATCGCCTGCCGGATTTCCTCGTTCACCTCCGGCCAGGTTTTGAAAACCATTTTCGCCTGCCGACGGTCTCCGCGCCGGATGCGGGTGATGATCGAGGTGATCACCCCGGCTCCGCGTTTGAGCAACTCGTCGCCGAGCAGGCAGTTGAGAAACGTGCTTTTCCCCGACTTGATCGGCCCGACCACGGCGACGCGCAGGATGCCCTCCTCCAGGCGGGCGGGCACCTCACCCACGAGGGCCTTTCCGTTCTCGAGCGATCGATCTCCGTGCCCTCCGAGATTCTCGGACTCCCCCAACAGGGACTCGAGTTCGCGGCAGGCATCCAAGAGCACCTGTTTTACTTCCGTTTCCGATGAAACGGTAGGGATCTTCGTCATTGCTCCTCGCCGCAGGCGATCGTTTCTCCCGCCTTGTCGTGGCGCGGGAATCGTGTTATGAAACGCAGGCGCACCACGCCCGATGATTGATCCGCAGGCCCGGGAAGTCCATCCGGATGAAGGAAACCGGCCCATGTCCGCCAGACAGCCCGATTGCCCTCTCCACAACCCTTACAACTGCAAGGAATACAACAACCCCCGCCTCTGCGCTTTGGTCCGCGCGGACAAGACCTGCCGCAAGAAACGAAAAACGAGGAACCGGGATTCGGCCGAAGAGGGGAGATCCGCTCAGGCGTGACCGGCGACTCCCGAAAGAACCGCCGGATCCACGCCCATCCGTTTCAGCGCTGCGGACCAGCGCTCGTCGACGGGCAGATGGAAAAGGTTTTCCTCATAGGCCGGCTGGGTGAGCCAGGCGTTTTCCCGGAGCTCCGATTCCAGCTGCCCCGGCCCCCAGCCGGCGCATCCGAGGCTGACCAGCACGAGGGCGGGCCCCTCCCCGCGGGCGATCGCCTCCACGATGTCCCGGGAATTGCTCAAGCCGAGGCGAGGGGTGACCCGCAGGGTGGATTCCCAGGCGAGCGGGAGGCCGTGCAGCACAAAGAGCTCTCCGCTGTGCACCGGTCCGCCCAAGTGAACGGGCCGGTCGGCTTCGGCCGGAAGGTAGCGGATGTCGAGCTCCTCGTAGATGTCCTTCATCCGCAGCCCGTCGATCAGGCGGTTCACCACGATGCCCATCGCTCCTTCCGCCGTGTGCTCGCAAAGGCAGGTCACGGACTGCGAGAAGTTCGGATCGAGCAAACCGGGCATGGCCATCAGGATATGGCCTTTCAGAGACCCCGGGTAGCTGCCGGGTTCTAAGGACGTCATCGGGTGATCCCCTTCGATGCGCCTGGTTGGAGCCCTCGCGGCATCTTCGTCGGCTTCTAAAAGGAACCCCCAGCTTTGTCAAGCACCGGGGAATTTCGCTTCGCGGCGTAGGCCGAGGAGTTGGTAGACGATGAGGTGACCCAGCGCCCGCCGTAGGTTCGGGGGCACGTCGAGGGGTTTCACCTCGAGCGGAAGGCAAGCCGCCTCGAGGGTGACCGGACCGAGGAGAATGCCGTCGGGGATGGCCCGGAGCAGCCGTTGCAGGCGGAAGACGCCGTTTACGGGCTCCCCGATGAGGGCGGTCTCGAGACGCCGTCCGACCACGAACTCGCCATAGGCGACCTCACCGGTCTGGATGCCGCAGCCGATGCGGAGGCTCAACCCGTGCTCGGCCGCGACGACGCGGTTGAAAAGCTCCAGGCGCCGGCGCATGTCGAGCGCGCTGAGCGCCGCCCGATCCGCGTGCCCGTATCCCTCCGGGGCGTCTTCGAAAAAGGCGAGGAAGCCGTCGCCCAGGATTTTTTCGACCTCTCCCCCGCGGCGGCGAACCGACTCGGTCATCACCCGGAAAAACCGCTGCAACAGCAGCAGCGCCGAGAGAGCCCCGAGCCGGCGGAGAATCGCGGAGAAGCCGCGAATGTCGAGCGCGAGCAACGTCATCCGCCGCAGGCCGGGGGACGCGGACCGGCGGACGAGCCGTGGGCTCGATCCGTGCGGCAACGGCGGCGGCAAAGAAGCTTGCGTGCTCATGGCATGAGTGGCCCTGGAGGGCGAACGCACTTGCGATTTCGATATCGGCCTCCCGGAACTTTTTCTTTACGGGACCGGAAGAAAAAAGCGTCTCACCAACCAGCGGGGTGAAATCGGGTTATGCGCATCGTTGTGCAGCGGGTCAGCCGGGCCGGGGTACGAGTCGGGGGCGAAATGATCGCCGAGATCGGCAGCGGTCTTTTGGTTTTTCTGGGCATCGAACGGGGGGACGGCGCAAAACAAGCCGAGTTGCTGGCGGACAAGGTGGCGCACTTGAGGGTCTTCGAAGATGAAGCCGGACGATTTCAGCGCTGCCTTCTGGAAACGGGCGGCGAAGCGCTGGTCGTCTCCCAGTTCACGCTGGCGGCCGATTGCCGCAGCGGCCGCCGCCCCTCCTTCACCCGCGCGGCCCCTCCGGAAGAGGCGCGCGGACTCTACGAGGTTTTTATCGCCAAGCTCTCGGCCCGGGGCGTTCCTGTGCGCTCCGGTCGTTTCCAGGCTCGGATGGCGGTCGATCTCGTAAACGACGGCCCCGTGACCCTGGTGATCGATATGTCTTGAGGGCGCCGGAGAGAGAAAGAAGCTCCACCGGTAAGGAGGGAGGAGCCCTTAGCCGGAGGTGATGTGCGCGTAGGCGCTGTGGTTGTGGATGGATTCGAAATTTTCGGCGCTCACCGAAAACCAGGTGATGTTGGGATCCGAGACGAGCCGGCGGGCGATGTCGCGCACGATGTCTTCGACGAATTTCGGGTTCTGGTATCCGCGCTCGGTGATGCATTTCTCGTCGACCCGCTTGAGGACCGAGTAAACCTCGCTCGAAGCGCTCGACTCGACCAGCTCGATCATGTCCTCCAGCCAAACGAAGCGCTTGAAGCGCAGGGCGAGCCGGACCTCCCCGCGCTGGTTGTGGGCGCCGAAGCGGCTGATTTCCCGCGAGCAGGGGCAGACCGAAGAGACCGGGACGACGACCTCGGAGCGAAGATCCACCCTGCCCGCGGCGTCGCTCGATCCGGCGATGCGGCAGGAGTAGTCCATCAGGCCGGCGGCCAGGCTGATCGGCGCTTTTTTTTCGATGAAATACGGGAAAGACATTTCCAGATGGGCCGAGGCCGCCTGGAGATGGCGTTTCATGGTTTCGAGGATGACGGCGAATTTCTTGAGGGAAACCTCAGGCTTGAGAACATGGAGCATCTCGACGAAACGGCTCATGTGCGTGCCTTTCGTCTCGTGCGGCAGGTTCACGAACATGTTGATGGTGGCGACCGTATGCTGAAAGCCGTCGCGGCGGTCGCGCACGGTGATCGGATAACGCAGGTTCTTGATCCCCACCTGGTTGATCGGGATGTTGCGGAAATCGCGCTCGTTCTGGACATCGGGGATGCTCATGACGGCAGGTACTCGCTGCGGACGTTGCGCAGGGCGCGGAACAGGTTCCCCCGCACTTTGGGATTGGATCGGTAAAGGTCGTGCAGGAGGCGTCGGATTTCGGCTCGACGTGAACGGCCGGCTGAGGGACAGGGATTTTCCGTGACCGGCAAGCCCTGCCGGCGCGCAAACCTGCGAATGAGCGCCCCCCCGGCATAGGCGAAGGGGCGAATCAGGGTGAAGCGGCCTTCGAACATATCCTGCCGCGGTCGGAAGGTGCTGATTTCACCCGAATAGAACATGTTCAGGAGCAGCGTCTCGATGATGTCGTCCTGGTTGTGGCCGAGAGCGAGGGTTCGGCAACCGAGACGCTCCGCAAACTCGAACAGCCGCTTCCGCCGCAGGCGCGCGCATAGGAAACAGGGGTTTTCCCGGTTCTCGGAGCTGTGCCCTCGGAGACCGAAATCGGTGAGCTCGCTCTCGAAGGGTACTTCCAGGCGTTCGCAGAACGCTGCGAGCTCCTTTTCCGCCCCGCCGACGAACCCCGGGTCGAGGTAGACCGCGCGAAGGGAATACCGCACGGGCACCCGCGGCCTGCGCTCGGCGAGCATCCACAACAGCGAGAGGCTGTCGGCGCCGCCCGAGAGGCCCACCAGGATCCGGTCGCCCTCCCGGATCATCCCGTAGTCGTGAATCGCCTTCCCCAGGGCCCGGTTGAGGGACTGGTATTCCGGACCCGCCGACCGCAACCCCCCCCCTACTCTTCCAGCGCCGGGGTCGGCTCCTTGAGCCGGATCCTTCCGGCGGCCACTTCGCGCAGCGAAATCACGATGTCTTCGTTCTTGGGGGCGGTGACGAGGTAATCGGACCCCTCGCGGATCTGCCGCACCCTCTTGGCGACAAGGTTGACCAGCAGAAAACGATTGGTTACCTTCTTCAAACAGTCTTCAACGGTGATTCTGGCCATAGGCCGTTTCCTCCCCAACAGCGAATGCTCTTCGTACCCTCCTGTTTCCGGCGTTCGCCGGACGGGAGGGCTCAAAGGATTTCGATCACTTCGTAACGGCGCTTTCCTCCGGGGACATCGACGGCCACCTCGTCACCCGGCTTTCTGCCGAGCAGCGCCCGACCGATCGGCGAGGTGATCGAGATGCGTCCCTGCCCGACATCGGATTCGTCCGGACCCACCAGACGGTATTCGACTTCCTGACCGGTCTCGAGGTTCTCCAGCCGGACACGGCTGCCGAAGACCACCCGGTCACGGGCCACGTCCTCGGGCCGGATCACCTCGAGGTGCGCGAGCTTGTGTTCAAGGTCGCTGATCCGTCCCTCGATGAAACTCTGGCGATCTTTGGCTGCGGCATACTCGGCGTTTTCGCTTAAGTCCCCGTGAGCCCGGGCGGCCTCGATGGCCCGGATGTTCTCGGGCCGGACCACCCGTTTCAGATTTTCCAACTCGCGCCGGATGGCCTCATAGCCTTCCGGCGTCACCGGAATGCGTTCCACGAATGCTCTCCTGTCCGAATCTGCGATTCTGCCGCTGAAGGCGAAATCCGCTTCGCTCCGCCTTCCGCGGGAGATCTCCGGGTCGAAGTCACTGGCGGGTCAAAGATGTTCCCGAGCGAGGATCCGGGCGATCTGAACGGCGTTCGTCGCCGCTCCCTTGCGGATGTTGTCGGCGACCACCCAGAGGTTGAGCCCGTTTTCGATCGATTCGTCACGTCGAATCCGGCCGACCCAGGTCAGATCTTGGCCGGCCGCGTCGATCGGCATCGGGTACCGCCCCGCAGCGGGGTCGTCGACCACGAGCACGCCGGGGGCGCGCGCCAAGAGCTCACGAACCTCCTCGGGGGGGCAAGGCTTGTGCGTCTCCACGTTGACCGCCTCCGAGTGCCCGTAAAAGACCGGAACGCGCACGGTGGTCGCCGTGACGCCGATGGTCGGGTCCTCGAGAATCTTGCGGGTCTCGTGCACCATTTTCATCTCTTCCTTGGTGTACCCGTTATCGAGGAAGCGGTCGATCTGCGGCAGGCAGTTGAACGCGATCCGGTGCGGGTAGACCGACCGGGGGACAGGCAGGAAATTCAACAAGGCCCGGGTCTGGTCGTAGAGCTCCTCGATCGCTTTTTTCCCGGTTCCGGAAACCGACTGGTAGGTGGAGACCACGACGCGACGGATGCCGTAACGGCGATGGATGGGGTTCAAGACCACGACCATCTGAATCGTCGAGCAGTTGGGATTGGCGATGATCCCTTTGCGCCGGAAGCCCGCCGTCGCATGCGGGTTCACCTCGGGAACGACGAGCGGGACGTCGGGATCCATCCGCCAGGCGCTTGAATTGTCGATGACCACACAACCGGCGGCGGCGGCCAGGGGGGCGAACTTTTCGCTCACACTGCCGCCCGCGGAAAAGAGCGCGATATCAATCCCGCGAAAGGAATCTTCCCGCAGCTCCTCGACCGGGAGGCTCTCCCCCCGGAAGCGCAGGCTCCGGCCGGCGGAGCGCGCCGAGGCGAACAGGCGCAACGAGCGGACGGGGAAATCCGTCTCTTCCAAGCAGGCGATCATCTGGTTGCCGACAGCGCCGGTCGCTCCGGCGACGGCGACATGAAAACTCTTCTCAGCCATGGGACATCTCTCGGGAAAAGGAGGCCAGCACCGTGGTTCCGGATTGCACCCGGTCGCCCACGGCCACGGCCGGTCGCACCTCGGGGGGCAAATACACATCGAGCCGGGAGCCGAAACAGATCATGCCGCAGCGTCGGCCGCGCACGACGTTCTCTCCTTCCTGCAACGTACAGAGGATACGCCGGGCGATCAATCCTGCGACCTGGACGAAACAGATCCTCCGCCCTTCGGGGGTTTCGATCCACACGGCGTTGTGTTCGTTTTTCAGCGAGGCGTCGCCGCGGTCCGCGGGAACGAACCGGCCCGGGCGGTATTGCGTTTTCGTCACGCGCCCCTCGTGCGGGACGCGGTTCACATGGACGTCGAAAACGGACATGAAAATGCTGATTTGGAATGCCGGCCCATCGAGAAAGGGGCATGGCGAAACGATGTCGGCGAAAATAATCTTCCCGTCCGCCGGGGAGACGATCAACCCGGGGCGCTGGGGGATGATGCGATCCGGATCCCGGAAAAACCCCGCGATCGCAAAAGAAGCGGCCAGGCCGAGCAACGCCGGGAACGTGAGCTGAAGCAGCGCGAACACGAAGGTGGCGAAGGCCGCGGCGGCGATCAGCGGGTAACCGGCGCTGGCCACCGGAAATGCCGTCCGTCCGGGAGGCTCGGCCCAGGAGTATTCATCGGGCATAGGGGTTGCGTTTCCTTTATCTCCAGCAAATTCCAGTACTTTATCTTAGGCCTGCATCCTTGTCAATCACCGGCCCACCGCGCTCCGTGCCGTCTGTTCTCCGACCTCCGGGGACCCGAGGGGCGGTTTCTGCATCCGAGGGCCGAAGGTATCGGGGAACCAGAAGCCCCCCCCGCTCGTCGGCGGCGACCGGCAGGCGTGCGGCGGCAAGCCGTGCGATCACCCCGGCGCGGGGGTGATTCTGCTCCGCGGGGGCGAAGCGCGCCTGATCCCCCAATACACGGCGGATTGTGCCGGCATAAGGGGCCACGCCGTCGCCGACAAACAGGTGCGGGCCCTTGAGGCATTCGAGCAGCGTCTCGATCCTCAGCACGCGTTCCGGAGCGAGCGGCTCGAGCCGCTCCCCAGCGGCCAGATAAACCGCGGCGTAGAGCTCGCCGCGCCGAGCGTCGATCAGGCTGCAGATGCGCCCCTCCCGCGGCAGAAGCGATGCCGCCAGGGCCTCGAGGCTGCCGACGCCGATGCAGGGAATCCCCGCCGCGCCGGCGACGCCTTGGGCGGTTGCGATGCCGATCCGCAAACCGGTGAACGATCCCGGTCCCACACAGACGCCCAGAGCATCAAGTTGTTCGGGACGCCAGCCTGCGAGCCGCATGGCGTGTTCGACCAGGGGCAGCAGGTGGACGGAGTGCGTTTCGGGCAGGCGCACGGCCGTCTCCACCCGGACCTCCGCGTCCGCCAGCAGCGCAACAGAGCAGCTTCGCGTGGAGGTGTCGAGAGCGAGGATCCTCATCGCCTTATCGGTCGCCGCGCTTCCGTCCGGAGAGGCACCGCCGGCTTTCCGGCCCTCCGCGGGTCGATCAGGGCCTGACGGAGCACCTCCTCCATGGTCTGAACGGGAATGAGGTTGATCCTGCGGCGGATGGTTGCCGGGATTTCTTCGACATCTTTCTCGTTTTTGCGGGGAATGAGCACGGTCTTGATGCCGGCCCGGAGCGCCCCGAGGATCTTTTCTTTCAATCCCCCGACCGGCAGCACCCGACCGCGGAGCGTGACTTCGCCGGTCATGGCGACATCCCCGCGTACCGGTCGTCCGGTTAATACGGAAACAAGAGCCGTCGCCATGGCGATGCCGGCGGACGGGCCGTCCTTGGGAATCGCCCCCGCCGGGACATGAATGTGGATGTCTTGAACGTCGAGCCTCAGCCGTCGTTCGAGGACGCCGTTCAGGGTGGACCGGGCGAAGGTCACGGCGGCGCGGGCGGACTCCTGCATGACATCACCGATCTGCCCGGTGACGATCAGCTCCCCCTTGCCCTTCATGAGCGAGGCTTCGATGTAGAGCACCTCCCCGCCGGCCGAGGTCCAGGCCAGACCGGTGGCAAGCCCGACCTGGCTGTCCTCCGGATCCATTTCGGGGATGAATTTCGGCGGGCCGAGAAAACGCTGCAGGTTGCGGCGACTGATGACGACCGGCTCCTTCTTCCCCTCGGCCACGCGGCGGGCGACCTTGCGGCAGAGGGCGGCGATCTCGCGTTCGAGATTGCGCAGGCCGGCCTCCGAGGTATACAGGCGCACCATCCGGCGCAGGGCCTCGTCGGTGATCTCGAGCTGGCGGCCCTTCAGGCCGCATTCCCGCACCTGCCGGGGAATGAGATGGCGCCGTGCGATCGCCATTTTTTCCTCTTCGGTGTAGCCGGAAAGGGTGAGGATTTCCATGCGGTCGAGAAGCGCCGTCGGGATCGTGTCCGGGATGTTCGCCGTGAGAAGAAACAAGACCTGCGAAAGATCGAAAGGCAGGTTGAGGTAATGGTCGCTGAAGGCGACGTTCTGTTCGGGATCGAGGGCCTCGAGCAGCGCGGCCGAAGGATCGCCGCGGAAATCGATCCCGAGCTTGTCGATTTCATCCATCATGAAGACCGGATTTTTGACCCCCGCCTGCTTGAGGCCTTGAAGAATCCGTCCCGGCATGGCCCCGATGTAGGTGCGGCGATGGCCGCGGATCTCGGCCTCATCGCGGATCCCGCCGAGCGAAATGCGCACGAACTTGCGTTTCAGGGCCCGGGCGATCGCTTTTCCGAGCGAAGTCTTTCCCACGCCGGGCGGTCCGACGAAGCACAGGATCGGTCCCCGGCTGCGGGGGTTGAGCTTGCGGATGCTCAGCTGTTCGATGATGCGCTCTTTGACCGAAGAAAGCCCATAGTGCTCCCGGTCGAGCACCGCTTTCGCCCGCGGAATGTCGATGCGCTCGGGGGTGCTGCGGCTCCAGGGGAGATCGACCAGCCAGTCGAGATAAGTCCGCACCACGGTGGATTCGGCCGAATCCGGGTGCATCTGCTCGAGCCGTTTGAGCTGCCGCAGCGCCTCCTCGTGGGCCTCCCGGCTCATGCGCGCCTTCTTGATCCGGCGTCGGTAGTCTTCGATCTCGGCCAGCCGCTCGTCCTGTTCCCCCAGCTCACGGTAAATGGCGCGCACCTGCTCCCGGAGGTAGTAGTCCCGCTGGCTCTTCGAGATCTCGTCTTTTACCTCGGACTGGATCTTCGCTTGAACGGCCGACAGCTCAAGCTCGCGTTGGAGAAGATCGTTCAGCTTTCGCAGGCGTTCCACCGGATCGAGGATCTCGAGCAGCGTCTGTGACTCCTCGATTTTCAGCCGCAGGTTCGAGGCGATGAGATCGGCGAGCTTTCCGGGCTCTTCGACATTCTGCAGCACGGCCGTGATGTCGGTGTTCAGCTCTCCGCGCAGCGAAAGGATCTTCTCGGTCTGCTCGCGCACATTGCGCATCAGCGCCTCGGACTCGAGCGAGACCTCGGCCGCGGGGGCCTCTTCCTGATACAGGGCGATCCGCACCCGGTAAGGCGGCCGGCGCCGGGTGAAGCGCTCGATCTTGGCCTTGGCGACCCCCTGGATGAGAAGCTTCAGCCGGCCGTCGGGAAGCTTAAGGACACGCAGCACCCGGCCCACGGTCCCGACGCGGTAGAGGTCGTCTTCCCGCGGCGATTCGAGCGCGGCATCCTTCTGGGTGCAGAGAAAAACGAACCCTTTGCCGGCGACGGCCTCTTCGACGGCCCGCACGGAGCTCTCCCGGCCGACGAAAAGGGGAAGAAGCATGTCGGTGAAAATGACCACATCGCGCACGGGCAACAGGGGAAGGTCGACGGGGATGTCGGCGCTGGGGGTCTCCTCCTCGAGGATGGTGATTAAATCGTCGCGGTCGACTTCGGCCATGTTCGCAATCTCGGCTTTCGACAAGAACAAAAGCCGGTTGCGTCACCGGCAGGCGGCGCAACCGGAAAAAGGAGTTGGGAAATTCGAACAAAGTCGTCTATATTGGGTATTGTATAGCATAAGGACAGCATTGCAACCGAAAACGGCATGCCGTTCCGCGACGGTTTTCCCGAACGGCGAGGATGAACCGTGCGGCAAAAAAACGCACCTTCGATAAACCGTTGAGGGCCTTGTCACCCATGGAATGGATCGGGTTCGCGGTCGGGCTGATCGTGGGAAGTTTCTTAAACGTTTGCATCCATCGTCTGCCCCTCTCGCTTTCCGTCGTCCGGCCGCGTTCCCGCTGCCCGCAGTGCGGCAGCGCCATTCGGCCTTGGGACAATGTCCCGGTGCTGAGCTATATCCTGCTTGGAGGCCGCTGCCGGGATTGCGGAAGACGCATCCCCTGGCGCTATCCCTTGGTCGAGCTTTTGACCGGATCCTTCGGGGCGCTCTCGATCCTGCGTTTCGGGCTCGAACCGACGGCGCTCGTAGCCTTCCTTCTGGTCTGTGCGCTGCTGGTGGTCACCTTCATCGACCTCGACCACCGCATTATCCCGGATGTGATTTCGCTTCCGGGCATTCTCCTCGGCTTGGCCGCAAGCTTCGGTCCCGGCTTGGTGCCGCCGATCGATGCGCTGATCGGCCTTCTGCTGGGCGGGGGGGTTCTTTTTCTGGTCGCCTGGGGATACCAGTGGCTGGCACGGCGTGAAGGCATGGGCGGCGGCGACATCAAGCTTCTGGCCATGATCGGGGCTTTTCTCGGCTGGAAGGGCGTCGCCGTAACCCTGTTCATCGCCTCGCTCACCGGCACGCTTGCGGGGCTTGCGGTCATGCTGCGGCGCACGGAGGGGATGAAAGCCGCCGTGCCTTTCGGCCCATTTCTTTCGATCGGCGCGATCGCTTACCTCTTCCGCGGCCCCGAACTGATGCGCTGGTACCTCGGGACACTCGGCTGAAGCGGGGCTTGCCCAACGCCCATGCGACTGGCCATTTTTTCGGACATCCACGGCAATCTGGATGCTTTCCAGGCGGTTCTCGAGGACCTCGAAAGGCGCCCCGTCGATGCCCTCTACAGCCTGGGAGACAACATCGGCTACGGCGCCCAGCCCGAGGAGGTCGTTGAGCTCCTGATCGCCCGGGGAATCCCTTCGGTGTTGGGGAATCACGAGCTTGCGGCGTTCGACCCCTCAACGCTCGATTGGTTCAATCCGGCGGCCCGACGTTCGCTGGCGCTCAGCCTGTCCTGGCTGCGATCCGACACCCGGGCTTTTCTCGCCGCCTTGCCGCCTTTTCTCTCCGTTCAGGGGGTACGGCTGGTCCACGGCTTTCCTCCCGACTCGCCGACCACCTACCTTTTCGAGGTCCCCTGGATCGACTTCGCCGCCCGTTTCGCCTCTTTTCCGGAGCGCCTCTGCTTCGTGGGCCACACCCATCTCCTCGGCCTCTACCGCCTCCTGGAGCGGGAAGTGCAGGAGGAGGCGCTGAGCGAGGGGGAATATGCCCTTGATCCCCAATCGCGTTACCTCGTCAACGTGGGAAGCGTCGGCCAGCCCCGGGACGGCGATCCGCGGGCGAAATATGTCCTCTGGGACGAGGACCGCGAAACGCTGGAGATCCGCTGCGTACCCTATGACGCCCCGGCGGCGGCGGCCAAGATTCTCGCCCGGGGGCTGCCGCCGGAACACGCGCGAAGGCTTTGCCGATGAAACGGATCGGCCGCTACATCGTCCGCGGGTTGCTCGGCCGCGGGGGCATGGGCCGTGTTTATCTGGTCGAGCTGCCGCCGATCGGCCGCATGGCCGCACTGAAACGACTCGAGCCCGACCCCTTGCTCGTCCGTCTGCTCGGGGAGAACACCCTGCGCGAGATGTTCCTCGGCGAAGCCGTGAAAATGGCCCGACTGAGCCATCCCCACTTGCTTTCGATCCACGATTACGACGAGGCCGACGGGCGGCCGTTCGCCGTGATGGATCATCACTTCCTGAACGTGGGCATTCTGATCGGAGAGCGCCCGCGGGCGGAGCTTCCCTCGCGCATCCTGCGCATCGACCGAGCGCTCGAAATCGCTCGGGAAACCCTGGACGGGCTCAGTTACCTGCACCATCACGGCATCGTGCACCTCGACATCAAACCCTTCAATCTGCTGCTCGATGAACGCGGCGCGGTGCGGATCGCCGATTTCGGGCTTTCACGCCTGCGCGGCGAACGCCGGGCGCGACCCTCCCACCTGAACGTCGGCTCCCCCTGGTATGCCGCTCCCGAGCAGGAGCAGGACCCCGAATCGGCGGATGCCCGAGCCGACCTCTACGCTTTCGGGGTAACGCTCTACCGGCTGTTGACCGGAAGGCTTCCGGGATCGGATTTGGGCCGTAAGGCCCTGCTTTCGAACCCCGACTTGGACCACGGCTGGGTCGCCTTTTTCGATCGGCTCCTCGACCCCGACCCCGCCGCAAGGTTTTCTTCCGCCGCCGCGGCAAGCGCGGCGCTCGAGGCGCTTGGGGCCGGCTGGAAGCAGCGCCGGGAAAGCACCTGCGCCTCGGCGGCGCCTGTCCCCTCTCCTTCCGCCGGACCGGAGGCTGCGAAAAGCCGGCTGCGTTCCCGGCCGCTGAAAATTTCCCCCTCCGTGGCACAGGAGCGGTTCGGGCTGGACGAGATCCTTCGCCCCCGCACGTATGCCGGTCGCCTATTCGAACCCCTGGGCGCGGAAATGCTGCGCGACCGTGCCCTGGGGCTGATCTGGCAGCGCGGGGGAAGCCCTTTTCCCATCGCTTGGCGGGAAGCCTGCGACTATGTCGCCAGGTTGAACCGCGAGGGTTTCGGCGGCATCGCCACGTGGCGGCTGCCGACGGTCGAAGAATTGATCACCCTGATCGCACCCACCCCGCACGGAACGGACTTCTGCGCCGAAGCGCCTTTCGACCGTCGCCGGAAGGCGCTCTGGAGCTGCGACCGCAGTTCCTTCACGGCGGCATGGTTCGTGGACCTGGAGGTGGGATTCGTGTCTTGGCTGGATGCACGCGCCCGCCTCTTTGCGCGGGCCGTGGCCGACGGCGCGTGAACGGGGCTTCAGACCCGCGCGTGTTTTCCGAGCTCCATGCCGATCTCGAGGGCCCGGCGATTCATCTCGAGGAAGTCAGGGGGAACCCGGCTTTCGAGCACCTTGAGGATCGACTCCGGACGCACCAGATCGGTCAGCGCCACCAGGGCCCCCAGCATGCAAATGTTGAAGACGATGGGCCTCCCGATCGCTTCCATCACCGAGCGGTAGAGCGGCAGCTCGCGCTGCAGCGCGTCCACCTTGCGCTGGATCTTGACATAGCGGCTGTCGGTGACCAGCAGCCCCCCGGGCCGGATGATCGAAGAAAACTTGTTGTAAGCCTCCTGGGTGAGGCAAACCAGGACGTTCGGCTGCAGCACCTTGGGATAATAGATGGGGGTGTCGGCGATGATCACATCCGAGCGGGTCGCCCCGCCGCGGGCCTCCGCTCCATACGACTGCGACTGCACGGCGTTCAACCCCTCGTGCAGTACCGCCGCCTCGGCCAGAATGATGGCCGCCGTGATGACCCCTTGGCCGCCGGAGCCGGAAAAGACGAGCCTGCAGCGTTCCATTACCGGCTTCCTCCCCTCGCGCGCTCGACCAGCTTGCTGTATTCTTCGCAGTATTCCGGGGCTTCGATGTCGACAAAAACGCCGCGCTCGATCAACTGCGGGTTTTCCTGTTTCGCCTTGGACCCGACCGGGGTCGTGTGCTCCTTGAGCCACTTGACCATCTCGGGGGCATCCCCGATTCGGTTCTTGCGCCCGAAATAGGTCGGGCACTGGGTGAGGACCTCGACGACCGAAAACCCCTTATGGCGGATCGCCTTCTCGATCACCTCGCTCAGGTGCTGGGCGTGGTAGGTGGTCGACCGGGCGACGAAGGTGGCTCCCGCGGCGCTGGCCAACTCCACGATATCGAAACTCTTGTCGATCGTCTTGAACGGGGCGGTCGTGGCGCTCACATTGATTCCCGAAAGCGGAGAGAACTGCCCGCCCGTCATGCCGTAGATGCGGTTGTTCATCACGATCGCCGTGATGTCGATGTTGCGGCGGGCGGCGTGGATGAAGTGGTTTCCGCCGATCGCCAGGGCGTCTCCGTCGCCCATGGGCACGATCAGAGTCAGCTCGGGCCGGGCGAGCTTGACGCCGGTGGCGAAAGCGAGCGCCCGGCCGTGGATCGTGTGCATGGTGTGGAAGTCGACGTAGCCCACGATCCGCGATGAGCATCCGATTCCGGAGACCATGACGATGTCGTTTTTCTTGAGTCCGAGTCGCTCGATCGCCCGGATCATCCCCCCGAGGACCTCGCCGTGGCCGCAGCCCGGGCACCACAGGTGGGGGAAGAAACGTTCCCGGAGATAGTCCTTGACGGCCATCGTCATACCCCTCTGCCTTGAATGATGCGCAGGATATTGTGGATGTCGGCCGGCGTGATGAAAACGCCGTCGATCCGGTTGGCGAGGAAAACCCGATCGGGCCGCTCCACCGCAAGCTTCACCCAGGGAACCATTTGCCCCATGTTCATTTCGACTACAACCACCGCCCGCGCCCGAGCGCAACGCGTGCGGACGACGTCGCTGGGAAAGGGCCAGAGGGTCTGCAACTCGAGCAACCCCAGCCGCTCGCCCCGGCTCCGGCGCTCCTCGACGATGTGCAGCGCCGAGCGGGCGGAGGAGCCGTAGGAGATCAGCACGACATCGGCGTCCTCGAGGTGGAACTCCTTGAAGCGGGCGAGTTCGTGAGCGCGGTTTTCGATCTTGTCGACCAGATGACGCAGCAGTCCGTGCACCACGCGCGGTTCCGTGGAGGGAAAGCCCCACATGTCGTGGACGAGCCCGGTGACGTTGTAGCGATGCACGCCGCCGAAGTCGGACATCGGGAGCCTTCCGTCTTCACGCGGCAGATAGGGATGGTAATCGACCCCCTCTTTCACCGAGGTCTTCAGCCGCTCGACCGTGTGCAACTCGCCGGGTTCAGGCAGAATCAGCTTTTCGCGCATATGAGCCACGACCTCGTCGAAAAGCAGGATCACCGGCGTGCGGTAGGTCTCCGAGAGGTTGAAGGCCTCGACGGTCATGGCGAAGACATCCTGGTGATTGGAGGCGGTGAGGGTGATGATCGCATGATCGCCGTGTGTCCCCCAGCGGGCCTGGTTCAGGTCTCCCTGGCTCACATGGGTGGGGATCCCGGTCGACGGGCCGCCGCGCTGCACGTCGACGATCACGCAGGGGATCTCGGCCATGACGGCGTAGCCCAAGGCTTCCTGCATGAGCGAGAACCCCGGTCCGCTGGTGGCGGTCATCACCTTGCAGCCGGTGAGCGAGGCTCCGATGATCGCACAGAGGGAGGCGATCTCGTCTTCCATTTGGATGAACTTCCCTCCCCTCGGGGGAAGCTTGAGGGAGAGAAGCTCGGCGATCTCGGTGGAGGGCGTGATCGGATAGCCGGCGTAGAAATTGAGCCCGGCATAGAGGGCCCCTTCGACGCAGGCTTCGTTGCCCTGAACGAATTTCACGGTCTTGCCCATGGCCGCCTTATTCCTCCGTTTCCACCTCGATCGCGAAATCCGGGCAACGCAGCTCGCACAGCCGGCAGCAGATGCAATCCTGGGGCCGCACCACGCTGACCTTGTCTTGCTCGTCGAGCTCGAGAACGTGCTTGGGGCAAAGCTCGACACAGATTCCGCAACCCTTGCACCAGTCGCGGTTGATGAGATGCCGCTTCAACTTCGGCTTGGCCATCGCCGGATCCTCGGGGTACGTGCACGTTGGAATCGCGTGTGTTCGCGGGCGGCGGAGAAGAAGCCTCCCCCTGCGCCGGGAGTTCGTTCTGATCCGATAAACGCTGACGACGGAAACGAAGGATGCGAAAATTAGCCCGCCATGTCCATGGTTGTCAACAAATGTTTTCCCTGCTGCTTTGACAGCTTTTTGCCGCGCGGGTATTTTGAGAATCTACCGGACCGCATGCTTTGGGGGAAAACTTCCCGGCGGCTCCCGGTCTTGTGGGGCGATGAAGCGAAAAAAACTCTGGATCGCCTTCGCGGCCTTCGCGCTTTTCGCGGCGGCCGGGGGCGCTCTCGCCTGGCTGGAGCTAAAGCGCTATTTCCGTACCCCGGCCGGCGAAGAAACCGCGGAGAGGTCCTTCGCCGTGGAGCCCGGAGAACCGCTGGTCAGCATCGCCCGTCGCCTCGAGGCTCAAGGGCTGATCCGCAGCGCTCTCGGTTTCCGGTTGCTCGCGCGCTTGGAAGAGGCCGAGCGCCGCATCCAGGCGGGGGAATACGCTCTTTCGCCTTGCCTTTCCCCCCGGGAGATCCTCACCCGGTTCCTGCAAGGGCGGGTTCGCCTGTATCGGCTCACCATTCCCGAAGGCTGGACCATCGCCCAGATCGCCGCCGTCGTGGAAAAAACAGGACTGGCATCCGCCGAGGATTTCGTCGCCCTCGCCCGCGATCCCACGCTCGCGAAAAAGCTGGGGATCCCCGCCGACAGCCTGGAAGGCTATCTCTTTCCCGAAACCTATTTTTTCCCCCGTGGAACCGACGTTCGGAGGATCCTTCAAGCGATGGTCGAGCGCTTTCACGCCGCCTACCCGCCGGAATGGGATGAACAAGCCTCGCGGCTGGGTCTGAGCCGACATGAAGCGGTCACCCTCGCCTCGATCATCGAAAAGGAAACCGGCGACCCCGCGGAGCGCCCCCTCATCGCGGCCGTCTTTCACAACCGCCTCAAGCGCGGTATGCGCCTGGAGACCGACCCCACCGTGATCTACGGCTTAGGCGATTTCGACGGCAACCTCACCCGCCGGCATCTCGAAACCCCGACCCCTTACAACACGTACCTCATCCGCGGGTTGCCTCCGGGTCCGATCGCCAACCCCGGGAAAGCCTCGCTGCACGCGGCCCTGTTTCCCGCAACGACTCCCTTTCTCTATTTCGTCTCCCGCAACGACGGCACCCACCATTTCTCGACCACCTACGAAGAGCACCAGCGCGCCGTGCGCTTCTATCAGCGGGGAGAGGGCCAAGCCCCTACCGCGCGGGAAACGTCAAGATTCTGACAGTCGGGCTGCAAGCGCATGATCGGGCGGCGGCCCGTGAAGTCGCCAACTCATCGAAAATCTTTCCTTTCCAAATTTGATCGTTACTGGCACAAGTATTGCTAAATTACTTGGGCGAATGGCTTCTCGGGTGTGCGTGCATCTTTTCTGGAGGGCTTCCACCGGCAGGGTCTGAGAAGACACCCCACGAAAACAACGGCATCAAGGGAAGCCGAGAGAAAAAGACAGGGCAATCGGGCTCTGTCTTTTTTTTTCGGTCATGGGGGAGGATCCCGACGACGGTCCTCAAGATTCATCGCCTCCCGGGCGATATTCCGAAAACAGAGGCAGGATGAACCGGAGCGGATCTGCGTTAGGGCATGGAAGCGTCATTTCTCAGACCCGTTAAAATCCTCGATCGCATCGGTCTGTTGATCATCGGTGCCGCAGCCGCGCTCTTCTACCTCTACATGGACACTTCGCTGCGCGGCATCCAGCCCTCTTCGCTTCTGACCGTGGCCGTGATCGTTTTCATCAGCGGCTGCACGCAGATTCTGGTACACAGCGTCAACACCTCGAACCGCAAACTCCAGGAGGCGAACCAGACGCTCGAGCGAAAGGTCCGCGAGCGCACGGCCGAGTTGCGCAGCTCGGAGATGAAATACCGCACCATCTTCGAGAACACGGGAGCCGCGACGATCATTGTCGAGGAGGACATGCGCATCTCGCTTGCGAATTCGCGCTTTCTCTCGATGTCCGGCTGTCGCCCGCGCGATCTCCTGCAGCGGAAAACTTGGCTGGAGTTCATCGACGACGCAAGCCGCCGTCGGATCGAGGAGTTGGGAACGATCGGCGAGGCCGGGCTGGCGGCGCTCTTCGGACGGCAATTCAGCTGCCAGTTCTGCGGTCGGGATCAAAACATCCGCGATGTTCTGGTCACGCTGGCCCCGATCCCGGAAAGCCGGGCGGGTGTCGCCACCTTCGCCGACGTGACCGAGCTGAAGGAAGCCGAGCGACGGATCTCCTTTCAAGCCTTCCATGACTCCCTCACCCGTCTTCCGAACCGCGCTCTTTTCCTCGAGCATCTGGCGATGGCGATCAAACGCGGCAAGCGCAAGGCCGATTACCGTTTCGCCGTCATCTACCTCGACATCGACCGCTTCAAACTCGTCAACGACAGCCTCGGGCACAGCGCGGGCGATGAGCTGCTGATCGCCTTCGCCGACCGCATCCGCAGCGGCTTGAGGGAGACCGACGTGCTCGCCCGTCTGGGGGGCGACGAGTTCGTGGTGCTGCTCGAGGATCTCGATGGCCCCGAAGCCGCGCAAGAGATCGCCGAGCGGCTCCAGGCTTCGCTGCGCGAGCCGTTTGTTCTGCGGGGGCGGGAGGTTTTCGCCGCGGCCAGTTTCGGCATGCTGCTCGAAACATCGGGCTACGAGCAGCCCGATGCGATCATTCGGGACGCCGACGCGGCCATGTACCACGCCAAGGAGCGGGGGCGGGGGCGGATCCAGCTCTTCGACCGGGGCCTGCACGAGAAGGCGCGGCATCAGCTCCAGCAGGAGACCGACCTGCGCAAGGCGATCGACCGCAGCCAGTTCTGCAACGTCTACCAGCCGATCGTGCGCCTCAAGTGCGGCACGATCGTCGGCTTCGAGGCCCTCGTCCGCTGGCACCATCCGGAACGCGGAACGATTCCTCCGAGCCAGTTCATCACCACGGCGGAAGAGACCGGTCTCATTCTTCCCCTCACACGACTGATCGTCGAACAAGCCTGCCGCGACGCCCGCGATTGGTATCGCCGCCCGGAAACCGGGGCCGATCTCAGCGTGAGCGTCAACATTTCGAGCCGTCATTTTCTCCAGCCCGGCCTGCTCGACGAGGTGTTGGAGACGCTCGCCGAGGCCAAGCTCCCGGCCACGCTTTTGCGCCTGGAAATCACCGAGTCGGCTTTCCTGGAAGATTCGGAGGAAGCCGTCCGCCTCGCCCAGCGGCTGCGCGACCACGGCATCCGCATCGCCATCGACGATTTCGGAACCGGTTATTCCTCGCTCGGCTACCTGCAGCGGCTTCCCATCGACATTCTGAAAATCGACCGCAGCTTTATTTCCCGCATCCACCTCGCCTCCGGCGACAACCGCAACATCGTGGAGGCGATCATCTCGCTCGCCCACAAGTTGAACCTGACCGTGGTCGCCGAGGGCATCGAAACTCCCGAGCAGCACCGCATTCTGCTCGACTTCGGTTGCGACTTCGGACAAGGCTACTATTACTCGCCGCCCGTTGCGGCAAAAGAGGTCCTCTCTCTGGTTTGCGCCTCGGGCTTGCTTGACGATGATCTGCCCCGGCCGCTCGCCGTCGCTTCGGCCGGCTGAACGGCCCGGAAAAACCCTCCAAGGATTTCAGCCCCCGTTTGCCGGCTTCGCGGAACTCGTGGTATCCGTGAAAGTCATGAATCCCGGAGCTTGGAGCCTGGAAGCGCTCGCCGGCCAGAGGCTGCTTGTCGGCTTCGAGGGTCTGCGGCTCGACGCCGATCTGCGTGCCTTGGTCCGGTCTTTTCGTCCGGGGGGTGTCATCCTGTTCCGTCGCAACATCGCCACCCCGGAGCAAGTCCGGGAATTGACCGCCTCGTTGCAGGGTTTTGCCGCCCGAATCGGTCTTCCCCCCCTGTGGATCGCCGTGGATCAGGAAGGCGGTCGGGTCGCGCGCCTTCCCCCCCCCTTCACTCAGTTTCCGGAGACGCCGCCGATCGCCTCCTTAGCGCAAGCCGAACGCTTTGCGGCGATCACGGCTTCCGAGCTCGCCGCCGTCGGCATCAACATGAACCTCGCTCCCGTGCTCGATGTGGCCCCGGCCGGGTTCGGAAGCGTGATGGAGGGCCGTGCGCTCGGATCCGACCCGCGCGCGGTCGCCCGATTGGGTGCGGCCGTCATCCGCGGTCTGCAGTCGCGAGGCATTCTTTCCGTCGCCAAGCACTTTCCCGGGATCGGGCGCACCCGCCTCGACTCGCACGAAGAACTCCCCGTCTTCACTGAGGACCTCGAAGCCCTGGAGTCTTACGAGCTTCTTCCGTTTCGCGCCGCAGTGGATAGCGGCGTGGCCGGGATCATGATTTCCCATGTCCTCTACCCCCGCCTCGATCCGGAGCGCCCGGCCAGTCTCTCCGCTGTCGTCGTTCAAGGGCTCCTTCGCCGCCGCCTGGGGTACAAGGGGCTCGCCCTGAGCGACGACTTGAACATGGGGGCCGTCGCGCAGGCCTGCGTCTTCGAGGAGGCCGTGCGCCAAGCGTTCCGCGCCGGTGTCGACCTCCTGCTCGTTTGCCGGCATACCGAGCGCATCGCTCGCGCCCATGCCGTGCTTTTGGAGGAACTGGAGAAGGCGGATTCTCGACGCCAGGAGTCCGTCCGGGAATCGACCGCGCGCATCCTCGACGCCAAGGGCGTCCTTTTCCGAAGGAAATAGGCGGCGCATCGCCCCGCGGCGGAGCCTTTCTCAGCCGCTCCGAGAGAAGACGCCGCTTTCCGGCCCGCAGCGATACCCGGCGCGCAAGAGATGCAGACCGGCGGCCGCGACCATCGCGGCGTTGTCGCCGCACCAGCGCGGCGGGGGAAGGAAGGCTTCGATACCGCACTCGCGGGCCGCTTGCTCCGTTCTTCGCCGCAGCGGGCCGTTGGCGGCGACCCCGCCGACAACGGCGATCCGCGGACAACCTCTCGCCGCCGCCGCCCGCAGGAGCTTGGCGACGAGCACCTCGATCACGGCCTCCTGAAAAGAAGCCGCCAAGTCCGCCGCATCCCCCTCCGAGAGGGATGGCAGCCGTTCGATCAGGCGGCCCACCGCCGTCTTGATCCCGCTGAAGCTGAAATCGAATCCCGACTGATCGAGAGCGGGTCGGGGAAAGGGAAAGCGATGCGGGTCGCCGCAGCGAGCGAGTTTCTCGATCAGCGGCCCGCCGGGGTATCCCAGGCCGAGCATCTTGGCCACCTTGTCGAAGGCTTCGCCGGCGGCGTCGTCCCGGGTCTGCCCGAGAAGCTCCATCCCGAAAGGGGAAGAGACGAGGTAAAGCGCCGTGTGGCCGCCGGAGACGAGAAGCGAAACGAAGGGGTATGCGGGAGGGCGGTCTTCCAGGAAAAGGGCGTGGATGTGGGCCTCGAGGTGGTTCACGCCCGCCAGCGGCAGCCCGCGGGCCCAGGCGTAACCTTTGGCGAAGGAAAACCCCACGAGAAGCGAGCCGACGAGACCGGGGCCGCGGGTGGCGGCCACGGCGTCGATCCTCCCTGGGGCAATCCCGGCTCCGGCGATCGCCTCCTCCACTACCGCCGACAGGGCTTCGATGTGGCGGCGCGAGGCGAGTTCCGGGACGACGCCGCCGAAGGCGCGGTGGGTTTCGACCTGGGAGGCGACGATCGAGGAAAGCACCCGCGGGCCTTCTTCGACCACGGCGGCGGCCGTGTCGTCACAGGAGGTTTCGATGCCCAGAACGATCATGGCCGCACTCGGCTTCAGGCCCAGATCAGCCTATCGCCTCCCTCGCGCCGCTCGACGATTTCCCCGATCGTCCAGGCCCCTTCGTTCATCGCCCGCAACCGATCGATCGTATCCCCTTCGGCCTCCGGCGGCACGATCGCCACCAACCCGATGCCGTTGTTGAAGGTCCGCAGCATCTCGAACTCGCTCACCTGGCCCGCCTGCTGCAGAAAGGAAAACACCGCCGGAACGGGCCAGCTCCCGCGATGGATGACGACGCTGAAGGACTGCGGTACGACCCGGACGACGTTGTCGACCAGGCCGCCGCCGGTGATGTGGGCGAGACCGTGAAGCGGAAGATCCTTCTGCAACGCGGCCACCGTGTCGCAGTAAATCCGGGTGGGCCTGAGCAACTCCTCGCCGAGCGTGGTTTGGAGCTCGGGCACGTAAGAATCGGCAGAGAGCTTCAGCCGCTCGAAGCAGATCTTGCGCGCAAGCGAATAGCCGTTGCTGTGCAGGCCGTTCGAGGCGATTCCGATCAGGCGGTGGCCGACGCGGATGGCGGTGCCGTCGATGATTTCGGCGTTGTCGACGATCCCGACGACGAAACCGGCGAGATCGTACTCTCCCGCCCCGTACATCCCGGGCATCTCTGCCGTCTCGCCGCCGATCAGGGCGCAGCGCGCCTGGCGGCATCCCTCGGCGATGCCGCGGATCACGGCTTCGACGCGTACGGGGTCGATTTTCCCGGTAGCCAGATAATCCAGCATGAACAGGGGTTTGGCCCCCTGGACGAGGATGTCGTTCACGCACATGGCGACCAGATCGATGCCGATCGTGTCGTGACGGTCCATCAGGAAGGCGATCTTGAGCTTGGTGCCCACCCCGTCGGTCGAACTCACGAGCACCGGGTGCTTCATGCGGGAAACCAGGTGCTCGATCGAAAACAGCCCCGAGAATCCTCCGATCTCGCTCAGGACCCCGGGTCGCCGGGTCTGCTGCGTGATCTGGGCGATCGTGGAAACGAGCGTGTTGGCCTTTTCGATGTCGACACCGGCGTCGGAGTAGGTCAGCGGCTTGTCCATCAGATCCCCTCGAAGTTGAAAAACCCTTGAAAAGTAAAAAATCGCGGCGTAAAAGTCAAAATTTATTTCCGACACGATTCGCGAGGCCCGCCCATGCGCAACCGTTTCGCCAGACTCGACCGCCTTCCGCCCTACGTGTTCGCCACGGTCAATCAGATCAAGATGGAGGCGCGCCGCGCCGGCAAAGACATCGTGGACCTGGGCATGGGCAACCCCGACCTGCCCACGCCGCCGCACATCGTGAACAAGCTGGTTGAGGCCGCACGCAAGCCCCAGAACCATCGCTATTCCGCCTCGATGGGGATCACCAAGCTGCGTCTTGCGATCTCCGCCTGGTACAAACGCCGCTTCGACGTCGACATCGACCCCGAAACCGAAGCCATCGTCACGATCGGCGTCAAGGAAGGGCTCTCGCATCTGGTCCTGGTCGCCGTGGGCCCCGGCGATGTGGTCTTCACCCCCAACCCCACCTACCCGATCCATCCCTATTCGGCCATCATCGCCGGCGGCGAAGTGCGCGGAATCCCGCTGGGACCGGAAGAGGATTTTTTCGCCAATCTGCTTCAAGCCACCAAGCAGACCTGGCCCCGGCCGAAGCTTCTTATCTTGAGCTATCCGCACAACCCCACGACCGAGACGGTCTCGCTCGACTTTTTCGAGAAGGTGGTCGCCTTCGCCCGCGAGCACGGCATTCTCGTCATCCACGATTTCGCTTATGCGGATCTCGTCTTCGACGGCTATACGGCGCCCAGCTTCCTCCAGGCCCGCGGGGCAAAGGAGGTGGGGGTCGAATTCTTCTCGCTTTCCAAAAGTTACAGTATGGCAGGCTGGCGCCTGGGTTTCTGCTGCGGCAATCCCGAAACGGTGGCGGCCCTGAAACGCATCAAAAGCTACCTCGACTACGGCGTCTTCCAGCCGATTCAGATCGCGGCGATCATCGCCTTGAACGGGCCGGAAGATTGCGTGCAGGCGATCCGCGAAACCTACCGCGAGCGCCGCGACACACTGGTCCGGGGACTTGCCCGTGCGGGCTGGAAGATTCCCAAACCTCGGGGCACGATGTTCGTCTGGGGTCGGATCCCCGAAAAGTACCGCGCCATGGGATCGGTCGAATTCTCGAAGTTTCTGATCCGTGAGGCCGGGGTGGCCGTCTCTCCGGGTCTCGGGTTCGGGGAATACGGCGATGAGTTCGTGCGCTTCGCCTTGATCGAAAACCCCATGCGCATCAACCAGGCGGTACGCGGCATCCGCCGGATCCTTTGAAGTTCCGCCGCCGGCCGCCCTGAAAGAAAAGAAAGAATCCGAATACCATGCGTCGCATTCCAATCGGTCTTCTCGGCTGTGGCACCGTGGGCACCGGTGTCGCCAAGCTTCTTCTGGAAAGCCGCGAGGTGATCTCCGCCCGCCTGGGAGCTGAGCTCGCGTTGCGCAGGGTCGCCGACATCGATACCGCCCGCGACCGGGGCGTCGCCTTTCCGGAGGGGGTTCTCGTCGCCGACGCCCGGCGGGTTCTCGAAGACCCGGAGATCGAGATCGTGGTCGAAATGATCGGGGGGACCGGCATCGCCCGGAATTTCATCCTCGAGGCCATCGAGCGCGGCAAGCATGTCGTCACGGCGAACAAGGCGCTGATCGCCGCTTGCGGGAACGAGCTCTTCGCCGCCGCCGGCCGCCAAGGGGTCGATCTCTACTTCGAGGCGAGTGTCGGCGGATGCATGCCCATCATCAAGACGCTGCGCGAATCGCTCGTCGGCAATCGGCTACATTCCATCGTCGGCATCCTGAACGGCACCTGCAACTACATCCTCTCGCGCATCACCGACGAAGGCATCGAATTCTCCGCCGCCCTCGCTCAGGCGCAACGCGAGGGCTACGCCGAGGCCGACCCCACGCTGGACATCGAGGGCCACGACACGGCGCACAAGATCGCCATTTTGAGCGCCCTCGCCTACGGCATGCGAATCAATTTGAAAGACGTCTTCATCGAGGGGATCTCGCATATCACGCCGCTGGACATCGACTTCGCCGGCCAGTTCGGATATCGGATCAAACTTCTCGCCATCAGCAAGCGGCGGGGGAAGGCGGTCGAAATCCGCGTGCATCCGACGATGATTCCCTTCGGCAACCTTCTCTCCAATGTCAACGGCACGCTGAATGCGGTCACGGTCTCGGGGGATGCGACCGGGGACATTCTGCTCTACGGCCGCGGGGCGGGCATGATGCCCACGGCGAGTGCGGTGGTCTCCGATCTCGTCGATCTCGCCCGCAACATTCTGCACGGCTCGCCGCGACGGGTTCCGCCGCTGGCCTTCGCCGACGGGTTTGTCCGGGAAATCCCGGTCGTTCCGATCGCGGAGATCACATCCCACTACTATTTTCGCTTCGCGGCGCTTGACCGTCCCGGAGTCCTGTCCACGATTTCCGGGATTCTCGGTCGCCACGGGATCAGCATCCAGTCCGTCCAGCAGAAGGGCCGCCGCAGCGGCGGCGCGGTTCCGGTCGTCATGCTCTCTCACCGCGCCCGCGAGGCCGATGTGAAGACCGCGCTGGCCGAGATCGAGCGGCTGGAAGTCTCGGCGGCGCCTCCGGTGCTGATCCGCATCGAAGACGACACCCTCGAATCCTGAAGGGGGGCCCTGGCGTCATGCACCTTGCCTGTTTCGACCTCGAAGGGGTCTTCGTTCCCGAGATCTGGATCCGTTTCGCCGAAGAAACCGGGATCGCGGCGCTTCGGCTGACGACGCGCGATGTTCCCGACTACGATGCCCTGATGCGCCGCCGGATCGAGATTCTGAACGATCAGGGACTTCGTCTCGCCGACATCCAGGCCGTGATTTCCCGCATGGAGCCGCTCGCGGGAGCGCGCGAATTTCTCGACTCTCTGCGCCGCCGGATTCCCGTGCTCATCGTCTCCGACACCTTCACCCAATTCGCCGGCCCGCTCATCGCCAAGCTGAACTACCCCACCCTGCTGTGCAACCGTCTTGAGATCTCCTCCGACGGAAAGGTCACCGGCTACCGCCTCCGCCAGGACGACGGGAAACGTAAAGTGGCGGTCGCCATGCAGAGTCTGAACTACCGCGTGATCGCCGTCGGGGATTCCTACAACGACGTCCGCATGCTCACGGCCGCCGATCACGGCATCCTGTTCCGTCCCCCTGTTGCGGTACGCCGCGAATACCCTTCGCTTCCGGTCGCCGAAAATTACCAAGAGCTCGACCGGCTCATCGGCCGCATCCTTCCCCGGGAGGAGGCATGATCCACCGCTGCGAAACCCGCGTCATCTACGGCGACACCGACCGCATGGGGCAGGCGTATTACGGAAATTATTTCCGCTGGTTCGAGATCGGCCGCAGCGAATTCTTCCGGGTCCTGGGGCTTACCTACCGCGAGATCGAAGAGCGCGGCTTTTTCCTACCGGTCGCCGAGTGCGGAGCGCGCTACCACGCCCCGGCGCGCTATGACGATCTGCTGGTCATCGAGACGGGCCTGGACTCGACGGTCCGCGGCGGCATCCGTTTCCAGTACCGCATCTACCGCAAGCAGGGGATGGAACTCCTGGCGGAGGGCTTCACCCACCATGCTTTCGTCGATGTTTCCGGTCGCGTGGTGCGGCCGCCGTCGTTCATCCGCGAGTTGATCGCCCGAAACGCTTCGGCCCGCCCGTCGACGTTCGAGCCATGAGTCTCGATTTCAGCGCCTTCGAACAACGCCGCATCCTCGTCGTGGGCGATCTCATGCTCGATGAATACCTCCGGGGCCGCGTCGAGCGGATCTCTCCCGAAGCCCCGGTCCCTGTGTTCCGTCTGGAGCAAGCCGATTTTCGCCCCGGAGGGGCGGCGAACGCCGCCCGTAATCTCGCTGCTTTGGGGGCCAAGGTCGCTCTGGCCGGAGTGGTCGGTGCGGACGAGGAGGGCCGAAAGCTCATCGCCGCTCTCGATGCCCTGGGGATCGACCGCCGTGCGGTCCTGATCGACCCCAAACGCCCGACCGTGCGCAAATCGCGGGTTCTCGCCGGGGGACAACAGCTGTTGCGCATCGACCGCGAGGGCACGGAAAGCCTGCCCGAGGCGCTCTGGAAAGAACTCCTCGGGCGCACGAAGAGCGTTTTCGACGATAGCGAAGCGATTCTGCTATCGGATTACGGCAAGGGAGTCGCCGTGCCTGAGCTCTGTGCGGAACTTGCAAGCCGTGCCCGGAAACACGTCAAACCAGCGGTGGCGGACCCCAAGGGCCGGGATTTTTCGAAATACGCAGGGTTCACGCTGCTCACGCCGAACCGCGTGGAAGCCTCGCTTGCCTCCGGGGTCGACACGGCGGACGAACCGGGTCTTTTCGCGGCCGGTGCCTGCCTCCTCGCTGCGGTGGAGGTCGAGCACGTTCTCGTCACCTGCGGTGCGGAGGGGATGGTACTCTTTACCCGCGGGGAAAAGCCCCGAAGGTTTCCCACCCGTTCCCGTCAGGTGTTCGATGTCTCCGGAGCGGGCGACACGGCCGCCGCCGCCCTCACCCTTGCGCTCGCCTCCGGATTCCCCCTGTCGCAGGCCGTCGAAATCGCCAACGCCGCGGCCGGGGTCGTGGTCGGAAAGATCGGCACAGCCACTGTGAACCGCGAGGAGCTGGCGGTCGAGCTCTGCGAAAAAGCCGACGCGGCGGCCCGCAAGCGAAAAAGCCTCGAGGAGCTCTCCGCGATCTGCGGTGATCTGCGTCGACAGGGCAAGCGCCTGGTCTTCACCAACGGCTGTTTCGACCTGTTGCACGCCGGGCATGTCCGCCTGCTTGCCGTTTCACGTGCCCTGGGCGACATCCTGATCGTCGCTGTGGACGACGACGCCTCGGTCGGCGCCCTGAAAGGCCCGGGGCGTCCGGTCGTCGGCATTGAACAGCGGGTGCGTATGCTCGCCGCCTTGGACAGTGTCGATTACGTGCTGGTCTTCGCGACCGGAGAGCTCGAGGCGGTCATCTCGGCCCTGCGGCCCGACGTTTTGACCAAGGGCGGCGACTACGAGGCAAAACCGGTGGTCGGCCGCTCGTTTGTCGAATCCTGGGGCGGACGAGTCGTCCTCATCCCCTTCGAGGAAGATATCTCCTCGACCCGGCTGATCGAAAAGATCCGCAACAGCTGATCCCGACTCGAGGATGCGCCGTGCCGTTTTACACCCCAACTCCCCAGGGTCTCATCGTCAACATTCATCTCCAGCCCGGAGCCTCGCGCGATCTCGTCTCCGGTCTCCACGGCGAAGCGCTGAAAGTTCGGGTGACGGCTCCTGCCGTCGAAGGCCGGGCGAACCAGGCCCTGATCCGCCTTCTCGCCAAGGTGCTCGAATTACCACCATCGGCCGTGGCGATCCTTGCCGGGGCATCGTCGCGAAACAAGAAAATCCGCATCCTTTGCACCGCGGAGAGGATCAATACGGTTACGGCTGCACTGGAAAAAATATCGCGATCCTAAAGAAAAAGAATCCTTGACTCGGACTCTTCATACCGATATAAGAGACAGGTTGATGCGGGGTGGAGCAGCCTGGTAGCTCGTCGGGCTCATAACCCGAAGGTCGGAGGTTCAAATCCTCCCCCCGCTACCAAAAGTTTATGAAAGCCCTGGAGACCTTCCAGGGCTTTTTGCTTTCCCCCCTTCCGCACAGGGCGCCTCCATTCGCGGCTGTTTCTGCGATCAAAACGCATTGGTCCGATTTTCCTTCCCCCTCGAATAAAAATGACCTTCTATCCCTTCCGCAGCCGTGACCGGGGAGCGATAGAAGTTCACTTTCCACATCATTTCAGGAGGTAAGCAATGCGTAAAGGGTTCGTTAAAATGGTTGGGGTGGCTGTGCTGCTGTTGGCTCTTTTGACACTGGGTTGCGGAGGCGGGGGCGGCTCTTCCACCCCTCCTCCGAGTGGAAAGGTCTCTGGAAGCGTGAACTGATCCACTTTTTTCTTTCGAACGCACATGGAGGACCAAGCGATGAAAAGATTGGTGGTGCTGCTGTTTTTGGGCATGGTTCTGGGCGGTTTCTGCGCGGAGACGGTTTTTGCCGCAGCGTTGATCCCCGGAGCCAGCTACACTATCGAGATCTACCCCATCAAGAACGACGGGTCGATTGGGGCTCGTTCCTCTTCGACGACGGTCTCAGCCGACGCTAACAGAAAATTGACGTTCTCGCTTACGAACCTGCCAAACTTCCCCACGTATAACTTCCTTCTGGTACGCACCAAGGATGCCGACGGCAACATCGTCCGCCAGGGGATCGTCCCCGCGCCTCCGGCCGGTGAGGAGACCCTTCTCGGCGTCTCTCCCGCATCGGTCAGCCAGACCCGCGCCATGCTGAAAGCGATGGAGGATGCCGGAAGCGACGACCCGGTCATGGTGCTCTTCGGCTTCACCTTGATCCGCACCGGGGCCTTAGACGATGAAGATATCGCAGCCATGGGCGATCTCGCCCGGCAGGCTGTTCTAGACGGCTTCAACGCCTTCCTGGAGGACAAGGTCGGGGCGACGAAAATGCAGGCTTTCCGCAACGCCGTACAGAAGCAGCTGGGCGATTATACGGCGAAAATCAAAGACCTGATCGACAGCGCCGATGACGATGAAAAAGAAAACCTCCGCGGTGAGGCCGGGGCCATGCTCTCGCGATTTCTCGTCGAAGCGGCCGCCGCCGCCGGCTTCGACCCGGGGCTGATCCCCCCGGCGATGAAGGCGATGTCGGACCAGGCGGAGAGGCACGTCGCCTCTCTGTCCGAAGGGATGACGGTCTGCATGGACGTCGTCATGGCCTCGACCTATATGAAGATCATGGCCGAGGTGGTCAAACAGAAGTATTCCTCCGGTCTTGAGGTGCTGGGGGCATCAGCCGATCAAATCGAGCGCATGAATGTGGCGATCGATAACTTGAGCAACGCCCTCGTTTGGATCTTCACCAGATTCGAAAGCCTTTTCGCAAACGAGGAGGTAATGCCCTCGGTCGGAGAGCTGAAAAGTAGAATGGAAGAAATGAATATGAACTTCGAGCTTGCGTTCTCTAATTTCATGGCAGAAAGCGCCTCGAGCGTCGAGGAACTGGACGAGATGATCGCCTCCATTCAGACCCGCTTTTGTCCCTCCACGGAGAACGAAACAATCTGTATAAACACGTTGGATTCTATGAAAGGTTCCGATCCGAATTACCTCGGAGACCATGGTTTCTTCCAGATCCAAGACCTGGAGGGTGGCCGGCTGCGCTGGCCGATTCCCATGGTCGTGGCCGTAAAGTGGGTCGCCGACAACCACCCGAGAAGCTTTTCATACAGCAGAGACGATCTCATTCCAGCCCCGAAGCACTGGGTGAACAGGCGCGGCAATTATACCTCCGAGTTCGTACCGCTGTTCTTGACGGATATCCTTGGGCTGCGCGAGGATATCGAAATCGTCTACGGTCGGCGCATGGCAGGCGAGATCGCGGCGAGCTGCGATATCACCCAGGACGATTGGAATGCTCTGCCGACTGAGGATCAGGACGACCCGGAAATTCAGGCCATGTTAAACGGCACCGATCATCTGGACAGAGTTCTGCGAATCGCAAGCACGGAGAATACAGCGATAGAGGACGATGCAGACGGCCTGAATACAGAACTCGTTCCCGGGTTCAACCACTGCGACGACATGGCGCCTTTCTTGAACGGCTATGAAATTCAGGGGCTCGAAGAGATCCTGCTCGAGCGACTGGAAAATCTCAAATCAAAGATCGGACCGAGTGCCGTCACGGAAGCTCAACGCCAGGCCCTGATCGATGTGTTGAGCACCCCGCGGTTCCGTTAAATCGCAAGCAGTCCAAACTCCTCGCCGGGTGATTCGGCGCCGGGGATGATCCCTCAGGCCCGAATCACCCGCTTTTTTTATCTCGCCGGCTTGTCGCTTCTTTCTCCCCATTTGGCAAACGAGAAGCCTGGTGATAAATAGTCCGGCCTCGGCACCCGAGGCTTGCACCACGATACGGATGCATCCCCCGGTAAGTGCTGCGGTTCCGGTAAAAATGCCTGCAAAAGGCCGCCTCATCACCCCGCAAGGCGGAAGGATCGGCGATGAACGACGGATTTTTCTTTCCCCCCAAACCCTATCTTTTGCTCACTCCCGGGCCGCTCACGACCACAGCCACGGTCAAAGCGGCGATGCTGCGCGACTGGTGCACCTGGGATGAGGACTACAACCGGCTGGTCGAGGAGATCCGCCGCGAGGTCACGGCGCTTGCCACCTCCGATCCCGGCTACACGAGCGTTCTCCTCCAGGGAAGCGGGACCTTCGGGGTCGAGGCCGCGATCACGACCGCCGTCCCCGAAGAGGGCGAACTTCTGGTCGTCGCCAACGGCGCGTACGGTCGCCGGATTCACGAAATCGCCCGCCGGGGAAGAATCCCAGCCCGGATCCTCGATTGCGGCGAGCTCGCCGCACCGGATCCGGAGCGCATCGCCTCCGAAATCAAGCGCCACCCCCGAATCTCTCATGTAGCCCTGGTGCACTGCGAGACGACGACCGGGATGCTGAACCCCGCCGGGGCCGTCGGCCGCGTCGTGAAAGCGGCCGGCCGCGTCTTCATCCTCGATGCCATGAGCAGCCTCGGGGGCATTCCCTTCGATGCCGCCGCGATCGGGGCCGACTTTCTCGTAAGCAGCGCCAACAAGTGCATCCAGGGGGTCCCCGGCTTTTCCTTCGTCGTGGCCCGGCGATCCGAGCTCGAAAAGACCCGCGGCCGCGCCCGCTCGCTCAGTCTCGATCTTTACGATCAGTGGGAGACGATGGAGAGACAGGGCGGCAAGTGGCGCTTCACCTCGCCCACCCATGTCGTGCGCGCCTTCCGTCAGGCGCTCGTGGAATTGCAGGCCGAAGGCGGGATCACGGCGCGTCATGCACGCTACCTCGAAAACGGTCGCATCCTCGTCGAAGGGATGGAGGCGCTCGGTTTCCGGCCGCTTCTTCCCGCTTTCCTTCGCTCGCCGATCATCACCGCCTTTCACCGCCCGGAACACGAGGGCTACGAGTTCGGCCGCTTTTACCGGCTGCTCAAGGAGAAAGGATTCGTGATCTACCCGGGCAAGGTGACCGAGACCGAAACTTTCCGTATCGGGCACATCGGTGATGTCCACCCGCAGGACATGAGAAGGCTCCTCCAGGCGGTAGAGGAGTCGATGTACTGGGTGTGAGCGCGAAAAGGCGAAGCGGCGTCGAGGCTCGCTTTTCAAGGCACACGAAGTGGCTGGAGAAGGCGGCGTTCGGCGCGCAGGCGTCCGGAAAAGCCGGCGAACAGGCCGTTACGACGCGGAGGGCTCACCCCGCGGAAGGAAGCGCGGAGCGCTCTTCGCCGGCATAGATCTTTCCTCCCCAACGGGTCGAGAGGAAGTCGCCGAGAGCGACCGATTCCTGCTTGACGAACCCCGTGCCGAGCTTTCCCCGAGCGTAGAGCTCGAGCACGGCGACAAGACCTGCGGCCGTCGAGAGCTGAATCGCCGAGTAGCGCCGGCCGTCGATCAAATCCCCATAGATTTTCTTCGCGAAACTCCGCTGGCGCACGCCGTGTTCGTCCTGACCGACCACGTTCACGTAAACGATCACGACGTCGGTCTCGGTGATGGGAACCTCCTGGTCGAAGATTTCGGTCAAGAGTTTGCGGTTGTCGATCAGGTTGAGATCGTAGAGCAGAAACTTCATCAGATCCCGATGCCCGGGATAGCGGATGGTCTTGTAGTTGAGCTCGCGCACCCGGCCCTGGTAGGTTTCGCAGAGGGTCCCCACTCCGCCCGAGGTATAGAAGGCCTCGTACTCGGTGCCATCCAGGGTGAGGCGCTCGTAGCCGTCCAAAGCTTCGACTTCCAGGCGCCGCCCCCCGTAGATCACCTCACAGAGATTGCAGTACTCGTTGATCAGCCCGGCCGTGTTCCAGCTCAGGTAGTACTTCATCGCGTTGCTCGCATAGAGCGGAAGCGCCCCTACGCGGAGTTCGAGGCTACGAAGCGAGGGGAGCTCCGCCGCCAGGCTTGCCCCGATGATGTTGATCGCCCCGGGGGCGAGCCCGCACTGCGGCATGAAAGGGACCTTCGCCCCTTGGGCAAGCCGGCGCACCACGGCCGTGGTCTCGACGTCTTCGGTCAGATCAAAATAGGCGACTGCCGCGGCGGCGCAGGCCGCGGCGATGTCACGGTTCAGATAGAAGGGCGCGGCGCTCACGACGGCGTCTTTTTCGGAGACGAACGCCTTCAGCCGCGCACGATCCGCGAAATCGAAGGTTGCGACTTCGGTCTTCGCGAGACCCGGGAGCGCATCCGGAAGACGGTTGTCGGCAAGATGAACCTTATGGCAGAAATCGCATGACTCGAGCATGGCTCCGATTGTCG
This sequence comes from uncultured Desulfatibacillum sp., assembly GCA_964596545.1. Taxonomy (GTDB): domain Bacteria; phylum Desulfobacterota; class Desulfobacteria; order Desulfobacterales; family SpSt-501; genus SpSt-501. Next base: position 1,454 of record CAZQUP010000022.1, on the reverse strand, counting down.
TGCCGACCTTGCCCGCCCCCAGAATACATATCTCCATCATAATTTCCTCCCTTCGCCGATCTGCTCCGGAGAGGCTTCTAACGCAAGCGGAACCGACGATCCAGGAAAAAATCCATCGCCCGGAGAACCTTTCCCGCTCAAGCGTTCCAACCGCCGTCCACGTTGACCGTCGCCCCGGTGATGTAGGTCGCATCCGGCCCCGCGAGGAACGCGACGGCTCCGGCCACCTCCTCGGTTCGTCCGTAGCGGCCGAGCGCGGTCATGGAGCGCATGAAATCCGCATGCGTCCCCGTTTCCGGGTTCATTTCGGTGTGGATCGGCCCGGGTTGCACGGCGTTCACGAGAATCCCGCGGTCGCCCAGATCCTTCGCCCAGCTCCGGGTGAACCCGGCTACGGCAAACTTGGAGGCGTTGTAAACGCTCATGTCCGGGCCCGTGGCGCGCTCGCCGAGGACGCTGCCGATGTTGATGATGCGGCTTCCCGGTTCCATCACCTTCACGGCGGCGTTGGTTAAATGAAAGACCGCATCGACGTTGATCCGCATCACCCGGTCATAGTCGACGGCTTTGATTGCTCCGATTTTCCCGCCCAGGAACACGCCGGCGTTGTTCACCAAAATGTCGAGCCTTCCGAAATCGCGAATGACCCGTTTGACAAGGGGGGGAAGCCGCCGCGGCTGCGCGGCATCCGCGGGATATGCCTTGGCCTGCCCACCCGCCCGCGCGATCTCGCGCACCAGCGCCTCGGCCTGCTTGCGGGATTTGCCGTAGGTGAAGGCGACCTTCGCCCCTTCCGCTGCAAGACGGCGGACGATGGCCGCGCCGATGCCCCGCGACCCCCCGGTGACCAGAGCGATTTTGTCGTGCAAGGGCTTGTTCATGTCCGTGCTCCTTTCGTCATCCGCATCGTTCCTTGCGCAATAACGCGCCAAACACTCTACAACGCTAACGATCTTTGGGCGAAGTTCAAGACATCGAGATGTTTGTTGATTTCGCTGAACCGGCGTGATATGAGGGAAGTCCCTTTGTTTTCCCTGATGACGGCGCAGAAGCCATGTGCTGCATCATCCCACGGATTCGTTTCCCCTTCCCGCCTCCATCGGGACGCTTGAACCTCCGCTCCGATCCCGGCCGTTCGTTTCTTTCAACCGCCCCATCTCGTTTTGCCCCATGAGGTCGAAGCCATGAAACACCTGTTCTCGCCATTTCGCCTGAAGCGGATTGAGATTCCCAACCGCATCGTCATGCCGGCGCTCGCCTCTTTCTTGATCGAGCCGGACGGCGCGATCACGGAGAAGACCGTCGAACACTACCGCCGCCGGGCTTCCGGCGGGCCCGGGATGATCATCGTGGAGGCCTGCGCCGTCTCCCCGGAGGGGGTCGTCTCCGCCCACCAGGCGCGGATATACGACGAGCGCTTCGTGGAGGGGCTGTCCCGGATCGCCGAGGCGATC
>CAZQUP010000021.1:21607-36994 GCA_964596545.1 uncultured Desulfatibacillum sp. | reverse complement strand
CATGGCCAAAATGAACATCGCCGAGAAGCGGCTCCCCCAGGACGGACGCTTCGACGTGCGCGTGGGCGACCAGGACATCGACGTGCGCGTCTCCACCGTACCCACCGCCTTCGGCGAGCGACTCGTGCTGCGGCTGCTCAACAAGTCGGGCTCGCTGCTGCAGATCACCGAGCTCGGCCTCTCGGCCGCGCGGCTCGAGACCCTCCGCCGGCTTTCCGCGCAGCCAAACGGCATCGTCCTCGTCACCGGCCCGACCGGCAGCGGCAAGACGACGACCCTCTACGCGATCCTGCAGTCGATCAACCAGCCCGGGATCAACATCATCACCATCGAGGACCCGATCGAATACCAGATCAAGGGGATCAGCCAGATCCAGGTCAACCCCAAGATCGATCTCACCTTCGCCCGCGGTCTGCGCTCGATCGTCCGCCAGGACCCGGACGTGATCCTGATCGGCGAGATCCGCGACAAGGAGACGGCCGACATCGCCGTGCAGTCGGCGCTGACCGGGCACCTCGTCTTCTCGACCCTGCACACGAACGACTCGCCGAGCGCGATCACGCGCCTGGTCGACATCGGGGTCGAGCCCTTTCTCATCTCCTCCTCGGTTCTGGCCGTCCTTGCCCAGCGGCTGGTGCGGGTGCTGTGCACGGACTGCAAGCAGCCCTACGCTCCGCGCACGGTCTACCTCCAGAGCATCGGGCTGCGCCCCGAGCGCTTCGCGGCACGCTCGATCTTCAAGGCCGTGGGCTGCGAGAAGTGCTTCCAGACCGGCTACCGCGGCCGCATCGGCATCTTCGAGATCATGCGGATGAGCGAGGAGCTGAAGAGCCTGATCATCCAGACCTACGACGCCAACCGCATCAAGGCCCTCGCCGTTCAGGAAGGGATGGTCACCTTGCGGGAGGACGGGATCGAGAAAGTCCTCGAGGGACAGACCACCCTCGAGGAGGTCCTGCGGGTGACCCAGGGCTGAAACAGGCCGTCGCGTTCAACCGAACTCCCGCGCCAGCCGCTCGTAGGTCTCCGCCTCCTCCCGCCGGCCGCGTTTGCGGCAGCCCGCCGCGTAGACCCGGCACTTGCGCCTCAGCACGGCCGCGGCGGCCGCCCGCCGGTCGGGCGCGAGTCCCCCCGCGCGCAGGATCTTTTCGATGGCGCGGATGCGGAAGCGGTCGAGGCCCCAGCCGCGCGAGAGCTGGTCGGGGTGTCCGCCGCGCTTCACGACGACGGGCTCGGGAAGAAGAAAGACGGGATGGCGCAGACTCACCCGCAGCCAGAGGTCGTAGTCCTCGCAGGCCGGAAGGGACTCGTCGAAAAGCCCCACTTCGTCGAAAAGGGAGCGCCGCACCATGACCGCCGAGGGGCTCACGAGGCAGAGCTCGAGGGAAGGCTCGAAGATCCAACCCGAGGGCTTGCGGTGCCGTAGGCCCGGGTTGACGCGACGGCCGTTTCGCACCCAGATCTCCTCCGTCTGACAGATCCGGGCTTCGGGGTGCGCCGCAAAGAAGGCGACCTGGCGGGTGAGCTTTTCGGGAAGCCAGAGGTCATCGGAGTCCAGAAAGGCGAGCAGCGGGGATCGGCAGGCCGCGATCCCCGCATTCCGTGCCGCGCTTACGCCGCGGTTCTCGCGGCGGATCGCGCGGATCTTTCCTTCGTAGCGCGAAAGAATCTCCGCCGTTGCGTCGTTGGATCCGTCGTCCACCACGATCAGCTCGAAATCGCGATACGTCTGCGCCAAAACCGAATCCACGGCCTCGGCGAGACACCAGGCGCGGTTGTAGGTGGGCAGGATCACGGCGACGGAAGGAACGCTCGGGGCCTCCACAGGGATTTTCTCCTCAGGCCGTCTCTTCGATGTCGCGCGCTTTCGCCTCGAGGCGCTTGGCGGACACGGGAAAGGCCGTTTTCAGCTCCTGGGCGAAGAGCGACACCTTGTACTCCTCGATCATCCAGAAGAGCTCCTCCAGCAGCCGGCTCTTCGCCGCCGAGGGCCGCGGACCCGCGCGGCGCTCGAGTTCCTCGAGCCGACCCGCCCAGACCGCGGCTTCCTTCGCCCGCCGGCGCTCCTTCTCGGGATCGACCGCCGCACGCCGGACCCGCAGGGCGAGCGCCCGGAGAAGCCGCGCCAGATCGCAAAAGCGCGCCTGCGGGATCCTCCCCGGAAAATCCCGCGGCAGAAGCCGCGCGAGCTCGCCTTCGAGACCGCGCGCGATCGCGGCCGCCGGACCTCTCAGCCCCGAGAGCGCCGCCATTTCACGGATGACCGCCGCGCCCGCCTGAAGGACGGGCCGCACCGCCTCGGCCAGCCGCAGCCCCTCGGCGGGAAGCCCAGGCAAGCGCGCGGCGAGCAGCGCTTCGAATTCCCGCTGCCGCCGGACGGGAACGGCGAAGAGCTCCTGCATCACCCGCGCCACGAGCCGCTCCTCGAGCCGCGCTGCTCCCCCCAGATGGGGGAGCAGCGCGCGGGCCTCCTCCCCGAGCCGAAGCGCCCGCTGCAGGAAGGCGACCTCGCGGCGGGCCTGTCGGGCCGCAAGGGCGGCTACACCGCCTAAGTGCGCCGTCTCGGCCGCCTCCCGCCGGGAAAAGAGCACGAGGTTCACGCCGCCCGCCCCATCCGCCTCGAGGGCGGGAAAGGACGCCCAGGGGACACCGGCGGCGGTGCCGGTCAACACCTCCGGCAGATCCCCGAAATCCCAGCGCTCGAGGCCGCGACGCTCGTGTCGCCGGCGCACCTCGTCGGGGATCGCGGCGGGAACGGTTTGCGCGCGAAGGAAAGCCGGGTCGCGGCCGGAGGCAAGCTCGCGGCCGTCCGCGGCGAGAAGCGCGATCCGCAAACGCAGATGATCCGGAAGCGCGTCCTCGGACCAGGCGGAGGGGGGGATCTCGACCTTGAGCCGCCGCCGCAAGAATCCGCTCAAGACCCCGACGAGCGGCCCCCCGCCGCGGGGCATCTCGCCCAGGATCCGCTCCCGAGCGGCGGCGAGCGGAAGAAGCGCGCGGCGATACTCCTTGGGAAGCGATTTCAAGAGCGCATCGATTTTTTCCGGCAAAAGTCCCGGGACGAGCCAATCGAGGAGATCAAGCGGTACCGCCCCGGCGAAGCTGACCGGAACCTCGAGCGTCACGCCGTCCTCCGGACTTCCCGGCTCGTATCGGTAGCTGAGGCGCAGGCGGCTTCCGGCGACGTCGACCGCCTCCGGAAAGAGCGCATCCACGTCGACCGGCGGCGGGAAGGTCATCGCCTCTTCGAGAGAGAAGCGCAAAAAACCGTCCCCGCCGCGCTCGCGGATGAGGCGCTCGAGGCCGTGGACGCTCGCGACCCCTGCCAGCCGCTCCAGGTAGAGACGGACGAACTCGTCTTCGCCCACCTGGAGATCTTTCCTTCGCAGCTTCTGCTCGAGGCCGGCGACATGATCGCGCAGCGCACGGTTGTGATCGAGAAAGGCGAAACGCCGTCCGATCTTCTCCTGGACGAGCGCCTCGCGGCAGAAGACCTCGCCGGCCGCCTGGGGGTCGCGGCGGGAAAGCGACACGGGACGGCCGGGCACGATGGGAAGACCGAAGAGGGTCACCTGCTCGGTCGCCGTCACCTCGCCGCGGCGGGGGTCGAAGCGGGGATCGCGAAGGCTCGCCCGGCAGAGACCGCCCCCAAGGCGCTCAAGCCAGCAGGGATCGATGCCCGCCGCGGTCCGCGCCCAGAGCCGCGTCGTCTCGACGTACTCGGCGGCGACGATCCACTCGCCGCCGGCGTCGAAAGCGGCCGAGCCGGGAAAGATCATCGCCTCGCGGCCGCGGGCGGTGCGATAGAGGTTTTTCTCCCGGCGCACGGCGATGTGGCTCAGAAACCCGGCCAGGACCGCGCGGTGGAGGCGGCCGGCGAACTCGGTCTCTTCGGCCTGACCCCGCGGTCTGGCCCCCGGTGAAGGCGAGGGCTGGAGACCCGCCTCGCGGGCGGTATCGAGAATCTGGCGGTGGACGTCCTCCCATTCGCGCATGCGGCGGAAGGAAAGGTGGTGCCGGCGGCAGAACTCCCGCAGCGCGGATGCCCCCGCCCTCGCCCGCCGCGCCTCCTGCCAGGAATCCCAGAGCGCGAGCAGCGTGAGGAAATCCGACCCCCCGCGGTGGAAGGCCGCATGGGCGCGGTCGGCCTCCGCCTCCTTCGCCGAGGGCCGCTCGCGGGGGTCGCGGATGCTCAGCGCGGCGGCGATCACGGAGGCCTCCTCGAAGCAGTTCTCCTCGCGGCCGGCGACCAGCATGCGGGACAGGCGCGGATCGAGCGGGATGCGTGCGAGCGTCTTGCCGAGCGCCGTGAGACGCAACCCCTCTCGCCGCTCCTCGACCGCCCCGAGCTCGGTGAGCAGTCGCACGCCGTCGGCGATCCCGCGGGGGTCGGGAGGATCGAGGAAGGGAAACTCCTCGATCGGCCCGAGCCGCAGGGCGAGCAGCCGCAGCACGACCTCGGCCAGGTTCGAGCGGCGGATCTCGGGGACCGTGTGCCGCGGGCGGGAGAGAAAATCCTCCTCGGAGTAAAGACGGATGCAGACCCCGCCTGCGGTACGGCCGCAGCGGCCCGCGCGCTGCTCGGCGCTCGCGCGGGAGATGGGGACGACGGGCATGGCGGTCGTGCGCGTGCGCGGCAGATAGCGCGGGATGCGCGCCAGCCCCGTATCGACAACGAAGCGGATGCCGGGGATCGTGAGCGAGGTTTCGGCCACGTTGGTCGCCAGGACGATTTTGCGCCCCGGCGCCGGCCGGAAGACGCGGTGTTGGTCCTCGGAGGAGAGGCGCGCGAAAAGCGGTAAAATGCGTGCGCGGGGCAGGTGTTCGGCCTCGAGCGCCGCGGCCGCCTCGCGGATATCCTGCTCGGTGGGAAGAAAGACCAGCACGTCGCCCGGATCGCCTTCGGTCGCGATCGCGCGCACGGCCTCGACCGCCTGCTCGACCGGGGTGGGCTCCTCCTCTCCCGACTCGAACCCGGCAGGCCGGTAGCGCACCTCGACGGGATAGGTCCGCCCCTCGACCCGGATCACGGGCGCCCCCTCGAAGGCGCGGGCGAAGGTCTCGGTGTCGAGCGTCGCCGAGGTGATCAGAAGCTTGAGATCGCCCCGCCGGCGCAGGAGGATCCGCAGATAGCCCAGAAGAAAGTCGATGTTGAGGCTCCGCTCGTGGGCCTCGTCCACGATCAGCGTGTCGTAGGCGGAGAGGTCCCGGTCGCCTGCGGCTTCGGCGAGAAGGATCCCGTCGGTCATCACCTGGATGCGGGTTCCGGCCGAGGTCCGCTCCTGGAAGCGGATCTTGAAGCCGACCGTGCGGCCCGGCTCCTCGCCCAGCTCTTCGGCGATGCGCCGCGGCTGGGTGTGCCCGATCCGGCCCTCCGTCCCGCGGCCGGCCGCCAAACAGAGCTTCGGAAGCTGGGTCGACTTGCCGGAGCCCGTCTCCCCGCAGACGATGACCACGCGGTGTTTGCGGATGGCTGCGACGATCTCGTCCTTGAAGGCGGTGATCGGAAGCTCCGGGGGAAAGCGAAGCGGGGGGAGTTCTCCCGCCCGGCGCCTGCGCTCCGCGATCGAGGCGGACAGACGGCGCTCGAGGCGCGCGATTTCGGGGGCGCGCTCGGCCGCGGGCAAAGCCGCGATCCTCTTCACGGCGGCCCGCAGACGCGGGCGGTCCTGCATTCGGGCTTCGGGGAGGAGGCGGAGCAGACGGTGGATGGAGGCGGAGGGGTCGTTCATGAAACGTATCGGCAAAACGCCCGGGGCTGAGCATAGCAGGAGTCGCAGCCCCCCACAAGGCGCCGGGCCAAGCTGGGCTTAGGCGGCCGCTTTCCGGAGCTTCCGGAGAAAGTCCCCCCCTTCTTGTCGGTTGGCGTGGCTTGGCAGAAACGGCCGATCCTGCTATGAACCGGATCGTCCGCCCATCCTTTGCTTCGGGGAAATTCGCCATGAAGTCCTACCGCCGAGAGCTCTGGTTCGAGATTCCCGCCCGCCGGGGTTTCATCAACATCACGCCGCAGGTCGAAGAGTGTCTCGCCGCAAGCGGCATCCGCGAGGGACTCGTCCTGGTGAACGCGATGCACATCACGGCCTCGGTCTTCATCAACGACGACGAACGGGGCCTGCACCACGACTACGAGGTCTGGCTGGAGAGGCTCGCCCCCCACGAGCCCGTCTCCCAGTACCGGCACAACGTGGGCGAGGACAACGCCGACGCCCACCTCAAGCGCCAGATCATGGGCCGCGAGGTCGTGGTCGCGGTGACCGGAGGCAAACTCGACTTCGGACCCTGGGAGCAGATTTTTTACGGCGAGCGCGACGGGCGCCGCCGCAAGCGCGTGCTCGTGAAGATCATCGGGGATTGAAAGCGGAACACAGGAGGTTCCATGCCCAAGGCGATCCGCATCCACCAACACGGAGGACCCGAAGTCTTGAAGTGGGAAGAGGTGGACCCGGGGAAACCGGGGCCGGGCGAGGCCCTCGTCCGCCAGGAGGCGGTCGGTCTGAACTACATCGACATTTACCACCGGACCGGCCTGTATCCTTTGCCGGCGCTTCCCGCCACCCCCGGGCTCGAGGGGGCGGGGGTGGTGGTCGAAACCGGAGAGGGGGTAACCGAGGTCGCGGTGGGCGACCGTGTGGCCTATGCCGGAGTCCCCGTCGGGGCTTACGCCGAGATCCGCCGCCTGCCGGCCCACCGGCTCGTGCGCCTGCCGGCGGAAATCACCACCCTTCAGGCGGCGGCCATGATGCTCCAGGGGATGACCGCGCGCTACCTGCTCAAGGGCTGCTGGCCGGTGGGCCCGGGAACGATCCTGCTCATCCACGCCGCCGCCGGCGGGGTGGGCCTGATCGTCTGCCAGTGGGCGAAACACCTGGGCGCAACCGTCATCGGCACGGTGGGGACTCCCGAAAAAGCCGAGATCGCACGCGCCCACGGCTGCGACCACCCGATCGTCTACACCCAGGAGAAGTTCGCCGAGCGGGTGAAGGTGATCACCGGCGGCCGCGGCGTGGATGTGGTTTACGACTCCGTGGGCCAGGCGACCTTCTTTCAGTCGCTCGACTGCCTGCGGCCGATGGGGATGATGGTCTCCTTCGGGCAGTCCTCGGGGCCGGTCCCCCCGATCGACATCGCGCTTCTCGCGCAGAAGGGCTCGCTCTTTCTCACCCGCCCCTCGCTCATGACCTACACGGCGCGCCGCGAGGATCTCCTCGCCCATGCCGCCGACCTCTTCTCCGTGGTGAACAGCGGGGCGGTCCGGATCGAGATCGGCCGCACCTACCCCCTCGCCGAGGCCAGCCGCGCGCATCGCGATCTGGAGGGGCGCAAGACGACCGGGGCATCGGTTTTGACCGTGGGCTAGCCGGAAAATTGTCCTTGTCTTTTCCGATGGATCCGCTATGCTGAGGGTTCGAGAAGATCCTCTGAAATCCCCGAGGGAGGACACGTTGCATGGCCGAAGAAGCGATCAAGATCAGCGGTAAGAAGAAGAGCACCTTTCTCGACAAGGTGCGACAGCTCCTGCCCGAAGGCGGGAACCTGAATCTCTGCCTCACCTGCGGGGCCTGCTCCTCCGGATGCCCGGCGACGGGGCTCGAGGGGCTGGACCCGCGCAAGTTCCTGCGCATGGCCGCGCTCGGCCTGGACGAAGAGATCCAGAAGTCCAACTGGCCGTGGATGTGCACCATGTGCTGGCGCTGCATCTACGTCTGCCCCATGAAGATCGACATCCCGCAGCTCGTCTACCACGCGCGCAAGCTCTGGCCGCGGGAGGAGCGGCCCAAGGGGATCCGCGGCTCCTGCGACATGGCGCTCAAGCACGACACCTGCAGCGCCATGGGCGCCTCCGAGGACGACTTCCGCTTCGTGGTCGAGGACGTTCTCGAGGAGGTGCGCAAAACCCAGGTCGGCTGGGAGAACCTCGAGGCGCCGATCAACAAGCAGGGGGCGACCTACTTCCTCAACCAGAACTCGCGCGAGCCGGTGACCGAGCCCGACGAGATGGTGCCCCTCTGGAAGATCCTGCACGTCGTGGGCGCCGATTGGACCTACGGCACCAAGGGCTGGGGCGCGGAAAACTACTGCATGTTCCTCGGAGACGACGAGGCCTGGAAGCATATCGTGGAGGTCAAGGCCCGAGCCGTGGATGACTTGGGCTGTAAATACTGGGTCAACACGGAGTGAGGGCACGAACTCTTCGCAGTCCGGGCCGGACTGAAAAAGTTCAACATCCCCCACAAGTTCGAAATCATTACGATCATCCAACTCTACGCCCAGTGGATCCGCGAGGGCAAGCTCAAGGTCAACTCCGACTGGAACAAGGATCTCAAGATCAAGTTCACGGTTCAGGACCCCTGCAACCAGGTGCGCAAAAGCTTCGGCGACGCCTATGCCGAGGATCTGCGCTTCGTCGTCAGGCAAGCCGTGGGCGAGGAGAACTTCGTCGACATGACCCCCAACCGCTCGAACAACTACTGCTGCGGCGGGGGCGGCGGGGCACTTCAGGCGGGCTACCACGAGGCGCGGCGCACCTTCGGGAAGATCAAGTTCGACCAGATCCAGGCGACAGGCGCAAGTTACGTCATCGCCCCCTGCCACAACTGCCACTCCCAAATCCACGACCTCGCCGAACACTACGAGGGGCACTACCACACGGTCCACCTCTGGACGATCCTTTGCCTCGCCATGGGGATCCTGGGCCCGAACGAGCGCGCCTACCTGGGCGAGGACCTGGCGGAGGTTCTGGTTCCGGAGACGCGCGAGGCCGAAGAAGACGAGTAACCGTCGCGGCGTTTCCTCTTGGTCATGAAAACCCCGGTCCGCCCTGAGGCGGGCCGGGGTTTTCGTTTCGCCTCCGAAGGCGGTCAGGCCGCCTTTTCGAGCCGTACGGCGCAGACCTTGAACTCGGGGATGCCGCAGACCGGATCGAGGGCGGCGTTCGTCAGGCGGTTCGCCGCGGCCTGGGCGTAGTGGAAGGGGATGAAGACCGTGCCGCGCACGGCTTTGGGCGAGACTTTGAGCCGCGCGGTGATGCTTCCGCGGCGCGAGGCGACGCGGACGAAGGAGCCGTCGTCGAACCCCAGGGCGCGGGCGTCCTCGTGGGAGATCTCGACGAAGCTCTCCGGGGCGAGCTCGTTCAATCCCTCGGTCCGACTCGTCATGGTCCGGGTGTGATACTGGGGCAGCACCCGCCCCGTGGTGAGAAAAAGAGGATATTCGGCGTCGGCCACCTCGGCGGGCGGCCTGTAGTCGATCGCGTGGAAAACCCCTTTGCCGATCGTGAACTGCTCCCGGTGCAGGATGGGGGTCCCCGGGTGCTCCTCGTTCGGGCAGGGCCAGTGCAGGCCCTCGTTTTCGATCCGCTCGTAGGTGATCCCGGCGTAGGAGGGGGTGACCCGTCGGATCTCCTCGAAGATCGCCCGCTCGTCGGCGAAGGCAAACGGCCGCCCTAAGCGGGAGGCGAGATCGCAGAGGATCCGCCAGTCGGACCGCGCCTCTCCGGGCGGCTCGACCGCCTGGCGCACCCGCTGGACCCGGCGCTCGGTGTTGGTGAAGGTCCCGTCCTTCTCGGCGAAGCAGGCCGAGGGGAGGACCACGTGAGCGAGTTTGGCCGTCTCGGAGAGGAAGATGTCCTGGACGACCAGAAAATCGAGGGCGCGCAGGCTCTTTTCCACGTGGCCGAGATCGGCGTCGGAGACGGCCGGGTTCTCGCCGATGATGTAGAGCCCTTTGATTTTGCCGGCGAGCGCGGCGGGCAACATCTCCGTCACCCTCATCCCGGCGAAGGCGGGCAGCCGGTTTCTCCCCCAGGCGGCGGCCATTTTTCGGCGCGCGTTCTCGTCGGCCACCTTCTGGTAGCCCGAGAAGACATCGGGCAGCGCCCCCATGTCGCAGGCGCCCTGGACGTTGTTCTGGCCGCGTAGCGGGTTTACTCCGGTGCCGGGTCTGCCGATGTGGCCGCAGAGCATGGCGAGGTTGGCGAGCGACTTCACGTTGTCCGTGCCCGTCGTGTGCTGGGTGATCCCCATGCAGTAGACGATGCTCGCGCGGTCGGCGCAGGCGTAGAGCCGGGCGGCCTGGACGAGCTCCGCGGCGGGGATGCCGGTGATCGTTTCGACGGCCTCGGGCGTGTAGGCGGCAAGCGTTTGCTTTAAAGCCTCGAAGCCCGTCGTCCGCGTTTCCACGAACTCCCGGTTGTAGAGCCCCTCGGCGAGGATCACGTGCATCATGCCGTTCAGCCAGGCGACATCGGTGCCCGGCCGGGGCCGCAGCCAGCGCTCCGCGTAGCGGGCGATCAGGATCCGCCGCGGATCGACGACGATCAGCTTCTTGCCCTGGAGGACGACGGCGCGCTTGATGAACGTCGAGATAACCGGGTGCGTCTCGGTCGTGTTCGAGCCGGTGATCAGGAAGACATCGGCCTCCTCGAGGTCCGCGATCGTGTTCGTCATCGCCCCGCTGCCGAAGGCGACGGCCAGGCCGGCGACCGTCGAGGCATGGCACAGCCGGGCGCAGTGGTCGATGTGGTTCGTCTCGAGCACCGCGCGGGCGAATTTTTGAGCGACGTAATTCTCCTCGTTCGTGATCCGCGCCGAGGAGAGAACCCCGAGGCTTTCGGGGCCGGAGGTTTCCCGGATGGCCGAGATCCTTTGGGCCACCAGATCGAGCGCCTCCTCCCAGGAGGCCTCGCGGAAAGCGTCCCCCTCGCGGATGAGCGGCCGCCGCAGGCGCTCGGGCGAGGAGACGAAATCGAAGCCGAAGCGGCCTTTCACGCAGAGGCTTCCCAGGTTGGGCTTCGCCCCCGCAACCCCCGTCACCTGAACGATCCGGTTGTCCTGGACGTGGAGTTCCTGCTGGCAACCCACCCCGCAGTAAGCGCAGGTCGTGCGCACGCGGCGGGTCTCGCCGGACCGGAAGGCGCCTCGCGCCTCTTTCACGGTCAGCGCGCCCGTCGGGCAGGCCTGCAGGCACTCGCCGCAGAAAACACAGTCGGATTCGCGGTAGGGCCGATCGCCGGCGGCGATGATCTTGGCTTTCGCCCCGCGGTAGCCGAAATGGATCGCCTGGTTCACCTGTATTTCGTTACAGGCCTGGACGCAGCGGCCGCAGAGGATACAGCGTCCGAAATCGCGCACGATGAAGGGATTCACATCCTCGATCGGGTAGCGCGGCGGGGTCGGGCTGAAGCGGCCGCCGGTCACCCCGTAGCGCCAGGCGAGCTCTTGGAGCCGGCAGTCCCCCCAGGCGGGACAGGGCTCCACCTTCCCCCCCGCTTTCCGGAGACGGGCGAGGTACTCCTCGTAGCTTTTGCCGTCGGAGCCTTTGACGAGGCAGTTGTGGTTCCCCGAGGCGAGAAGGAGCTGCAGGATGAGCTTTCGCGCCTCGACCACCTTGGGCGACTCGGTGGCGACGACCATGCGCGGTGCGGCCGGCATGGCACAGGAGGCGACGAGCGCCCGCGCGCCCTGGACCTCGACCACGCACATGCGGCAGGCGCCGGTGGGGGTGGTGCGCTTGAGGTGGCAGAGGGTCGGGATGTCGATTCCGTTTTGCCGGGCGACCTCGAGGATCGTCTCACCGGGAGAGAACTCGAGTTCTTTTCCGTCGATCGAAAGGGTCTGCTTCTGCTCGCTCATGGGCATCCTGAGGGTTGGGGGTTTGTGGGATCAAGCCCTGGAAAGACCAGGATTTTCTAACCAAGGCCGTGACCTTTGTCAATCGAAGGGTGAGAAGTGTTCCGGCCGGCGGGATCAGCGGCGGCGGCGCCGTTGTTTCAGGTTGTCGAAAAAGCGGCGCACGACGTTCACCGGTCCTTTGCGCGCCAGGTTCCGGACGTATTGGGAGGAGTAGCGGGGCTCGATGACCGGCGGATCGGCGAGCGCCCAGTCTTCGGGGTCGTAGCCCACGGCCTCCATGTAAGGGGCGTAGGCGGGCTTGAAGAGCGCGATGTCCTCGGCCGTGAACCAGTGCCGCCAGTCGCCGAAGCTTTTCTTGCGGACCACCTTGTCCTTGCCGCTGCCGCGAGGGACCTCGGCACGACGCTTGAGCTCGAAGCCGAGGTAGCTGTTGATGCCCTCGAAGCGCTCCTGGACCATGTCCTCGTACTTGAAGACGAACCAGTCCTCGCCCAGGGTTTTCACGAAATCGCGCATGCGGTGGTAGCGGACGCGCTCCTCTTCGCCCACCTCCTCGCGGCTCAAGGGCCAGCGGCCGTGGCCGGTGTAGCGGTAGATTTCGTAAAAAGGGACTGAGGCCGAATCGCGCTCTTTCTCAAGGATCCGCTCGAAGTAGGCGCGGAACTGCCGGCGGCAGAAAAGCGTCCCCTTGTGGAAGCGGTAGAGGATGCGGCTCACGGCGACGTCGCGGGGGTCCCGCGCCATCCAGATCTTGCGGTCGTAGGGTTGCACCGCGAGGTGGCGGCGATAGGTGTCGAAGCCCTTGCCCTTGCGCTCTTCGTAGGTGTGTTTGTAGACCGCGTTCGGGTAATCCCCCAGGTACTTTCCCGGCAGGCCGCCGGAAAAGGCACGGCACTCCGGCAGTCCCTCGGCGATCTTGTAGAGCATCCCCGTGGTGCCCGATTTCCCGACCCCCAGAAGAAAGATCTGCATGCGATCGTTCCCCCGAAAACAAAAAGCGGACGGCGGATGGGCCGTCCTCCTCTGCGTTTTCCCATGATTTCCATTTCTACCCGGAAGGGTGGTTTTCTGTCAAGGAAGCAAAAAGCGCCAAAGGAACGCCTCCCTCCCGGGAGGCGGGGCCGGTGCTCGCTTTACGGCCCAAAGCGGTTGCTTCCCCAAGGGATTTCCAATAAAAAAAGCAGGGCACACGCCGGCAGGTTATCCCGCGTCCGGGGGGGGGGAGAGCAATCATGGATCATCGCCAATGCCGCATCATCGAGCTTCCGAAGATCGAGGATCACCGCGGAAACCTAACCTTCGTCGAAAGCACCCGCCATGTGCCCTTTGAAATCAAGCGGGTCTATTACCTCTACGACGTGCCCGGTGGGGCCCTCCGCGCCGGGCATGCGCACAAGGCGCTGCACCAGTTTCTCATCGCGATGTCGGGCAGCTTCGACGTCACCGTGGACGACGGCCGGCACAAGATGAAATACCACATGAATCGATCTTACTACGGTCTTTACATCCCGCCGATGATCTGGCGCGAGATCGACAATTTTTCCTCGGGCTCGGTCTGCCTCGCCCTGGTTTCCGAGTATTACGACGAAAGCGACTACTACCGGCATTACCCGGATTTCATCCGCGCGGTCCGCGAGCTCGAGCGATGATCGTCCCCTTTTTGGACCTCAAGGCGGCCTACGAAGAGCTCGCCCCGAAGATCGATGAAAAACTGGACCGTGTGCTCCGCTCGGGCCGCTACATTCTGGGACCCGAATTGGAGGCGTTCGAGCAGGAGTTCGCCGCTTTCTGCGGCACAGCTTACGCCGTCGGTGTGGGAAGCGGTCTGGATGCACTGGAACTTGCGCTGCGGGCCTACGGCATCGGCCCCGGCGACGAGGTCACGTCCCCGCGAACACCTTCATCGCCACGTGGCTGGCCGTTACCCGCACCGGCGCCACACCGGTTCCGGTCGATCCGAATGAGGCGAGCGGCAACATCACGGCGGAAGGGATGGATGGCGCGATCACCCCGAGGACGCGGGCGGTCGTGCCGGTCCATCTCTACGGACTTCCCGCCGACATGGATCCCATACGCGACCTCGCCGAACGGAAGGGATGGGTGGTCATCGAAGACGCCGCCCAGGCCCACGGAGCGACCTATCGCGGGCGCAAGGTCGGCTCGCTCGGCCATGCGGCAACCTTCAGCTTTTATCCGGGGAAAAACCTCGGCGCCCTCGGCGACGGGGGGGCGGTGGTGACAAACGACGCCGCGATCGCCGAGCGGGTGCGTCTGCTGCGCAACTATGGGTCGCGGGAGAAATACCTTCATGAAGTTCCGGGAGTGAATTCACGCCTGGACGAAATCCAGGCGGCCGTCCTCCGGGTCAAACTGCGGCACCTGGAGGAGTGGAACCGCAGGCGGAAAGAAGCCGCCCGATATTATCTCGAGGAGCTGGCGGCGATTCCTGGTCTCGCTCTACCCCGGGTCCCGCCGCATGCGGATCCGGCCTGGCATCTCTTTGTCGTCCGGTATCCCGGAAGGGATCGGCTGCAACATCATCTGCGAATGGTGGGGGTCGAAACGCTGATCCATTACCCCGTTCCCCCGCACCGCTCGCCGGCCTATCGCAATGCCGGCCTGCGACCGGAAGACTACCCGGTCGCGGAAAGCCTCTCGCGGACCGTGCTGAGCCTTCCGATCGGGCCTCATGTGACACCCGAAATGCAGCAAGTGGTCGTTACCGCGATTCGCGCCTTCGAATTATGAGGATAGACCCATGCCGTAACCGGGGGGACAGGACCTAAGAATGAAACTGAGTCCGGATCTCCTCAGCATCGTCATTCCGAGCTACAACCAGCCCGATTATCTCCGTCGCGCGATTCAGTCCGTCGTGGAGCAGACCTATCGCCCCTTGGAAGTCATCGTCGCCGATGACGCCTCGCCCACGAATCTCGAACCGGTCGTCGCCTCTTTCCGCTCTCATGAAAACGACGCGCTCCGTATTCGCTATTTCCGGCATGCCGTCAACCAAGGGATGGTCGAAAATTTTCATTCCGGGGTCCGACGGGCGCAAGGCCAGTACCTTCTGCCGCTTCCTCACGACAATCGCTTCTTGCAGAAAAATTTCCTGGCCGCAGCGGCCAGACGCCTGCAGGAGATCGACGGCGCTCTGCTCTGCTACGCCAATGCGGTTTATGAGGACAGCGGCCGGCCGGCGTTACAATTTCCGGACTCGGTCCACTTCGCCGACGACTGGGCCGTGCTCGAGGGGGATCGCTTCATCCGTCTTTATGGGAACCGCGGCATCGGCTGGTCGCAGGTCATCCTGATGGATCATGCCGCAGCCCTCAGACAGGGGGCGTTTCAGGAACCCTTCGCCGTTACCGGACCGATCGCCCGGCGCCTGGGAATTGCCCAGGACGATGCCTTTTCCTACGTCTTTCTTTTGAGCACCGTCGGAAAAGTCTGTCTCTATCGAGGGCTCGCTTGCGAAATCGGCGCTCCGGTGAATTCCTACTCCCGCGCCGATTCCCACTGGCGGGCAACGCGCCGGAAGACAACGTTCGTCAACTTTTACAACATCGCCCGGGCCGATCTGGGAGGTCCCTATGCCCAAGCCGTCCGAAAACAAGCGAAACGGTTGGCTTACCTCTACATTGACAGCATTCTGGATCCACGGATCGCCGTCTATTACCGCTGGCGTCCGGAGATCCTGGGATGGATGATTCTCGGCTTCTTCAAGTACCTCGCCCGGCAGGTCCGCTACGGGGTG
>CAZQUP010000021.1:0-21581 GCA_964596545.1 uncultured Desulfatibacillum sp. | reverse complement strand
TCCGACCGGGAACCTTTCGCAAAGTCACCCCCGAATAAGCGCGCAAACCGGCTTGCTTCCTCCGGCAATCCGGGGAGAGGTAAAATCATGATCAGCGCCCACGCCGTCGTTCAAACCCAGCAGATCGGATCGGAAGTCGAAATCGGGCCCTTCGTCGTCCTTGGGCCCGGCTGCCGGATCGGCGACCGCGTCCGTATCCACCCCCATGTCGTCATCGGCCCGGGTGTTGCAATCGAAGAAGGGGTCGAAATTTTTCCCGGAGCCGTTCTCGGACGCGAGCCGAAAGGCGCGCAGGCCATCTTACGGCCCCTGAGCTTCGAACGGCGACTTCACATTCAGAAAAACGCTTCGATCGGCCCTCACGCCGTGATTTATTACGATGTGGAGATCGGGGAAGGAACGCTGGTCGGGGACGCCGCCTCGATCCGCGAAGGTTGCCGGATCGGAAACCGTTGCATCATCGGCCGAAGCGTCATGATGAGTTTCCACTGTCGGATGGGCGATCGCTCGCGCATCATGGACTGCACCCATGTCGCAGGCCATTCCGTCATCGGCACCGACGTGTTCGTCAGCATGCTCGTCGCGATGACCAACGACAACCGAATGGAGGAAAGGGCCTTTCGGGAGGAAAAAATCGTGGGACCGCGGATCGCGGATCGGGCGAGCATCGGTGCGGGATCCTGCCTGCTGCCCGGGGTTGCGATCGGCGAAGGGGCCATCGTCGCCGCCGGAGCCGTCGTCACCCGCGATGTGGCACCCTACACCCTGGTCATGGGGGTCCCCGCCCGACCCGTTCGCTCTCTCGAACGCTGAGCGCCCGGCTGCATCCCGCTTTCTCTCCGCCGGTCGGTGTTGTGGAGGATCGCCGCAGCGCAAACCCCGCCGCAAGAGAATCTTGCCAAACCGGCGTCAAAGCAGCCGGCGGACGGCGAGTTCGACGCTTTGGCGGTTTGCTTCCTCATCGAAGCCGGCCACCATGACACGGTAGTCGGGATCGACGACGCCGGTCGGCATTTTCGCGACCATTCTGCAAACCTCTTTCTCGAGTTCTTCATGGCTGAAAACTGGATGGAGAATCTCCTCCAGCGTCAGCCCTGGATGGTAGGAGACGACGCCGGGAAGGGATCGGTACCAGGCTTTCCCGAAAACCAGCGCTTTCTTTCCACTGCAGATCGCCTCCCAACCGGCGGTCCCGGTGACCGTGGCGACGAAACGGCAATGATCGAGAAGGGTGTAGGTATCGGTCCCGCGGGGGACGATGCGCACGCGATCGATCGCCGCCAGCCTGCGGAAAAAACCGACCCCCCGTAAGTACTCCGAGGACTGCTTCGGGTTTTCCTTGACGTAAATAAACCACCCTTCGGGCAAAAGCTCGGACAAATGCTCGATCGCCAGCGCCTGGTCGATGTATTTCCCGCCCAGGATCGAAGTGGTCAGCTCCGGCTGCAGGTGCAAGGGGAAATAGACATACGGCGCGGAGAGGTCGCAGTCCCGGGCGGTCATCGCTTCCAGATTACGCCGATACCGCCGATAGGGGCCAAGCTGGCTTCTCAGCTTTTTTGCGTCTTGAAGCGACTTTTTGAGTCGGTCCGGCTTCAGCCAGCGCGAGGCGAAACTTTGTTTTCTCATGTAGAATAGATCGGGTTTGAAGCCCCGCGGCAGGCGGATTTCGGCCGGTTCGCCGCCGGGGCGGCTTTTCATCGCCGCAAAAATCCCGAAATCTTCGATATCCTTCACATAGAAGAAGCGGTTGGAGAAGAGGGACTGGTGGAACATGATCGTCCGCAGGTTCAACGCACGGGCGATGCGGTAGACGATATAGTCGATTCCCAGATGAGGAAGGTTCTGAAAAAGGACGATTTCGACCTTCTTTTCCGTGAGGAGATGGAAGAAAAACTGGAAATAAAGGTTGAAGAAATCGAGATGGTCGTAAAATCGGTAGTCCTTGGCGTAAATTTTCTTCAGGCGGTTCTGGAAAAGGAAATACTGGAAAAAGTCGCGGTGGACGCTCTCGTAGACCGCCTTGTCGTAGGGGCGGTACGGGTAGCGCCGCAGGTTGGCGTATTTCAGCTCCCGTTTGGACTGGATCGTGCACGCAGGATGGTTTCCCACCCAGTCGACCACGTTGCAGGCTCCCGCGCGCGCGAGCCCTTCGATCACGGCGGCCAGGGAGTCGTCGAAATCGATGACCAGCACGTTTTTCATGATTTCGGCTCCGTTACCTCCCCTCAGTTCTTTTCCGGGCCGGCACCGATCAGATCCCAGGAAAGCGGAGTTCCCCGGGGGATCTCCCGCAGGGCGGCCCGGCCCAGCACGGTCTCCAAATACCGCGGGTGCAAGCCGTCCGCGGGACGAATGCTCCTCACGTTCTCCCGGGTGAACGCCTCGCCCGCGCGGATGTCGCGTACGGCGAAGAGCGAGCGGCGAAAGCGACGGTTTGCCGCTTCCCGCTCCGTTGGTTCGTAGCGGACCGCGCCGAGCGCTTTTTCGGCCGTGCGCACCGCCTGAACCATCCGCCGGAACTCGTCCGGCTCAAGGGAAAAAGCGGCATCCGGGCCGCCCTCGCCGCGGGAAAGGGTGAAGTGCTTCTCGACCAGGCAGGCGCCTAAGGCGACCGCCGTGACCGCCGCCTCCCAGCCGAGGCTGTGGTCCGACAACCCCACCGGGAACCCGAAAGCCTCGGCCAGGTGCGGAATGGCACGCAGGTTCATCTCCTCCGGCGGGGCGGGGTAGGCGCTCGTGCACTTGAGGAGCACGAGGCGCCGGTTTCCTTTCCCCGTAATCGCCCTCACCGCCTCCTCGATTTCGGCCAACGTACACATCCCGGTCGAGAGAATCACCGGTTTTCCGGTTTGCGCCACCTTGCGCAGAAGCGGCAGGTCGACCGCCTCGAAGGAAGCGATCTTGTGCGCCGGAACCCCCAGCCCCTCGAGAAAATCCACGGCGGTCTCGTCGAAAGGAGTCGAAAAGAGCGGCAAACCGATTCGCCGCGCCTCTTCCATGAGTCTCGGCTGCCACTCCCACGGCATGTACGCCTCGCGATAGAGATCGTAAAGATACTTTCCTTCCCAAGGGGTCTCACGAATCTGAAACCGCGGGCTGCGGGCATCGAGGGTGATCGTCTCCGGCGTGTAGGTCTGGATTTTCACCGCATCGGCTCCGGCTTCCCCCGCCGCGTGCAGAATCTCCACGGCGCGCGCGTATTTCATGCCGTGGTTGGCGGACATCTCGGCGACGATGAAGCAGGGCTCCCCGCGGCCGATGCGCCTGCCCTGAATGGAAAAGTCGGTCTCCATGTCACTCGAACCTCTTTTCGAATAGAATGCTGTCCCTGCCCTCCCCGTGCGGGCGTTCCACCATTCGAAACCCCGCCTTCTCAAAGGAACGAATGGAAGCCGGGTTTCCGGTTTTTACGGTACCGCGGAGCACGTGCACCCCCAACTGCCGAAAGCCCCTCTCCGCCCCGGCTTCCAGAAGCCTCCTACCCCAACCTTTCCCCCGAAAGGCGGGGGAGAGGGCGTAGTTCACTTCCGCCGCCTCACCTCGTTTTTCCAGGCGGATCATGCCGACCAGCACGCCCGCGATCTCGGCCACCAGCAAAAGCGTTTCGGCGGACTCGAGTTTTTTTCTGAGCCAGGCGACATGCGTCTCCCGAGGGATGAACTCCTGCCGGAACGACTGCCGCCTCGTTTCCGGGTCGTTTGCCAGTTGCCAGAGGGCAAGAGCGTCTTCGGCTCGGGCCTCACGCAGCAGGGCATGAAAAGCGATCGCCCGGGAATCGCGGTCGAGAAACTCGACGAGATCAAGAATCCGGCGGCAACCCTGCCCGTCGACCAGCCGGCGGCCCTTTACGGCCATCGCCGACAACCGGTCGGGATCCGCGATCATGCGGTCGACGGCGGCGGAAAGGTCTGCTTCCTCGAGATTTGGCGGCTCCGGGGTTTTGACCACCAAGTCCTGGCGCGCCAGCTCGTCTACCAGCCGCCTCTGGTTTTCCGCGGCGGCGATCAAAATCGTCGGAACGCCGTAATGGAGAAGCTCCCAGGTGGTGCCCCCGCCCGCGGCGATGGCGAGGTCGGCTTGCGCGAGCAACTTGACCATGTCGGCCTGCTCGTGGATCTTGAAGCGCACGCCGCGCGTTGCAGCCCGGCCTTCGGCCTCCGCAGCCGCCCGGCGGATCTCATCGGCCCGCGGATTGGCGGGACCGATCACCACGTGCACCGCGGCCCGCTTAAGCCGTGACCCGGACACCGCCCGGATCGCAAGCGCCGTGAGCCCCGCCGGGTCGGAGCCGCCCAGGGTGATGAGGACATTTCCGAGCGCGGGCGGCTTCTTTTGCGCAGGCGGCTGGTGAAGGAGCATTTCCCGGCGCAGCAGGGCATAAGCCGGCCCCAGCAGGCGGACCGTCGTTGGGGCGGTGCGGTAGGCGAGTCCCTCGGCCCCGAAATTCGGGTTGAGCAGGATGTCGGCATCATAGCGCGCAAGATGAGCCATGTCGTCGATTTGCAGCACGCGGATGCCCGCTTGCTTCAAAGCCTCCGGATAGCCGGTGTCGAAGTGGTAGCCGTCCAGCACGAGCCAATCAGGGTGTTCCGCAGCGGCGTGGCGCAGCAGGAGCTCGAGATCGGCCGTCTCCGGGTGAGGCCGTGGGATGCGGACCCGCCGAAAGCCTTCCTCCTCAAGCCGGGAAAGGAGCGGCTCGTTTTCCGTCGCTGTGAAGAAGACGACTTTTCCGCCCTCGTCGCGCCAGGCCTGGGCCAGGGCAAGGCAGCGCATGACATGCCCCGTCCCCATGCGGGGGGAGGCGTCCGCCCGGATCCAGAGCGTGCGTTCTTTGGCGAAGTGCTTTCCCATCGACTTCCGACGCGGCCGTTTTTGTCTTCAGGCCTTTCAGTCGGCTTCAAGCCGGTCTTTCCGGAGCGAACGCTCCAACCCTTCGTTTCTTTTGAAGCGGGAGTTGATGCCCGCAAGCGCCGGTTCCGCCTCCAAGAGCTGGAGCAGCTCCTTGGTATCGAATGCGGGGTTCCTCGGGTAAAGGGCCTCGTAGACGCGGCGCACAAACTCGTAATCCTCGGGTTCGTCCACGGTCCAACGCAGATGCGAGAGATCCCTCTCCGCGCGCAGGCTCCCGAGGCGGAATTTTTCGCCATGGGTGATGATGTAGAGGGTAACATGCTCCCGCTCCGAGGCAAGGCGCGCCTCTCTCCAAGCCCGCTCGAGCGTTTCGAAGGAGAAAATTTCGGCATCGAGCCCGTCGGGGAAGGAGGGCTCGAGACAGTTGCTCGCGTAGTCGAAGCGGCCCTCGAGGTAGAAATCGATGAGACGGTCGATCTCCAGAGGGTCGGCCAGCGGGCAATCGCCGGTCAGCCGCAGGATGTGTCTAGCCCCGTGGGCTTTGGCCGCCTGGTAAAAGCGGTCGAGAACGTCATCCAGGCTGCCGCGGAAACAGGGGACACCGATTCTCCCGCAAAGCGCCGCAAGCGCATCGTCCTCCGCCTGCGTGCTCGTGGCGATGAGAAGCCGCTCGATCCTGCGGCTCCGCCGGAGCCGTTCGATCTGCCGCTCGATCATGGGCCGGCCGAGAATCGGAAGCAGGACTTTCCCGGGCAGCCGGGTCGAACCGGTCCGCGCCTGAAGCAAGGCGACAAGCATGGTTTCCTCGCTTCTCAGGTAAGACGCCGGAAGCCCGAGCGGGCTGGCTGGCCTTGAAGTTCTTTTTCGACCGCATTCCGTCGCGCGGCCGAGGAAAGCGCGGCGAAGGCGGAATCGACCGCCTCGAGATAGCGCGCTGCATCGGCCTCGGTGTGGGCCCACATGGGGTAGAAAAGGGTCGAGGCGAGAATGCCGCGCGCGAGCATCTCCTGAACGAATAAGGCCTTCCAGGCCCCCGTGTTGTCGGCGCTGAAGGAAAAATGGCTGAGGGGCGCGATCCCGCCCGTCTCGACCGCAAGGCCGTGTTTCGAAGCAAGCTCCTTCCAGCCCCTCTGGACCGCCTCTCCCATGCGCTGCAGATGAACGGCGACGGCATGCGCCCGGTGCTTGCGGATCGTCGCCAGGGCCGCCACGGGTCCCACGCGCTCGGTCCAGAGGGTCGAGCTGATGAAGGTTTTCCGGGCGGACTCCATGACCTCCGCCCGGCCGATGACGGCGGCGATAGGGTAGCCGTTGCCCAGCGCCTTCGAGAAGACGGCGATATCCGGGGTGGCCGGGCTCAGCACGAGGTGCGCCCCGCCGGTGGTCAACCGGAAACCCGAGGAAATCTCATCCAGGATCCAGACGGCATGGAGCTCCTCGGCCGTGCCGCGGACAGCCTCGAGAAACCCCGGCTCAGGGGGCAAGTTGCGGATGGGCTCCATCACGATCGCCGCCAGTTCGCGGCCGTGCCGGGAGACGATGGCCTGCAGCTCGTCGATGCGGTTGTAGCGGAATGGGAAGGCCGTGTGCGCCAGCCCGCGCGGCACCCCCGCCGGCGGAAGCCCGCTCAACAGATGCTCGCCCAGAGCGTCCTCGTCTTCCAGATTGGCGGCGAGGTACCAGTCATGCCAGCCGTGATAGCCGCAAAAGGCGATCTTGTCCCGCCCCGTGTGCGCCCGCGCGATGCGCACGGCGATCGCCATGGCCTCACCCCCGGTGCGGGCAAAGCGCGCCATCTCGGCCCAGGGGTGGAGCTCGCAGAGCAACTCGGCGAGCTCCACCTCTTCGGGACAGTTGAGCGAGGAGCTCGTTCCGCGGGCAATCGCCTCGCAGACCGCACCGTCCACATCAGGGTCGGCATAGCCCAGGACATTGGCGCCGATCCCGGCGATGCTCATGTCGAGGTACTCGTTGCCGTCGAGATCCCAGACCCGCGCCCCGCTGGCGCGGCTGAAGTAGCCGGGCCAGACCCCTTGGGAGAACATGTCCGGCCGCTTCGAAAGGAGCTGCGACACTCCTGGGATACGCTTCCTGGCGCGTTCCTGGAGAGCGAGGCTTCGTTTGCGTTTCGCCGATAAATCGACCTGTCCTGAACTGCGCATATCGCTCTTGACCTCACGATGACTGTCGCCCGTAGACGCTGATGACCCGCTTTTTACGCTCGAATTGCTTGAGAAGCCGGTATCCGGGAAAACGGCTTTCCAAGGATCCGCCCGCTGTTCGCTCTTCGAGAACAAGGTAATCCACATCCTTTTCCCGCGCCAAGGCGTAAAGACGGGACTGGTTTGGGTCCTCGCGCGCGGAGACCAGGAACATGGCCTGGGCTTGGAAATCCGCGGCGCTCTCGGCATGAAAGTGAACGACTTGGTCGTTGAAAGCAAACTTGTCTTTCTTCAGATCGGTGTTCTCCGACAGCCAGGCGGCCGTCTTCCGCGCCAGGTTGTCGGGGTTCTTGAAAAGCTTATCGAAACTCGACGCCTGCAACGTGAGGACGATCCCGACGAGTGCCACCGGGCCCAGATGCCGCCATGGTTTTCTGCGCGAAACCACCTCGAGCGACCGCGCCAACCCGCTTCCCACCCAGGGACAAAGCAGAACGGTCGGTGTAAGCAGATAGCGTTCCATCAGAACGTCCCTCGAGATAAACAAAAAAACGCTCAACACTCCGAGGCCCGCGATTACGGAAAGGACCGCGACATGACGCTCCTCGAAAGTACGGCCAAAAAATCCGAGGACCAAAAAAGGCCAGTTGACCGGCGTGATCACGCTCAGCCACAGCTGAAGAAAGCCCAATAAATAGATGGCGGGCATCCAGGCCCTGGCCGTCGCCGCGAAATTTTGTCCTACCCCGGAGTTGGGGGCTGATGCCTGCATCTGCTCGAGCCGGTTTGCGTTCCACCGGTAGTATTCCCAGAAGCTCCCTTGGGAGACCTCCTCCGCATAGACGAACCAGTCGAAAAGGCGGTTGTTCAAAGCCGCCGGAACGCTGATCGCAAGGGCCACCGCCAGGGCGGTGCAGCATGCCGCAATCAAGATCCAGCCTGCGGCCACGCGCATCATCGCCTTTCGGCCGGCTTGCCGGCCGTGGCCGAAAACGAGCGCATAGGCGAAAAAAGGAACGGCCGCGGCGAAAAAAACCATCCCCTCGATGCGAAAAAGACAGGCGACGACCGCGGCTGCGGCGGCGAAGAGGAGATCCCGGACGCGGCGGGTTCGGAAGGAGCGCGTCAGATAAAGGACGGCAAGCGTCATCCAAGGCAAAAACGGGGTTTCGCGGAAAATGGAATTCGAATGGCGCAGCGTTTCCGGCAGAAGGAGAAAGGCGATGCATCCCCAGAAGGCCGCTTTCCGGTCGAAAAGTTCCTTGCCCAGGAGATAAAGCGGCCCGATCGCCAACCCCGTGCCCAACCAGCTGACCAATCGTCCCGCCTGTACCCAGTCGCCGAACAGCATATGCACAAGGGCAATCAATGCCGGCAATGCCGGCATGGGATACAATTGCAGGCTCTCGGCCACATTGCCCGAAGCGAGGGCCCGGGCGGCGCGAAGGTAGATTTCGCCGTCGTAGTTGACGTCCGCGCCGCGGCGAACGAGAAAAAGCCCCCCGGCAAGGACGATATAGACGCCCGCCAAGATAATGGGAACGAGGAATCGCGGCGATCCTTCCCGCCTGCGGGATGAGTTGCGGGCAGTAACGGCGGCGATCACGGTCCGATTCGATCCTACGATCCAGACCACAGAAGCGGGTTCACGATCCGCTCCGGGACATGGGCGAACTGCCGGCGCACCTCCTGAACGAGGCCGCCCGGAAGAGGCTTTTCCCAGAAACGGACGTTTTCCTCAAGCTGCTCCCTTGTCTCGCAGCCGATCACGACGCCGTGTCCGGGAAAGACCGACTGGACGTAGCCCAGGGCGAGCTGCGCGATCGCCACCCCTGCCGATCGCGCGATTTCCCGCAGCCGTGCGAGCAGGGGCTTGGCCTCGAGGAGATTCCCGGGCAGTCTTTCCGGCTCCAGGAGGAGCAGCCCTTGAAGAAAGACACTGCGGATGTAGAGCCCTTTTCCCTTTTTCTCCGCCTCCCCGGGCAGCCCGGCCTCCTCGAAGCGCCGGTCGAACAGGTTGGAGGGGATCTGGACGAAGTCGATCCCCGGCGTGTCGAGTGCGAGCAGGGCGGCCGCGGGACTGTAGACCGACACGCCGAGCCGCGCGGCCTCTCCGGCTTGCACCCGCCGGCGGAGGAAATCCCCCAGACCGTTCTCCCAGAGGGCGAGCGCCTCCTCGCGGTGAAGCATCAACCCGTAGAGGGACGTACGGCCGAGCCGGTCGAGGCTTCCGGCGATCGCCCGTGCAAGCGCCGCCTCCCTTCGGGGATCGACCTCCGGCGAAATCTTGGTGATGATCTTCGCCTCACGTCCGCGGCTTCCGAGAGCCGCAAGCGCTTGGCCCAGCACGGCTTCGCTTTCGCCGTAGGCCTGGGCCGTGTCGAACTCGAAAATCCCGCAGCGAAGCGCGGTCTCAACGATCTCCCGCGCGCGCTGGGGGTCGGGTCGGCCAGTGGTGTTGGCGATCCCGTAGGCCATCCCGAGCTGTGCCGTGCCCAGAACCAGGCGGGATTGTTTTTCGTTCGGAGGTTCCAAGGTTTCAGCCTGCGGCGCCAAGGCGGCGAAGGGCGGCGCAGACCGCATCGAGCTCATCCTCGGACATCCCGGGGTGGATCGGAAGCGAAAGGATACGGCGGGCCGCCTCCTCGGCGATGGGGCACATCCCCTCGCCGGTGTGGAACCGCCGGCGGTAGAAGGGATGCAGGTGCACGGGGAGGTAATGAACGTTCACGCCGATTCCTTCCGCGCGAAGCTCGGAAAAAAGCCGGTCGCGGTCCTTGCCGCGGATGGAGGTCTCAAGTCGCACGACGTAGAGGTGATAGGCGTGGGCCACATCGCCGCTCACGGCAAGCGGCCGGATCCCGACCAGGGTTTCGAAAAAGCGATCGTAACGGGCGGCGATCTCGCGGCGGCGTTCGAGAAAGCGCGGCAGTTTTTTGAGCTGCGAGAGGCCGAGCGCACACTGGAAATCGGTGATGCGGTAGTTCCAACCGAGATCGACCATTTCGTAGAACCAGGACCCGCGCCGCTCGCGCTCGCGGTGGTCGCTCGTGATCCCGTGGTTGCGGAATACACGCATCCGCCGTGCAAGCTCCGGGTCGTCGGCTGCGACCATACCGCCCTCGCCCGTCGTGATGTGCTTCACGGGGTGGAAGCTGAAGGCGGTCAAATCGGCGAGCGTCCCTACGGGCCGCCCCTTGTAAATCGCGCCCAACGCGTGGCAGCCGTCCGCAATCAGAAAAAGGCCGTGGCGACGGCAAAGTTCTCTCAAGGCGTCGTAATCGGCGGGGTGCCCGGCGTAGTCGACGGCGATCACGGCCCGCGTGCGGGGAGTTCGCCGGGCCTCGACCTCCTCGGGCCGCAGGAGCAGCCGCTCGGGATCGACATCGGCGAAGACGGGAATTGCGCCCTGGAAAACGACGCAGTTGGCGGTTGCCGCGAAGGTCAGGGCCGGCACGATGACCTCGTCCCCGGGACCGATCCCCAGGGCATGGACGGCGGCGTGCAGCGCGGCGGTGCCGCTGTTGACAGCGACCGCTTCCCGCGCCCCGACCGTCCGGGCGAAGGCCTCCTCGAACTCGGGGACCTTGGGACCGGTCGTCAGCCAATCGGAGCGGAGCGCCGCGACCACGGCGGCGACATCCTCTTCGTCGATCCACTGCCGGCCGTAAGGGATCATAGGGCTTTCAGGATCCCCCGCATTTCCTCGACGGTCAGCCGCCAGGGGTTTGCTCCGGAGCTGTATTCGAAATCTTCGGGGACCGCTTTTCCTTCGTTCCAGGCACAGCGACGCGTCCAGAAGCGGAAATCCGGCTGAATGATGAAGAAGCGGTCGAATTCGAGGGTTTTCCGCGCCTCGTCGCGCGGGATCATCAGCTCGTGGATCTTCTCGCCGGGCCGGATGCCGATGATCTCGGTTTTGCATTCCGGAGCGATGGCCCGTGCCAGATCCAGGATGTTCATGCTGGGGATCTTGGGGACGAAGATCTCCCCGCCGCACATCTTTTCCAGCGCCCAGAGGACGAAATCGACCCCCTGCTCGAGCGTGATCCAGAAACGGGTCATGCGCGGGTCGGTGATCGGGAGCACCCCGGTTTCCTTCATTTTCAGGAAAAAGGGGATGACGCTGCCGCGGCTTCCGACCACGTTCCCGTAGCGCACCACGCCGAAGGAGGTGCGATCGCCGCCGACATAGGCGTTGCCGGCGATGAAGAGCTTGTCCGAGCAGAGCTTGGTCGCGCCGTAGAGGTTGATCGGGTTGGCGGCCTTGTCCGTGCTGAGGGCGACGACCCGCTGGACCCCCTGGTCGATCGCCGCGTTGATCACGTTCTGGGCACCCAGGATATTCGTTTTCACCGCCTCGAAGGGGTTGTACTCCGCGGCCGGCACCTGCTTCAGCGCTGCGGCGTGAATGACGAAATCGACCCCCTGGAAGGCGCGGTGCAGCCGCTCGGCATCGCGCACGTCCCCGATGAAGTAGCGCATGCAAGGGTATTCTGAGTCCGGGAACTGCTGGGACATCTCGTACTGTTTGAGCTCGTCGCGGCTGAAGACGATAAGCCGCCGCGGCCGGTATTTCTCGAGGATGCGCTTAACGGCCTTCTTTCCAAAGGATCCGGTTCCGCCGGTGATGAGAATCGTCTTGTCGTTCAACATAAAGGCCTTTTCTTGCACTCGCCGCCGGAGGTCTTGTCCCGCAAACAGGCTTCCGGAGCCAACCATTGGATTTTAAAATAGAGCTTTGTATCCCAGGGACTGATCCCTGTCAAACCGAAGCAAAGGAAAGCAGCGGGGAAGATGCCCTCGTATGGGCTCGCGAACGGGTACGGTCACTTCGCCTTTCAGGCGCGTGCGGCGGCGGGCTGAACGCTCGAGAGAACGTCTCCCGTGCTCTTGGTCGGCCGGACCCCTTTGCCCTCCATCCGGTAGGCGAGATCGGCGCATGCGAGCAGGGTCGACTGGTGCGAGATGGCAAAGATCGTGATCTTCCCGGAAAGCGACTTGAGCGTGGCGCAGATTTCCCTCTCGGTCTGCGGATCGAGCGCGGTCGTCGCCTCATCGAGAATGAGGAGGGCGGGCTTCTTGACCAGCGCCCGGGCGATCGCGATGCGCTGCCGCTGCCCGCCCGATAAGGCCGCTCCCCGCTCGCCCACCGGCGTATGCATCCCTCGCGGCATGGCGCTGACGAAGTCCCAGGCCCCGGCGTTTTTCAGGGCGGCTTCGACCTCCTCTTCGGTCAGATCCTTCTGCCCCAAAGTTACGTTCTGGAACACCGTGTCGCTCAAGAGAATGTTCTCCTGGGTCACGTACCCGATGCGCCGCCGCCAGGCGCGCAGGTCCACCTCTTCGAGCGGCAGCGCATCGATCCAGATCCTTCCCGCTTGCGGCCGCAGAAGCCCGATCAGCAGATCGGCGATGGTGGTCTTCCCCGAGCCCGACGGGCCGCAGAGCACGGTCATCTTCCTCGCCGGGATCCGAAGGGAAAGCTTTTCCAAGACCCGCTTTTCGTCGTAGCCGAAGGCGACCTCCTCGAAGCGCACGGCCTCTTTCAGCTCGGGGATGCGGCTTCCGGCCTCGGGCTCGGCGTCCTTGCTTGCGGTTTCGATCTTGTCCGCAAGCGACCAGTAGGCCGCCTCGTACTCGGCCAGGTTGCCGTATTCGTTTTGGATCTTCTGCACCTGCTTGAGGATCTTCCCGATGAAGAAGACCATCGCCATGATCGAGGGCAGCGGCAGGTTCCAGAAGGAAAGCGCGGCATAGAGGCAGAGCACCAGGAACAGCATCATGAGCGGCTCCTGAAACGAGGTCAGCGCCGCCTTGTTCAGGACCTGTTTCTGAAGCGCCCGGTTCAGACGCCGCGTGCGATCCTCGAGCACCGATCCCGCGGAGTCCTCCCGCGCCATCGCTTTCAGGGGCTTGATCGAGATCAGGACATCGGTCATCTGGGCGACGAGATCCTGGGTATGCGTCGTCTGGCGCTCGCCGGCGCGGCGCAGCTTCTTGATCAGCCGGCGCAGCACGAAGAGGATGAACAGCCCGCCCCCCAGCGCCAGAAGGGTCGCCTCCCAAGAGACGAGGAAGGCGAGCACGATGTAGATCCCGGACTCGATGGCGGTGGCGATCAGGCGAGCGCCGAACTGGAAGGCCGTGGCCGCGCGATGGGCCTCGAAGGCGATGCCGTTGGTCAACTGTCCGATCGGCTGGCGGATGAAGTATTCCCAGCGCGAGGCGAAAAGCGCCCTCAAGAGCGCAAGCCGCATCTCGGTGGCGATGCGCGCCACGGTGTAACCGATCTGCCGGTTGGCCAGGAAGAGAAGCACGCACTTGAGAACGATGCAGCCGATGAACAGCCCGAGCAGCACCCCGATCGTCGATTGCAGCCCCACCGTACCCAGGATCCCGTCGACGAGCCGGTCGAGGTAAGAGGAAAGCTCGCTGGGGCTTCCCCCTGCGGCTTCGATCTTGCGGCTGAAGACCGTGTTCAAAAGGGGCAGCAGGGCGGAAACGCCGAAGCCTTCGGAAATGCCGGCGAAGAGGATCCCGCTCAGGGTGGCGATCGTGCGCCCCGGGTAGCGCCTAGCGAGGGTGAGGAGAAGCTTCATGATGTGGGGTTGCCGACTGGAGGGTTCTTCCGGATTCTCCAAAACGAAAAAGCCGCATCGCTGCGGCTTTCGGATATCTGTCTCTTAGCGGAATCCGCAGCCGCTGTCAAACCGGCTGGGATTCGACCGGCTTTAGGAGATGCCCTCTCCCGCCGAGATCCGCCGAGGCTGCATTAATGATATCTGAATGGACGTCCCCTATTTGACGAGGTTGGGGATGGATCCTTTGAGGTTGCCATAGGTGCCTCCGCCGCCTCTACCCTCCACGACCGACAAATTGCAGTCGACGGTGACGCTCACATTTGAATCGGGAGGCGGATTGGGCATTCGCACGATGATTTTGGCGAAGCCGACGATGGGGATCGACGTGTTGGGGTTTATGCAAACCCCTTCAGAGTCCCTGTATACCGGGATCGTTGCGGTCCAGACGGAGTTGTCGCCGTCATCATCGCGGTAGCGAAAGTAGTCGTAGAGGGCGAGAAAGGGAGCAGGCTGCTTTTTGTTTCCATCCACCGTTCCCGTATTTCCATTGTAAGTGGAGCGAATCAAATAGGCTCCGTTGAAAAGGCTCGATATCGTGCCCCCTTGGAATTTATAGCTGTCTCCCGTGGAAGTCTCCGGTGTGGTTTTTGGATCCGGGTCCTTGTTCAGATCGAAATTTGCTTCGAGCCAGCTATGGCCCGACCACAAGCTGCTTCCGATAGGCATGTGGTGGCCTTCGATCAGCCCCAGGAGTTTCTTCTCCATCTGGCTGGCGTTGATAGGGTCGAAAAAGTTATGCCAGCCGGCGCAACTGCTGGTGGTTGGCGAGAACGTGATCAGATCGCGACAATTGTTGGGAAAAACATTCTCGGAGAGCCCAAAGGGCGTCTTGAGCTCCCCCTCGGCCACCTCCGAAGGGCCGGTCAGCGCGGCGGCGGCCACGGCAGAGACGGGCATATCGTGGATTCCCAGCACGCGTGCAAAGAAAGTGGTGAGGGGCGAGTTCGTCGTGGCATCCCTGCGGGCGGTGACCTGAACCGCATCCGGCGAAATCACTCCCCCCTCAACGTTTGGGTCGTAATTGGGGATCACCTGGCTTCCGTCCCAGTTGCCGACGATCACATCGGAGGGGTCAATGGTGATATTGACGCCAGCCGCCCGGTTTTGCAGGGTGATCTCGTTTACCACCGCGGCCACTTCCGCCTGAGTGAAGGTTTTGTTTCTCTGCTGCAGATAGGGAAGCCTCAGGTATTCCCGGCCCAGATAGCCTGCCCCCGCGAGAGCCCCGGCATCGGCCGTGTTTTGCAGTTCGTTTCTTGTCGAATAGAGAAAGCCGATATCGATGGCGAGCGCCGCAAAGCCGATCAACACCACCAGACAGATGGCCACGATCACGGCCGTCGCCCCGCTTTGCCGATTTCTTACGGCCAGGCCGAGTTCTCGTTTTATCATGGGGATTCTCCTTTTGCCGGCCTCATTCCATTTTCATGGTCGCCGACACCGTGATCGCCGCAGGGCTGAACATCCTGAAAAACAGAAAATCGTAGTTGAAGGTTGAGCTCACTCTCAAGTCGCAGCCGAAATTGGGGCACTGCCTTTGCACCACAACGGCGGGAGGATTTTTCTGCGCAAAGGTCACCAGGTATTGGTTGCTGTAGTCCAGCACCACATTTCGAATTTCATTTTCGGTCAACCGCACCTCGCGCGAGACGATCCCGGCGCGCGCCCCTTCGCGCGTGGCGTTCGTAATCACCTGTCGGTTGAAAAAATAGAGCCCCCAGTCGACAATCCCGAAAAGCAGCAAAACCAGGGTAAAGAGGATCAGCGCGAATTCGACGAGGCTTGCACCGCGATTGCCCATACAGAGTGATCGGGGAGGAATTTTCCCCCTTTTTTGAAAGCAGATGGGCATTGATCCCCCTTTAATTCATCTCCATGCGCATAATCGTTTGTGCGGAGACCGCCACCGTTTGAATTCCTACGATCCCTCCGAGCAAGAGCGGATAATTGAAACCCACGGCGACTGCAAGATCGTTTCCTGGCCTTTCCACGGTAACGTTGCCGCTGTCGATCGTGACTCTGCCCGTAAGGCTGATAATTTTCGAAGGGCCGTTCGGCAGGCTCTCTTTCAAATAATTTGTCACGATCGTTCGAATTTGCGCATCGCTCACCTGGTCGACGATCCCCGCCCTCGCGCCTTCACGGCTGGCGTTGGTGATCATCTGCTTGTTGTAGAAAAGCAATCCAAACTCGATGATGCCGCAGACGAGAAGCACAAGAATCGGTAGAACCAGCGCGAACTCGATCGCCGCAGCTCCCTTTTCGCCTGAGACCCTCCGGGCTCTTTCGAGACCCTCGTCTTTTGAAGTCTGATCCGGCAATGTCCTCATTCGCCGGCACCTCGCCTTGATTTGTACGCCCGGTTCCAGACGAGCCCCGCGTTTTTCTCCACCAGATCGCGGCCGACGAGCAGGCGGATGTGTTGGCCCACGGCTTCGAGCTCGTAGAGTTCGGCCGTGTCGGCGACCTCGGGCAGGGAGGCGAGCACGCGGCGGGCCTCCTCCAGGTTTTCGCCGTAGTAGAAGACCTTGGTGTTGTAGTGGTCGAAGGAGTTCGCATCGAGCACGCGGACGACGCGGAAGCCCAAGCGCTTGAGATGGGCGGCCACGCGGCCGGCGGCGCCCTTGAGGCCGTTTCCGTTGGCGACCTCGACCTCGACGATCCCCTTCTCGGCCGTGCGGCGGGGCTCGGGGGCGATCTGCCAGCCCGCCTGGACCGAGCTCGCGGCCACGAGGATCCGCTCCTCGTACTCCTCCTGGTTCACCCGCGAGGCGAGCTCGGCCCGCGGCGGAGCGATCGCCTTGAGCTCGCGCACGACCGGCTGCGGTTCATAGCCGATCGCGGCGGCCGGCGACCTTTTGGTTTGTTCCGGCTCCAGGGCGACGGCCGAGACGGCGTAGGTTCGTCCGGCCTTAGCCGCGGCGACCGCCGGCCCGGAATCGGGCGGCGGCGCGACCTGCGCCGCGGCGGGGAGGACTTCGATCCCCTGAGGCGGCGCCTCGGCCGTGACCTCCGCCTCGGCCCGGCCCAAACCTTGATTGAGCAAGCGGAAGCGCGCCACGGGGTCGACCCCTGG
The DNA here is from genome assembly GCA_964596545.1 of uncultured Desulfatibacillum sp. Lineage (GTDB taxonomy): Bacteria > Desulfobacterota > Desulfobacteria > Desulfobacterales > SpSt-501 > SpSt-501. The sequence continues at coordinate 4,845 of CAZQUP010000021.1, read as the reverse complement.
GCTGTCGGCCCGCTGCCGAGGCAAAAGATCCGGAAGCGCAGGCTTCTCGAGGGCCACCGGGCTCGCCTGCCCCGGAAAAGGCTTTTCCCGCAAATCGGCGATCACGCGCCCGGCCTCCTCCGCCCGCCCCAGATCGGCCATCGCCCGGGCGAGCCTTTTCTCCGCGTTTTCGCGCGATTCGAGCGCCGCGAACTGCTCCAGCGCCTCGCCGTATTTTCCTTGCTTCGCCAGTGCGAGGCCCAGGTTGTTGCGGTAGCGCCGCTCGCTTCCGTTTCTGGCGATCGCCTGCTCGAAGGCCTCGATCGCCTGCTGGATGTCGCCGCGCAGCAGGTGGGAGTAGCCGAGGTTGTTGTAGACGTAGTCGAGGGTCGGGTCGATCTTGAGCGCGATGCGGTAGTAGTCGATCGCCGCCTCGTGGTCGCCCAGGTTGTCGAAGGAGACCCCGAGCGCGTTGTAGGCCTTGGGGTTTCCCGGGCTGCGCAGCAGCGACTGCTTCAGCTCGTCGATCGCGAGCTGGTGGCGGTAGTGCTGCTGGAAGTAGAGGGCGAGCCGGTAGTGGGCCTCGGCCTCGCCGTCCACCCGACGCACCGAGTCGGCGAATTTCCGGAGCTCCGCCTCCGAGAGGGGGTCGGGCCGTACCTCCCGCGGCGAGACCCGCATCTCCCCGCTCACCTCCTCACGGGTATGGCAGCCGGAAAGCCCTCCGGCTGCAAGGAGAACCGCCGCCAGAAACAGCGCCGTGCCGTTCGCCTTCATGTGCCGTCCTCCTACCGCGTGAGCGCCAGCGCCTTCGCGCGCTTTAGGTTCTCGGCCGCCCGGGTGTAGTACTCGGGCTCGAGGGCGATCGCCCGCTCGAAGCTCTTCACCGCCTCGGCGTAGAGTCCCTTTTCGAGGTAGATGCAGCCGATGTTGTTGTGCGCGTGCGCCTCGCCGCCCGCCATCCGGAAGGCCTCGAAGGCCTCTTCGAAGCGCCCCAGGTGCCCGTAGGCGAGCCCCAGGTTGTTGAAGACCCTGCTCTCCCGGAAGTTCCGGCGGATCGCCTTGGCGAAGGCGTCGACCGCCGCCTCGTAGCGCCCGGCCGTGAGGCAGGAAACCCCGAGGTTGTTGTAGAGAAAGCCCTCCTGCGGCGCGATCGCGATGGCGCTCGTGTACTCGAGGATCGCCTGCTCGAAGACGCCTTTGCGGTCGGCGATCGCCCCGAGGTAGTTGTAGGACTTCCAGAGCCGGTGGTTGAGGGCGATCGCCTTGCGGAAGTGGCGCTCGGCCTGCATCAGGTCCCCGGTCTGGAAGTAAGCCCGGCCCAGCCCCTCGTGGGCGAGGTCGAACTTGGGGTCTTTCTTGAGCAGCGCCTCGAACTGGCGGATCGCCTCGTCGTTTCGTTCGCCCAGAAGCAGCGCCAGAGCCTTCTTGTATTCGAGCCCGAGATTTTCGGGCCTGAGGCGCAGCGCCTTCTCGTAGTGCACGTAGGCGAGGTAGAGGTTCCCGCGGGCGAGAAGCCCGTCCCCGATGCGCTCGTACTCCTCGGCCGTCATCTCGGGGAGCTTTTTCGTGGTCTCGGAGAGGAAGGGAGCCTGCTCGGCGGCGAGGGCCGGGTTCTTCTCCTCGGCGCCGCCCGACTCGATGGCGACCTTGAATCCTTTTCCGCCGCAGCCCCAAAGCAGGAAAAGGACGCTGAAAAGCGCCGCCCGGACCGCCGTCCCGCGCCCGATTCCCCCGTCCGCCTTTGCCGCCATCTTCGACCTCCTCATCGGGCGAGCGCCCCCTTGAGGAGCACCCGGTAGATGTTGATCGCCGCCGGCCCGAGGATCACGAGAAAGAGCGAGGGAAAGATGAAGAAGAGAAGCGGCAGCACCATCTTGACCGGAAGCTTCGCCGCCAGCTCCTCGGCTTTCTGATAGCGCTGCGTGCGGTAGGAATCGGAGTAGACGCGGAGGGCATCGGCCATGCTGGTCCCGAACTTGTCGGTCTGGATGAGCAGGGTCGAGAGGCTGCGGATCTCGTCCAGGTGGGTCCGCTCGGCCAGGTGCCGCAGGGCGTCGGTGCGCTTCTTTCCGGCGCGAAGCTCGAGGTTCATGAAGTGCAGCTCGTCGGCCAGCTCGGGGGCGCCGAGCTTCAACTCCTGGGAGACCTTGGCGACGGCGGCGTCGAGCCCCACGCCCGCCTCGACGCAGATGACGAGGAGATCGAGCGCGTCGGGAAGGGCGCGCAGGATCTTCTCGCGGCGGGTGTCGGCCTTCTGCCGCAGGTAGATGTCCGGGAGATAGAAGCCGAGAAGCGCCGCTCCCACGGCCAGCGTCAGCGTCACGGGGTAGCTCATCGCCCCGAAGGCGAGCGCGCGCAGGAGGAGAAAGACGGCCGGGAAGAAAACCGCCAGGATGATCTTGATCCCCCAGTGAACGGCGAGCGCGTTCTCGTAGCGGATCCCCGCGCGCAGAAAGCGCAGGCGCGAGGCGGAGTATTCTTCCACCGAGGACGCCGGCGCCGCCCTCCGGCCGATGCGGCCGAAGAGGTTCAGAAGCTTCGAGGGTTTCTCCTCTTTCTCCTCCGCGACCTCTTCCGGCGCGACGTAGATCCCGCCGCCCCGGATCTTGCCCACGAGCTGCCGCCTCAGGGCGCGCTGCCGGACGACCTGGGTCAGCCCGATGCAGAAGAGAAAGATCGCCAGAAAGAAGGCCGCGCTCAAAAGAAGCGGCTGGTTGTCGAGCAGGATGCCCATCGTTCCTCCGGTCCTCAGACCTCGATCGTCACCATGCGCTTCAAAACCAGGATGCCGAGCCCCATGAAGACGAGCGCGAGCAGAAGCAGCGCCCGGCCGAAGGGCTCGACCAAGAGCGGCGCGAGGTAGCCCGGGTTGGTGAGCCAGATCCAGCCGGCGACAAGGAAGGGAAGCGCCACCAAAATCACGGCCGAGATCCTGCCCTCGGCCGAGAGCACCTTCACCTTGCCCTGGAACTTGAACTTCTCGCGGATCAGGTTCGCGAGCGTCTGGATCAGCTCGGCCAGATTGCCGCCCGTCTCGCGCTGCAGGATCACCCCCATGGCGAAGTACTTGATCTCCTCGCACTCGACGCGGCGGGTGAGGTTTTTCAACGCTTCGGGGACGCTCACCCCGAAGTTGATCTCGTCGAGCATCTCGGAGAACTCGGTCCCGAGCGGATCGTCGAACTCCTCGGCCGCCATGGCGATCCCGCCGGAGAAGGCATGGCCGGCCTTGAGCGCCCGGGCCACCAAATCGAGCGCATCGGGCATCTGCTTCTTGAACCTCTCGGCGCGGAGCCGCCGCTGGCGCACGAGGAGCACGAAGGGAACCGCCGCCGCGACGAGCGCGAGCAGCACCGCCCCCGCCGGGTTCTTCATCAGCCGCGCGCCCGCGAGCAGCCCGATCAGGGCGAGGAACAGCGCGAGCAGCAGGTGAAACCCGAGCGGATAGCGGGAATTCGCCTGGATGACGAGCCGATCGAGGGCCTCGATCCCGGGCAGGCGGGAGAGGAGCGCGTTGAAGAAGGGCACGCTGCTGTAGAGCCGTTTTTTGAGGATCTCGGTCCCCTCGGCACCCGCCGCCTCGACGTAGGCGTATTTGCGGAGCCGGCGCCGGATCTTCACCCGCTGGGCGGCGCGCAGGTGACGCACCCCGTAGATCGCGAGCTGGATCGCGATCACCGCGCCGAGGAAGATTCCGGCCCCCACGAGCAAGAGGTCCATCGCGTCTCCTTCAGGCCTCGACCACGCGGTTGGGGTCGAAGATCTCGGCCGGCAGGTTCACGCCGGCCATCTTCAGCCGCTCCATGAACCGCGGCCGGATGCCGCGGAACTGGAAGGCCCCGCGGACGTTCCCCTGGCCGTCCAGCCCGCGCTGGTTGAAGGCGAAGATCTCCTGCATGGTGATCACGCTTCCCTCCATGCCGGTGATCTCCTGCACGCTCACGAGCCTGCGCTTGCCGTCGACCAGGCGGGCGACCTGGATCACGACGTTGATCGCCGAGGAGATGTAGCGGCGCAGGAACTCGCTGGGGATCTCCAGGTTCGCCATCGCCACCATGGTCTCGAGGCGCATGAGCGCATCCCGCGGCGAGTTCGCGTGGATCGTCGTGAGCGAGCCGTCGTGCCCCGTGTTCATCGCCTGGAGCATGTCGAAGGCTTCCTTACCGCGGACCTCGCCCACGATGATGCGATCGGGCCGCATGCGCAGGCTGTTTCTCACGAGGTCGCGCTGCACGACCTCGCCCTTGCCCTCGATGTTCGGCGGCCGGGTCTCCAGCCGGACCACGTGCTCCTGCTTCATCTGCAGCTCGGCCGCATCCTCGATGGTGATGATCCGCTCCTCCTCGGGGATGAAGCGCGAAAGGACGTTGAGCAGTGTCGTCTTGCCGCTTCCCGTGCCCCCGGAGATGATCACGTTGAGCCGCGCCTTGACGATCCCCTTCAGGACCTCGGCGATCTCGGGGGTGAGGGTCTTGAAGCCGATCAGGTCTTCGAGCTCTAAGGGATTGACGGCGAAGCGGCGGATCGAAAGGCAGGGGCCGTCCAGGGCGAGCGGCGGGATGATCGCGTTCACCCGCGAGCCGTCGGGAAGCCGCGCGTCCACCATGGGCGAGGACTCGTCGATCCGGCGGCCGACGCTGGAGACGATCTTGTCGATGATGCGCATGAGGTGCGCGTCGTCCTTGAAGCGCACGTCGGTCGGCTCGATCCTTCCTTCGCGCTCGACATAGACGCTCTTGTAGGAGTTGACGAGGATGTCCGAGACGCTCGGGTCCTTCAAGAGCGGCTCGAGCGGCCCGTAGCCCAGCACCTCGTCCACGATCTCGCCGAAGATCTTCTCGCGCTCGACCATGTTGAGCGGAA
>CAZQUP010000020.1:40144-40821 GCA_964596545.1 uncultured Desulfatibacillum sp. | reverse complement strand
TGCCGTATCCGGTTACAATTTGGCGGAAGGTCTTTGCGAGGCTCTCTCGAGCCTCTTTCGCGTGGGAGCGCAGCACCGGACGAATATCTTCCTTCCGCCTGAAGATGTCGAGAACTCTATCCACCGCCTCATTGTGCCCGGTTTTTCGAGCGTCGATGACCATGTGTCCTACCCCGACCGATTGGAACACCCCCTGAAACTTGTCGCTGTAAGCTACGCCGACTGCCGGCACGCCCTGGGATAGGGCTGCAATGCATGCATGCATCCGTGACCCCACGAAGAAGCTGCATTGCCCGATGAGAGCCTTGATCGCCTGGGGCCCATGACGGCCCGTGAGCAGGTGGACGCGCCCCGGGAAATCGGCCAGCGACTCTGCCACCTGCCGGCAGGCATAGGGGTCGCTCTCCACATCGTTGTCGGCGGCGAAAGTGTGGGGGATGAAGACAAGAGCGCAGTCCGTTTCCTCCAGCAACCGTCTTGCGGCCTGGTGCACGAACTCCCGGTAGTCCAAGCAAAGCCCGAACATATTGTCACGGCTGTAGCCCCCGCTGTATAGGAGGCCGCTTACGTTGAAGCCTATGAGAGGCCGGCCGTTCTGCGGATCGAGCGGCGGTCTGACAGCCTCCGGGTCGAACATCTCGGTCTCCAAGGCGAAGGCCACATCGGGGCAGAAGCGG
>CAZQUP010000020.1:9837-40134 GCA_964596545.1 uncultured Desulfatibacillum sp. | reverse complement strand
ATGTCTCTTCGATCGGCCTCTGCACCGAGAAGCGCGCGGACGGCCTCGGGACCTTCGGGGTCGCGGCACAGAATGAGAGCCGCGCGAAAGAAGACAAGTTTAGCCAGCCGGCGGGCAAACCAGGAACGATAAGGGCCGTAAGTCTGAGGTAGGAGCACAAGCGGCTTGCCTAAAAGATGGACCGTCAGGCAGGCGATCGTACCGACGAGAATCCGGTCAACGCCATAGAGGTCGCTGAAGCTGTCGCCGCCCCAGATATGGCCTACAAGATCCTGCCGTTGCAGCGCCTGAAGCTGGGGGTTCCATCGTAGGAGCCTTCGCCGCAAAAAGTCGGCCGGCGCCATTCGGTACAGGAGCGCCATGAGAAAGAGTCCTGCCAGATGAGCCTGGAAGCCGCCGCGTGGCGAAAGTCGGTAGTTGATGACTTCCACGATGACATCGCGGCCATTGATCCGAGCTTTCTGTGGAGCTGACGAACGCTCGCCGATAAAAGCTGCAATTTTGGCCTCGGGGTCCACCTTTTGAAATAGACTCACGAGCGAGGTTCCCAGGGCTGTGACTCCCATGTTGCCCGTGGCAAGCGACGCCCCCATAATGCAAACCCTCCGGCTCATTTAGAAACCCGCCCTACGCCGGATCCTCTTAGAAATCCTCTGGGGCCAGCCTAGCCAGTCGTAGGCACCATCGAGCTTGGCACGAAAGAGCGTTTCATCGTCATCGGAATTTACAGGGAGGCGCTTGATAGTGAATAGATCATCTCCGGGAAGCGCTGTACCGATCCGAGTGGTTACGCCCGCCTTGTATTTTGCATCAATGAGCACTTTACGCAAGAAGGCGACAAATGCCCTGTCGTGTTCAGGGAATGCATAGGCGTAAGAATAGTGCCGAACAGGAATCCCCAAAAACTGTTCTATGGCAATCTTTGTGTCTTTTATTTCCTTTTCAGCCGTTAAACGGTCTAGACGGTGGATTTGCACATGTGAAACCGTGTGCCCACCGAAATCAACTCCGGCTGCGCTCAACTCTCGGACTTCCCTCCAAGTAAGACATTCTCGGCCGTTCATCTTTTTTCGGCTATTTGCGATAAAGCCTGTTGGCAGAAATACTGATGCTGTAAAGCCGTGGTTTTTCAAAATGGGCCAGGCCGTCTCGTAAAAGTCTCTGAAGCCGTCGTCAAAGGTAAGAACTACTGGCGTTAACGATTTGTAATTAGTCGCCTTTGTGTTTAAGCTTTTAATTTCTCGTTTGATAGGTTTTTCACTAAAAGAAAGCTCCACAGTTTCTTTCTTTTCATGTAAAAGTAAGTAGCTTTGCTTCTTTATAGAATCTTTGTTTTTAAAAAGATGACGAAGCGTTTTATCTGGCCAAGGGTAACTTTTGCTTATGGTCATTTCTGGATAAGGTATTTTCTGCGAAATCAGGGTAACCGCTTCATCAAGAGAGATGACTCGGTAGCCTGACTGTGACAGAATCCGCATATGTTGAATAAAGATCTTTGGATTTGTGTTGGTTTTGTAATAGCCGGCATTTGTTCGGTCATCCAGGTCGGAAATACTATGGTACATTAAAATAGGTATTCTTCCCCGTCTTGGGGGCAATTTCGGCCTAATATAGTCGCGGAAAAATTTAAAGAATGTAATTGATAATATCTTATCTAAGCGCATATTACGAAAGAACACTCAAAAATGGGCCTCGATAGTAATCGCATCGCTAATGCTACGCTTCTAATAAGCACAGCGTATTCAATTATTCCTTAACTATCTCAAACATTTTTCATTCAATAAATTTTTTGATATTGTTATCTTTATTTAAACTTTCGACAACGTATTCTAAATTTTTATGTTTCCACCTGTCATATTTTTCAAAGGTGAATTTATGATAATTAAAAATCCATAGTTCTTTTCTGATCCAGATAGGTTTAAATCCTGAATCAAGAGCGCATTTCAAGGATGGAGTATTTTGCGGATTAATAAAAGAAATGAAAATTCTATTTTTAAACTTTTTATTCTCAATTTCAAAGATCTGCATTCTCGATTGTTTGTGAATTCCTCTTTGTCGATAATTTTTAAGTGTTAATGCGTGTTCAAGAATAGCTTCACCTGGTTTAAGAATGGGGTACTCTCCTTTAAAATATCTACGAAGACTTTTATTGTCTTTACTATCGAAAACCCATTGAAAGTGACAAGGTGTGTTTTTTAAAAATGTTACATACGCTCTGCCTATTTTTCGATAAACAAGCCTTTTTCTTCGTTCACTCCAACCCTTATCTATATTAGTTTTTTCAGTCTCAAAGATATCCATAATAGTTTTTTCGTCACATATTCTTGTTTCAAGTTGTATTTTTTCTGATAAATCAGCACAATGCGGTTTTATCTCTGCACGCAATCCCAAACATGTTTCTTCATTATAAAATCTGAATTTTAGTACTGTTTTTAATTCGTCTATATTCTTGCTCTTTAAAATTTCTATTAAATACATTAACTTATATTTTAAATATTCCATTTTTAAATTGCCTTTTTAGATATCACTTTTTAAGTCGGCTCGTTTTTGCAAATCTTAGCGTACAAATTATTATTGAATAACTTTAGAAAACCCACAATATATTTCCCCATCGAAGTATAAGCTGGCAGGTTGTAGATAATATCTCCACGTAAAAGCTTAGCCCGATCGATGCCGCATTTTCCTGTATATGGACCATCATATATAAGACTGATGTTTTCTTGTCTCGTCGCATCCTCTCTAATGCAATGATCGACAAGATCGGTTGCCCATGTTTCGAGGGCGATTTTTTTTGCAAAACAACTTGCATTGAAAAGAATATTACCTATGAGATAAGATATGTGAACGGCTACCATTACATTGCCTCTATTAAAAACCCCGTGCACTCTAATTTTCTTTCGATTGAATATGTTTTCCGACCACGCTGCAAACTTTTGTTTTTTTAATCTAGATTTTTTATAATTATATTTTGTACGATCAAAAAATTCCCTATAAATTTCATATGCATTTCGAATAAACATCTCACAATCAGTTAAGCATTGCACTTCGAGAAGATTCATTGCTTTCCGAATATAGTATCTTCTTTTACGAGAAAGCCTATCGATAGAATAATTTTTAATATCTGGATAGATCATCAGCTTCAAGGTTGAGTTAGCTTGACTTTCTTCTTTCACAGCATGTTGGTACCCGAAAACAAAACGCTTGGGTGCTACGATTTCTGTGCGATTCAGTTTTTGAAATGGAAACAACGGGCGATAGAAGAATGGTCTTACGGCTCGCCACCAGATATCTCCTGACTTAAGTAGCGGCGTCCCATTTTTCATTTCGTACTCAGCATATTCGTCAATGCTCATTTGTTCCCAAGGCATATTTTTTTAAACCGATATATTCTACGCGTAAAATGATTTTGAATTATCTCTGAAAATTTAACTTCAGATTCAACGTCAGTTACAAAATATATTATCAACTAGTCTTAAATAATCATACTTGTTTTTCATCCAAGATTTTTCTTGAACATATTTTGTTGCTTTTTCCGCAAGTATTTGCCGGCGCTTCTGGCAATCGATGAGTTCTATCATAGACCTTGCTAAGCTTTCAACGCTTCCTGGCGTAAAATACTGCACAATTGAGTCGTTAAAGTAGTAACTATCGATTGTAGTCTTTGCGACGATAACAGGGACGCCTAAAGCCATAAATTCTAAAATTTTTGTGCTGAATGCTGTATCTCCAAAACCATCTGCCCGTTTGGGTACTATCCCGATATCGAAATCGGCAATAATTGGTATAATTTTCTCTAAAGGCAAAAAATTTCTGATCAAGACACGTTTTGTCAACGAAAGCTCCTTCACCATGGCTTCTATTAACGGCTTGTCAGGGCCGTCCCCATAGATATGAAGTTCGGCTTCTGGTGCCGCATCACGGATTAGGTTAAAGGCCCGTACGGCAAGGTCTACCCCCTGATGCCGATTTAGTGTGCCTGGATAAATCATGCGGATCTTTCCGTTATGTTGCCTCCGTGGATACTTCCGGAAAAAAGCAGATACCGGGTAGTTAAGAATAGTAGAGCATTTTGAAGGAGGCACTGCTCGTTTTGTAATCATCTTTTCCCAAAGATGGTTTGCGGTGATCACGTGGTCGGCAAACGCCGTAGAAATTTTTTCAATAAAAAGCAGAATCTTGCACGCTAAGGAATCTCTATCAGCGTTAAACTTTGCGGAGTAAAATTCCGGTACTAGATCATGGATATCAAGTATAACTTTTGCGCCTAATAGCTTGGGAATTATGGCCGCAAAAACTTCGAAATCGGGTACGGAGTGAATATGCACGACGTCAAAGATGCTGTTCGGCCGCATACTTTTACGGCTTAGAAACAGCGTGGAAAGCAGGAAAAAACGGCACATACGCCATAGGTAGTCCCTACGGCTGTTTTCGTTAACGACTCGTTTCTGAATACGATGGATCTCAACTCCTTTGACAATTGCGTGTTTGTCTAAGCCCGGCTTCCGCAAAGAGATGACCTCGACTTGGTCTCCCCGTTCTGCCAGAGCTTCGGCATACATTTGCACCCGGGTGTCCGACTCGTAGAAGGAATAGACGACATGGCAGACCCGAAGGGGCCTTTTGTACCAATTTTTTTTGCGTCGCTTCGAACTGCTCATCAGTGGATCCATTTCATGACATCTTCCCGATGGAAGATAATCTCAAATTATCAGCAACATAACCGGCCATCTCATGAGGCAAAGCGTGCCAGTACCGATCTTCATACGCTCTTTGAACATGTTGGAGAAAGTCACGGTATAAAGACACAGGATACTCTTCGATATTGATGCGCCATCGAATCTCATGTAGTCCGGGTGCGTATTCAACAAGGCCATTCCGCCATGGGAAACGATCCATTCGAGTTTTTCTTTCCATACAGTAATGTCTCGGCAACCCAGGAGAACGAAAAGAGTAAAATCCTGCGGGAGGGTGTAAGGCAGCTCCACATAAGGTGAACGGCCGTTTGTCCGCGGCACAAGAAATGGAAAAATGGTTCTCATGCCGTCCGCTTGGGGCTCGAAAGGATCCGTATCGAACGTCGAAGCATCGTATTCGACCTCTAAATCCCCGATCCATTCCAGGTTGTGCAGCATGGAAGGGGCTCGAAAGCCTACTGCATTCCACTCGCGGAGATATTTGTTGATCAAAACCGCCCGTTGACGGAAGAGGCTGCGCGACAGGAAGTATTTCCCATCATGATAAAGGCCGTGAACACCGACTTCAAATCCTGAATCTACAAGCTTTTTTCTCACTTCCGCAGATACGGCGTAACGCCGTGGAACAAAGTTAAACGAGGAACGGAAACCGACTTCCTTTTCCAGCTCGGCAAGTTCCAGGCACCGATCCTGGCCTCTCGCCGTATCCACATCATGGGTCAGCACCAAAGCGAATCGCTTGCCTTCAGGCCAACCGGGCCAGCCTTCAGGTTGCTGGCCCGCAGCCGGGTCGATCGGCCAAACGTGACTGAATCGGCTTCTTATTTTTAACGTCATCCAACGTCGCAGAAAAAGTTGAAAGGGCCGTGGTATCCAAGGTTTGAGCAAATAAAAAATCCGGTTCCGCAAGGGAAGTGAATAAGTCATCCGTACGCTATCTTTGGGAGCTTGATCAGAGGATATTGAAATGAAAAACCTCAGCTGTTTGTTTGGATCACTGGCTATCGGATATTTTGCTTGCCGCATGTCTTAGCAGTCGCTGACCAGGCTCAAATGAACGAAATGCGCGATAAAAAAGACTTATCAATGGATTCCGGAAACAGAGCCAAGCTTTGGGTAAGAGAATAGGAATACCGCCGAAGCCCAATTTGAAGAAATTACGGTTTCGTTGATGTCGTTCCTCAAGCGGCTTCCCGGCGATGACATGCTCGGCCAAGGAACGATTGATTCCCCCCAGGTCGCAGATCTGGAACCCTTGGGCATGGGCCCAGGTAAACGCGTCATAGTAAAGCAATCCCATGGGGTATGCCTTGATTGCTTCTGGTGAAAATCCTTGTTTCCAAAGTTCCAGCCTGTGCCCAAAGCCGATGCAGAGAAGTGCTCCAAGGGTGTTGTCATCTTTTTCGGCGAACGTAAGGCGGCAGATGATTCCTTTTCTCTGATCCCTCCACAGGGTTTTGATTATCTCGGGGTTGGCAATGTTGGGCCGAACCCCCTGTCTGCGGCAAGTCATGAGCATCAAACTGTAGAAGAGATCCAAGTCGTTTTCGGATCCCTCCCGAATTCGGACTCCGTTTCGGATCGCGCGGCGGAGGTGCTTGCGCGTGGTCTTTCGCATGTTACCCTCGATCGCCTCAATGCCCGAGGAAACGTCCACCAGAACCGTTGCCGAAATAATTGCCAAAAGGTCATTCGGCAGAAAACCCGATTGTTTCAAAGCAGTTTCAGTGTGTTTGCTCAAGGCAGGGGGTTGGACGATGATCGCACTTAGCCGGAGCTGTCTGGAGGTTTCTTTGAGCAGTGAAATCAATTCTCCCAGTAGCCGCGGCTCTTCACTCTCCGCCAACGGGCCTTTGACGACGTATCCAATCCTTCCAAATCGGGTGTCCCGCCACAACAACTGAAAACCGCCGACAATCCTTCCTTCACGACGATAAGCCCGCAGGCAGCGGTGCCATCCACCCGATTGTTTCATGCGAGCCCAAAGGCTTGTTTGACGAAGCTCCCCGAAATCGTTCCGTTTCAAAAAGCTATCCCACTCCGCTTCCAAAACGTCGGTGGAATGACAGGATTCGGCCGCGGCAGCGCCCCGGCGGTTGCCCTTGACTATGCCAAGGTTGATCATTTCAGGGCTTAGATTCTGAGCCTTCGCTAAATTCCGTAAGGGGATCGAGGAAACGGTTTCGCGCCGTCTCTGGCCGCGTTTCGCACCTCGTCCTTGATGCGCTTGACGTGCCCGCGGCCCAGGCCTTTCACCTCACAGCCGAGTTCGAAGTAGCGGCGGATGCGGTCGTCGTCGAGAATGCCGAAGCAGTCGATCACCGCACAGGGCTTTTCCGTCATGCGGACGACCGCATCGGGGTCGAGTTTGAGGAAGGGCTCGTGGCGGACGGCGAGGACGACGGCGTCGGCGCCTTTCAGGGCCGAGGCCAAGTTCTCCTGCATGGCGAGTTCCCGCAGCCGCTCCTGGTTGCGGAAAAATCGGGCCAGGGACAGGCCCGGCGCGGGGTAGCTGTCCTGTTTCTCGAGCTCCCACCAATGCTTGAGGTAGGGGTCGTGGACGACGACATCCGCACCCATTTCGGTCAATTTGCGCACGAGGACCTCGGAGCCGGAGTAGCGGGTGTCGCCCACGTCTTCCCGGTAGGAGGCCCCGAGGACGGCGATCTTGGTGGCGGCCACGATTTTCCCCATGTTGCGCAGCGCATCGCGGACAAGCTGGGCGGCGTGCATCCCGCGGGTGTCGTTGATGTCGATGGCCGCGGGGGTGATCCGGAAGATGTCGTCGGTGAACCCGAGAAGCGTGTGGTAGGACCAGAAGCCCAAGCCCCCGTCCTTGGGAAGACAGTAGCCCCCGATCCCGGGGCCGGGAAAGAGGATGTTCGAGTGCGTCGGTCGCACCTTGATCGCCTGGATCACCTTGATCAGATCGACCCCGTTTCGCTCGGCGAACACGCTCCACTCGTGCATGAAGGCGAGAAGGGTTGCGCGGTAGGAGTTCTCGACGATCTTGCAGGTTTCGCTTTCGATCGGACGGTCGAGGACGGTGAGCGGGAATTTCTCCACGTTTAAAATCTCGCTCAGGAACCGCACCACGCGGTGGCGGGCTTCATCGTTGATCCCGCTGCAGACCCGCCAGAAGTCGCGGATCGAAGAGACGTAGTTTCGGCCGGGCATGACCCGCTCGAAAGAGTGCGCAAGCACGGGCTCGCACCCGGAGAGGCCGCGTCTCTCGAACTCCTTTTTGATGATCGGGTAGGCGATGTATTCGGTCGTCCCCGGCGGAACGGTCGTTTCGATCAGAACCAGGCAATCGGCCGGGATGTTCTCCCCGATGATCTTGAGACACTCTTCGAGGGCCCCGATTTCGGCGCGGCCCCGGCGAACGTCGCCTAAGGCCTCCTTGTGGTAATCGCATTGGACATCGACGATGACCACGTCGGCGAGCCTTAGCGCTTCGTAAGAAAAGGTGGCGGTCAAGGTCTTTTTGTCCAGAACACAGCGCCGGACCATCTCCGGCACCTCGGGATCCTCGGATTCGACCGGGGGAAGGCCGCGGTTGAGATAGCCGATCTTCCAAAACGAGCGGGGGGAAGGCCGCTGCATGCCGATCACGAATTTCGAAGGCTTTCCGGTTTTGCGGTCGACCGCATCGGCCACGACCGCAGCCATCACCGCGCCGACGAAACCGACCCCCATCACGACGACGATCTCGCGGCCTTGTTTTCTTTCCTCGGCCGCAAGCCGCTCGAGGCGGCGGTTTTCCCGCTCGTAGTCCTTGGGCGTGGGCAGGGGGAAAATCTCCCCCCGCGGACAGACGGAGACTGGACTATCCGATTTCTCTGCGGCCTTCGTTGATCTGCTTTTTCCCGCCACGATCGATCCAACTCCTTTCGTTCTTGATTTCACCCCATGTGTTTGTAGAGGCACGAGCCGATCAGCCGGAGCGCCGGGATGGGAAACCGGCGGAAGAAAGAAGAAAAACCAGCTGCGCCGTTTCCCTTTTCCACGAAGCAGGCGCGTTTTAACTCGAAGCGGTGGTAGCGGATCTCCCCCTCTTTTGCCCCCCAGCTGCGTTTGAAGCGGGCCAACCCTTCGTTTTCCTTGTCGGTGCGGCCGAAGTGGAGGCTCTGGAATCCCTGCCCGCGGAACCGGCGGATCGCCTCCCAGAAGAGGAGGTGGTTCGGCCGCAGCGAGAGGAAGCGTTTCTCCGAGGCCCCGAACTTGTAGAGCACCTGACCACGACAAAAGAAAAAGACGGCCCCGGCTGCCGGGGCTCCTCGATATGCGGCCGTGGCGACGGTGCCGTGACCCGGAGCGATCACCCGTTTGTGGACCACGCGGAAAAAACGCCACGGCTGGGGGGGAAGGCCGTGATCGCGCCGCGTCTTGCAGTGCAGGCGGTAAAAAAGCTTCATTTCCTCAAGCCCCGAGGTGAAGCGGATCTCGAGATTCTCTTTTTTCGCTTTTTGGATATTGCGCCGGGTCGAGACATGAAAAGCGCGGTAGAGATCCTTTTCTTCCTGATCCAGGCTCAAGACGTGCTCGAGATAGCTTTCCGCCGCCGGGGTTTCGGGGGGAAGAGGCGCCCCGCGCAGTCCGATGAAGCGCCAGCCGCGCTCGGCCGCCAACGCCTTCGCCCGCTCGAAGAGCATTGCGAAGCCGGCCTCATCGGGGGCGAGCACCCTCGCCAGATCCGAAAAGGGAAGAGAGACCCCGCGGTTGCCGGTAAGCAGGCTTCGCACCTCCATCAGCGAAAGCAGCCCGACAGAGTCCCGCCCGGCGCGCAGCAACAGGTAGAACGGCCGGTAGCCATAAGTTTGGCAGAGCACCTCGGCCCAGGGTCGACGGTGAAAAAAGGAGGCCCCGGGCATGGGGGCGATGAGATCGTCCCAGGCGTTTTGGGTGCAAGGATCGACGATCTCGACGGCCCTGCTCAAGGAGGAGGGGGTAAAGGACAACTGAAGGCTTCCGGTCTCAGAGAAAGCGCAGGATGCGGGCGGGGTTTCCGGCGACGACGGCGCGGGGGGGAACGTCTTTCGTGACCACGCTTCCCGCCCCCACGATCGCCTCCTCGCCGACGGTGACCCCGCAGAGGACGGTGGCGTTCGAGCCGATCGAGGCCCGCTCCTTGATCACCGTGGGGACCACCTTCCAGTCGGCCTCGGTCTGAAGCGTTCCTTCGCCGGTCACCGCCCGCGGGTAGGGGTCGTTGATGAACATGACGCCGTGGCCGATGAAGACGCCGTCTTCGAGGGTGACCCCTTCGCAGAGAAAGCTGTGGCTCTGGATTTTACAATTTTTCCCCACGGTGCAGCCCTTCTGGATCTCGACGAAGGGCCCGATCCGCGTGTGGTCGCCGATCGTGCAGCCGTAGAGGTTCACGAAATCCTGCAGCACGACCCCTTGACCGAGCTTGACGTCGGGGGCGACGCGGCGGTTTGAATTTTCTTCCATGTTAGAGCTCGACCGGGGCGCCTTTCTGCTTGAGCGACTTCTCGGCGGCGACCAACACCTTGACCACCTCGAGGCCGGCCCGGCCTCCGGTGACGGGCTTGGCCTTGCCCTCGATGCAGTCGGCGAAGCTGTCGGCCTCGACGGCGAGCGCCTCGCGGTCATCCAGGCGCGGGGCGTACATGTCGCCCACCCGGTATTGCACCTTGAGGTGGTAGAGCTCCTCCCGGCTCACGTTGACATCGACCCCTTTGTCGTAGACCTTGACCTTTTCCGAGGGCTCGGTGTCGTCGTAGAGGATCATCCGCGAGGTGCCGCCGATCAGTGTGCGGCGGATCTTGACCGGGCTCACCCAACTCACGTTCACGTGGCCGACGACGTTTCCTTCCATGTAGATCGTAAGCAGCGACTTCGGCACAATCCCGTTTCCGTAATAGTGGCATCCCGTCGCGGAAACGGCGAGTTTGGGGAAGGGCATCAAGTGGTCCATGATCGAAAGATCGTGCGGGGCGAGATCCCAGAGAACGTTCACGTCCTGCTGGAAAAGGCCCAAGTTGACGCGCGTCGAGTCGTAATAGATCAGATCGCCCAGCTGCCGCTGGTTGATCATCTCCTTCATCTTGCGCACGGCGCCGGTGTAGACGAAGGTGTGGTCGACGAGCAGCGCGCGGTTTTTCTTCTCGGCAAGCTCGATCAGCCGTTCGGCCTCGGCGACGGTCTCCGTCATGGGCTTCTCGATCCACACGTGGCGCCCGCTCTCGAGAGCCTTGGCGGCAAGATCGTAATGGGTCGAAACCGGGGTCGCAACGGCGACGGCATCCATCTCCTGCCGGAAGAACTCCGCCGGGTCGGCGGTCAGCAGCGCCTGCGGGTAAAGCGCGGCCGCGCGCTTGAGCCGGCCTTCGGCCTTGTCGCAGACGGCGACCAGCCGGAAGCGGCCGCTGGCGTTCAGGTTGCGCGCCAGATTGGGGCCCCAGTAGCCGAAACCGATCAGCCCGACACGGATCATCGCCCCGCCCTCCCCTCCTGGAACTCGCGGATGCAGGAGGCCACGTATTCGATCTGCTCCGGGGCAAGTTCGGCGTACATGGGAAGCGAGAGCAGGCGATCCGCGAGCCGCTCGCTCACCGGGAAATCGCCGCGGCGGTGGCCCATCGCCGCGTAAGCCTGTTGGAGATGGAGCGGAAGCGGATAGTGAAGGCCGGTGCCTACACCGTGCCGGCCGAGATGTTCCCGCAGGCCCTCGCGGTCGTCGACGAAAACGACGTAGAGGTGATAGACGGGATCGATTCCGTCGGCAGCGCGATGAAAGGAGAGCCCCGGGATGTTTTCGAGAAGCTCGTCGTAGCGGCGCGCGTTCTGACTGCGGGCGCGGTTCCACGCTTCGAGAAAGCCTAATTTCAAGCGCAGCACGGCCGCCTGCAGGGCATCGAGCCTACCGGTATAGCCCTCGGTGTCGTGAACGTATTTGCGGCTTTGGCCGTGCTCGCGCAGCATGCGCGCGCGGCGGGCGACCTCGGGGTCGTCGGTCACAAGCGCGCCGGCGTCCCCGAAGGCCCCGAGATTCTTCCCCGGATAGAAACTGAAACAGCCGACCCGTCCCATGCCGCCGGCGCGGCGGCCGCGGTAGCGCGCACCATGGGCCTGGCAGGCATCTTCGATGACCGTGAGTCGGCGGCGGGCGGCGATCTCGAGGATCGGGTCCATGTCCGCCGGCCGGCCGTAGAGATGAACGGGAATCACGGCGCGCGTCCGCGGGGTGATCGCCGCCTCGAGCCGCGCCGGATCGAGGGTCGAGGTCGCGGGGTCCACGTCCACGAACACGGGCCGCGCCCCGGCCTGGGTGATCGCCTCGGTGGTGGCGATGAAGGTGTGCGGTACGGTGATCACCTCGTCGCCGGCTCCGATCCCGCAGGCAAGGAGCGCAAAGCGCAGGGCATCCGTCCCGGAGCTCACCCCGACGCAATATTTGGTCTCGCAGAAGGCGGCGAACTCTTGTTCGAAGGCTTCCACCTCGGGGCCGTTGATGAAGGCCCCTTCTTTCATAATCGCTTCGAGCCTGGGGCGAAGCGCCGCTTCGATTCGGCGGTACTGTGGTTTGAGATCGAGAAAGGGGACGTCCATCGGTCGTGGCGTAGGTTGCGCGAGGTAAATTTTCAGCGTATAGCTCCGCCTGGTCGGTTACATCCGCCGCCTACCGGCCCTCGACTGAGGGCCGGTCTGCGAATGAGGGGCGGACATAACACGTTTTCTCACTTACCGAAGGGGCGTTCGCGCCGCATTCCACCAGCCGGGCTGCTGCGCTCTGGCCCTTTTTTGTCCCCGGGATGTTCGCAGCGATCGGCGGATGCTCCGGTCGCGCCAATCCCGGCCTCCTTGCCTCACCGCTTTCGGGCGTAAGAGTAGTACCCGTAATAGCGGGACGACTTGCGCTCGATGCCGTTCATGAAACAGCCGAGAAGCTTCTCTTCGTGAATCCGGGAGAGGAGGTTCCGCACCTCCTCGCGTCGCGTTTTCCCGTGCCGAATAACCACCAAAACGCCCTCCACCTGCTGAGCGAGGACTCCGCTTTCGGAGGCGGCGGCGACCGGGGGGGCATCGACAACGATCAGCCGGTCCTTATAACGCTTGGCGACCTCATCCAGGAGTCCGGCCATCCGCTCGGAGGAGATGAGCTCCGAGGGGTTGGCAGGAGGCCGCCCCGCCGGAAGCAGCGTCAGCTTCTCGACGGAAGTTTTCAGAAGATAGCGCGGCAGGGGATCGCCTTTCTCGAGGTACTCGCCCAAACCGGGCGTCTCCCCGTAACCGAATCGGCGGTGCAAATCCGGTTTTCGCAGGTCGGCATCGATCAGCAGGACGTAACGATTGATGTTCATGGCGATGCTGACCGCGAGGTTGGCGGCGACAAAGCTCTTGCCTTCTCCGGGTGCGGCGCTCGTGACCAGGATCGTTCGCGGGGGTGCGCCGCTCACGGGGTAGAGGATGTTGGTGCGCAGGATCTTGAATTGCTCGGCTTCTTGCGAATGGGGTTGAAGCAGCGTAACAAGGGTCCGGTCAATCGCCTGAGCATCGAAAGCGGGTTTTTCCGCCGCGGCTTTGCGAAACTCGGAGAGGGAAACCTCGGGTCGAGCCGGCGCATCCGCCGGAGGGGAAGGCATGGTGATCTCGGTGCTCCGCGGCGGGCCGGCTTCGGTCGCCGGGGTCGGAGGAGGTGTTTTCTGGGCGCGCTGGCGGATCCGCTCGCGGTAGAGGCTTTTGGCCCGCTCGGCTTCCGCAATCCCCTTGGCGGTGAGCTTGCCCCCCGGGTAGATCAGCCCGTTTTGGATCAGCCGCTCGATCGTGCCGCTGCGTTTGAGCCGCTCCAATGTTTGGTCGAGTTCGGCTTCGTCTTGAGGATCGGGACGCAAAAGGTGTTTGGAGCGCGGGTCGTATCCGGCAAGGGTTGCAATGTCCGCCGGCTGGAGCGGCTCCGGAGGAGGCGACAAGGGGTTGAGCGCCTCTTCCTTGGAACGGTTGCGGTTTTCTTCCGTAAAGCGACTCAAGGCCTCGGAAATTTTACCCATGGGATCTTTTCCCGTCTTTCCGCTTTGCGATAAGGCGCAGTGCTTCGGCCGTACACCGCCGGAGGTTTTCCGTCAGGACTACTGGCTTGCCTGCCTGATCAGCGCCTGAAGCCGTGGATCGGACGGTAGAAACGCCATCCAAGCAAATCCCGCCGTCAGTCCCACGATGACCAGAACCGAGGCCAATGTGGCCACGCTGCGCACAATGCGCATCGTGCGCTCGGCGGGGCCTTCGATCCAGCTCACCGCGGCCAGCACGGGCAGATTGAATCTTTCCTCGGGCTCGCCGGGCCGGCGGATCGAGGTGTCCGTCATCTCCAAGAGAAAGACCAGACCGCCGGCGAGAGCGAAAGCCGCGACCAGGGTGATCGCGAAAACCCGCCTCAGGTCGGGCGAGGTCGGTTTTTCCGGGAGCCGCGCGGGGTCCAAAATCTGAAACTGCTCCCCCTTCTGCTTTCGTTCCATGTTGACGGCGATATCGGCCTCGAGCTTGCGGTTCAAAAGCGAGTTGTACGAGGAGCGGATCAGTTCGTAGTCGCGCTTGAGGGTCAGAAGCTCCTGCTCGCGCCGCGGGGCGGCATCGACTTTGGCCTGATAATCGCGGATTTCACGATGCAGGCGCGCGATCTCCGACTCGAGGTTGCGGATCACGCCCTCCAGGATCGCCTTCTGCCGCAGCCGCTCGGCTTCGGCGGCGGTGAGGACCGGCGGGGAGGAGCTCGCTCCCGCCTGACCCGCCTCGCCTGACCCGGCAGCCTCGAGTTTGGCGATCCTGTTTTTCACGCGCACGACATCGGGGTGATTTTCCGTGTACGAAGCCAGCAACGCCGCCAGCCGCTCGCGCAGTTGCGTCAGGCTCATGGTCTCCTCGGTCTCGCGGCCGGTGGGCGACGGCGGGACAGGCTGAACCACCACGCTCTGGCGCGCCAGATGCTCGGCCTCGATCAGCGCGGCGAGATTCACCCTCGCGCTCCGCAGGCTCTGCTCCTTTTCGTTCAACTGGGCGTTCAAGCGGTCGAGCACCCGCAGGTTGGCCTCGAGCTGCTCGGGAAGCTCCCCCATGTGACGGGTGCGGTAGTCCTTGAGTTCCTTTTCGAGCTCCTCCAGGCGCTTGCGCGTCGATTCGAGCTCGGTTTCGAGAAAGTCGCTCGTCCCCAAGGCCTGGGCCTCGCGAACTTTCAGGTTTTCGTCGATGAAGTGAGTGGCGAGCCCGTTGGCCACGCGCATGGCGGTGTGCGCGTCGCGGTCACGGAAGGAGATCGTGAAGGCATCGGCCTCGCGGTCCCGGCGGCTGCGGCTCACCTCGACCGTGATGCGCTTGCGAAGACTCTGAATCTTGTCGTCGAGGAGCACATCCTTGAACTCTTCGCCCGAGAAGAGATTGAAGCGCTCGATCATCCGCTCGAGATTGCTGCGGCTCATGATCTGCTGGGAAATGGTGCTGATGCGCTGCTCGAGATCGGATGCGACCACCGGCTGGACGATCTTGTCGGGAACGCGCTGGCGCTGGACGAGAATGAGCGTATTGGCCTCGTAGAGCTTGGGAAGCTTAATGGCGAGGGCGATCCCGGTGATCAACGCCAGCGCAAAGGGCAAAACGATCCACCATCTGCGCCGCGAGAGAATCCCCAGGAGATAGGCCGGATCCAGGGATTTTTTTTCGGCTTCTTCCATAAGAATACCACCGTAGTTGAGTCTCGTTGCCGGTATTCAATGTTTGGGACTGCCGCTTGCTCTCGAAACTGATCAGCCAAAAGAATGCAATGACTGTGCCTTCCCTTCGAAAAGAGGTTCTGCTTTTCCCGATGCGATCCGATTCTTCCGAACTTATCGGATCGACAATCAATTTGTTGGGGCGCGGGCCTTTCTTTCAGGCCATAGCCAAAGGAAAAGGTCAGAGCCTGCAGGCGAATAAGAATTTTTTTTCCTTTTATTGGGAAATTTAGTTACGCTGCGGACATTCAAGCCGTCAGGACCGGCGGGAAGCCAGAATATCCGTAATGTGCCGGTCGAGATCGGTCAGCTCGAAGGGCTTGTCCAGAACGAGATCGGCGTCGGCCTCGGCGGCCATGGCCCCGGGGTGCTCCCCCCAGCCGGTAATCGCAATCACCGGGATCCCGGGGAATTTTTTCTTGAGAATCGAGATCACCCCCACGCCGGAAATCTCGGGCATGACGAGGTCGGTGATCACAAGATCGATCGCCCCCTCGTGGGCCTCGAAGACTTTGAGGCCATCCAAGCCGTTATAGGCGGTGAGCACCTCGTATTTCTGGCTGAGAAAGCTCTGCAGCCCGGCCACGGTCTCTTTGCTGTCGTCAATGACAAGAAGCCGCTTTTTCTTCTTCATGGGATTCCCCTATCGGTCATGAAGGTTTCACCTCGGCAGCCGGCCTTCATGGTTGCATCGATGAATCTTACCTCTCGGCCCCCGAAAACTCAAGGCGGCCCGGCTGCAAACTCAAGAGGGGAATTCGAGTTACAGGTTTGCCAGAAACTCGAGCTCACGTTCCTGGGTGTTCTTGGTGCCGACCGCGAGCACCTCGACCCTGCGGTCCGGCCCGCGCCGGTAGTAAAGCCTCCCCTTGTAGCCGAACACCACCTCGAGCACGGTCTCGCGGTTTTTCTTGCCGAAGACCTTGCGCTTGACGGTGACGAGCTCGGGGGCGGCGTTCAGCTGGTGGATCACCTCCTCGGCCTTGAGCCGCAAATCCTCGGTAAGCTCCGCCATCCCCTGAACGGCGCGCTCGTTTACGGTCAGGTTCTTGTAGAGCGTGGCAAGTCTGCGCCGAATCGCTTCCTCGGCCTTGAGCCGCGCCTTTTCTTCGCGGCGCTGCCCGCGGTCGAACCCGGCGAGCGTTTCTTTGAGCGCCTCGATTTCCCCCTGCTGCTTCTCCTGTCGTTCGAGGTGCACGGCGAGTTTTCTCTCCAGCTCCTCGATCTCGCGGATGAAATCGTCCTCGTTGCGCTCGGCCCTGAGCCGCTCGCTTCGCACGCGTTCCTCGAGTGTCTGGGTCTCGGCGGCAAGCGCCTCGCGCTCGCGCTCGACCGCCGCAAGCCGCGCGCTCGTCTCCGCCTGGAGTGCGGCCAGACGCTCGGTTTCGCGGCGCCGCGCCTCTTCCTCGGTCCGGCTGCGAAGCGCCGCCCGGCGGTAGTGCGCCAGAAGAACCGCGAGGGCCAAAGCGACGTAAAAGGCAAGAATGGCGTTGGAAAGCAGCCGGTTGTGCTCGAGCCGGGCTTGGACGGCGACCTCGAGACCCTCCTCGAGCAGGCGGAAGTTTTCCTGGGCGATGTGGAGCGGTGTTGCACTTTCCCCGGGCACACCGTCCTCTTCGAAGGGCGCCGGGTAAAGCCTCCTGCCGCCTGCCGTGCGGACGATGACCCGCACGTCCACTCCCAGCCGCCCCCAGATGATGTTTCCCAGGTAACGCTCGATGTTGGGCCGCACCGCCGCCTGCAGCCTCAGGCTCCCTTCGAGCACCGGCCGGGTATCGCCCACCAGGTTTTGTTCCAAGCCGCGGCGGATCTCCCGGGCGAGGAAGACCTCAAGAGCGGCCACCGTGCCCAGGTAGAAAAGCGGCGGCAACAGAATGCAGCAGGCGAGAATGCGGATCGAGAAATGACGCATCCCGCTTCCGGTCACCGGATCTCGGCCAGGACCCTCCGGGCCTCCTCCGCCTCGGGGAACTCTTTTCCCAGCCGGATCGCGCGTTCGAGTTCGCTCTTGGCCTTCGCGGCATCCCCCCGTTTGAGATAGGCCAGGCCCAGGTGATAGGCGACCGTGGGGTTGTCGGGCGTCTTCGCTGCGGCGTCGCGAAGCTCCGCCACCGCCGAATCGTAGAGGCCCTTGCGGTAGTAAACCCAGCCCAGGGTGTCCAGGATGCTCGCCTCCCCGGGCATCTCTTCCTTGGCGATCTTCGCCAGTTTGAGCGCCTCATCCAGGTCGCGGTTCGCCTCGGCCAGGATGTAGGCGAGGTTGTTGGCGGCCGGTGCAAAACGCGGCTCGATCTCGAGCGCCCGCCGGTAATGCTTCTCGGAGAGATCATGGCGGCCCTGGATATCGTGGATCACCCCGATCATCATGTGCGGGGCCGCCTGCCGGGGATTCTGCGCGATGGCGGCCTCGAACTGGGCGATCGCCTTGTCGGCCTGCTTTTCCCGCAGATAGAGGCCGGCCAGGGCGTAGTAGGGCTGAAGAAAAGAGGGGTTTGTGTCGATCGCCTTCTTCCAGGCCTGCTCGGCGCGGCGGGGCTCGCCTGCGGCGAGGTGAAGGTTTCCCTGGATCTCGTAAACCACGGCTTCGGCGGCGGGGTCGCCTGCGATCCGGGCAAGATGTCGCTCGCAGCGGGCGACGGCCTTTCCCGGCTCCTGAAGCGCAAGATGGGCTCCGGCCAGCCCCGCGAGCGCCTCGAGCACCCGTGGATCGGCCTCGAGCACTTTCTCGAAGCGCTCGATCGCCTCGCGCTCCTTGCCCTCGGTGCGGGCGAGTTGTCCCAAGCGCAGCTGGGCGGCGATGTTTCCCGGATCGCGCGAGAGAACCCCTTCGAAGACCTTTTTCGCCTCGGCGCTTTTCTGCTGCAAGGCGAGCGTGTTTCCCAGCATGAGCCGGGCGGCCGTGTTTTCGGGCTCGATCTTGAGCGCCGCTTCGACCTCCTTCTGCGCCCGCGCGTAATCCCGCTCGGAAAGCGCGATCTCCGCCAGCAGCAGGCGCGTCCTCAAGTTCGAGGGCTCGAGCTCGGCCGCACGGGCGAGCGCGGCCGAGGCGAGGCGGATCTCGCCGCGTCCGAAGAGGGCCAGACCGCTGAAGTAGTGCAGCCTCGCCGAATTGGGCTCATCGCGCAGAAGCTGCGTCAGCAGGTCCCCCGCCGCCGCGAACTCCCGGCGGGCGACCAAGATCTCGGCCTTGAGCTGGCGCATCGGGAAGTGGTTCGGGTTTTTCTCGAGCACGCGGAGCACCTCGCGCTCGGCCGGCTCGATCTCTCCGCGGCCAAGCAAATAGCGCGCCCGGGCGTGGGGGATTCCCAGGTTCTCCGGCTCGCGGGCGGCCGCCTCTTCGTAGAGAGCAAGGGCTTTTTCGTGCTTGCCGTTTGCGCCGTAATAGGCCGCCGCCGCCATCGGGGCACGGGCGCTTTTCCGGTCGGCGGCGACGGCCCGACCGTAAGCTTCCTCAGCTTCGGCCGCGCGGTTTCTTCCGGCGAAGAACTGGGCCATGGCAAGCAGCAGATCGGCGTTTTGCGGCTGTTCCGCAACCAACGCGCGGATTTCCCTTTCGGCTTCTTCGACCTTTCCCTGCGCGGCATGAAGGGAAAAGAGCGCCATGCGCACGTTCAGGGACTCCGGAACTTCGGCGGCGGCTTTCCGCAACACGGTTTCGGCCTCGGCCTGCTTGCCTTGCTGGACGAGCAAGCGCGCCAGTCCCAAATACCCGCGGCTCTCGCGGCTATCGAGCTCGATCACGCGGCGGAAGCTCGCCGCGGCATCGGCGTGTTTTCCCTCCTCGGCCTGGAGTGTCGCCAGCAGCAAAAGCGCCTCGGTGTTCTGCGGCTCGCGGGCGAGCACTTCGTCCAGGTGCCCTCGCGCCTCGGCCGCTTTCCGGCCGAGCGCCAAAAACGTCGCCAGCTTGAGCCGGGCCGCCGCGTTCTGCGGGTCGACTTCCACGACCGCGGAGTAGGAACGGAACGCCGTCTGAGCATCGCCGAGCTTGAGGCTCGTTTCGGCGAGCAGAAGCTGCGCTTCGACGAATCGCGGGTCGATCTGGACCGCGTTTTTGAGCTCGATCAGGGCGGACTTGTGCTCGCCTTTCTCGACATAGGCTTTCGCTTTGGAAAGATAATCGCGTTTTTTCTGCTCTTCCGAGGAGCAGCCGGAAGCCGCAAGAAACAGGGCGAGCGGCACGACGATCAGAATCTTGAGACCCTTCATGAAACCTCCCTGGGTGCAGGACGTCCCGGGCGGGACCCGGTAAGGCCCCGGCCGGCTCCTGCTTCGATTTCGCCGGCGGCGGTTTGCAGGCGGACCGCCGATGAGGGTGACTTCGTGGGCCGCCCGCTGCGGAGAACCGCAGCGAGCATCCGGCCCAGCTCATGCAAATCAGCCGGTTTGGTGAGTGTCCCCCGGGCGATCGCCTCTCCTGTTTCTTCGTCCGGGTTTTCCAGGCCGGGCTCGCAGCCGGTAAAAAGGACGATCCGGGCTTCGGGGTCGATCTCGAGAATCCGCTTCCCGCATTCGATCCCCCCCATGCCCGGCATGTTGACGTCGAGAATCACCAGATCCGGCTTGAGCGAGGGGAAAAGCCGCAGGGCCTCTTCGGCGCTGGCGGTACAGAGTGGCCGGTAGTTCAGCGTTCGCAGCAGCCCCTCCATGGCACGCAGGATCTCCTCCTCGTCGTCCACGAACAACACCGTCTCCCCCCGCCCGCGGGCGAAATCCCCGCCCTTCGTCTTTTCCACGGGTTTCTGCGCCGCCGCGCGCGGCAGAAGGATGCGGAACACGGTTCCGCTCCCGGGCCGGGACTCGACATGGATCCTTCCGTCATGGCTCTTGATGATGCCGTAAGCCGTCGAGAGGCCCAATCCCGTTCCCTGGCCGACGGGCTTGGTGGTGAAAAAGGGGTCGAAGCATTTCTCCAGCGTCTCGGCGTCCATGCCGCAGCCCGTGTCCGAAACCGTGAGCAGAATCGATGCGCCTTCTTCGCCGGCCTCGACCCGCAGGGTCCCTCCCGCCGGCATGGCATCCCGGGCGTTGGAGAAAAGGTTCATCAGCACCTGGCTCAAGCCGGTCGCATCGCCTAAAACCGGAAGCGTATCGGGGATTTGGGCCTCGATACGGATCCGGGAGTCGAAAGAGCCCTCGGCGAGGGCGAGCGCCTCGCGGATCACGGGGACGAGGTTGAGCGGCTGGAACTCGCGGCGGATCTCCTTGCGCGAAAAGTGGAGC
Organism: uncultured Desulfatibacillum sp.; assembly: GCA_964596545.1. Taxonomy (GTDB): domain Bacteria; phylum Desulfobacterota; class Desulfobacteria; order Desulfobacterales; family SpSt-501; genus SpSt-501. Next base: position 19,490 of record CAZQUP010000020.1, on the reverse strand, counting down.
AGCCCCTCCACCAGGCGCGCCCCACGCTTCACCGAAGAGTGGATACGCGCGGCGATCTCCTGAAGCTCCGGCCGATCCTGATGGTTGAGCTGGATGAGCTGGCTGTTCACCAGGATCTCGGTCAGGGTGTTGCGGAAATTGTGGGCGACCCCGGCTGCAATCGTGCCGAGCGCCTCCATTTTTTGGATATGCTGGATCTGGCTTTCCAGGCGGCGGCGCTCGGTCACGTCGGCGATCATCCAGATCGCGGTTTCCTCGTCCCCTTTGACAGGGAGCCTCTTCACGAGGAGCTCGCGGCCGTGCACCTCGAGCGGCCGCCCCGGCTCGGTTTCGGCGGGCAGATGGGAAGGTGTGCGGGAGAGGGCCTCGATCCTTTCGCGGACATCCAAAGGGAAAAGATCGGAGGGGCGGGCCGTGAGCATCCTGCGCACCGGAAGACCCAGCATCTGCACGGCGGCGGCGTTGGCGTAAACGACCTTGCCCGAATAGACTTCGAGGATGCCTTCGGACATGCTCTCGAAGATCGTCTCGAGGTGACGGTTGCGAGAAAGAAGCTCGCGGGTCAGCTGCCGCGAGTAGACGTGCTCGAGCCCGAGCACGGGCTTTTGCGGCTCCAGGGGGTGCGGAGAGTCGGATGCGCGCACGGCGGCGAGCAGATTTTCGGCCATGGCGCTGAAGGGCCCCTTGGCGACGTAGTAGTCCGCCCCCGTCTCGCCGAAGTTGAAATCGGTTTCGGCCGCCGCCGCCGAGACGATCACCAGAAAGCTTTTTTCCAGCCGCGGCATGCTGCGCACGATCTGGATCAGCTTGTCACCGTCGATCTTGGGCATGATGAGATCGAAAAAGATGATGTCCGGTGTGAAGCTGGAGAGGATGTTCAGCGCCTCGAAGCCGTCCCCGGCCGTCTTCACCTCGTGGCCCTGGGAGGAAAACAGCCGCTCGGCGAAAGTGAGGATGACACGGTCGTCATCCACGAAAAGAATCTTTTTTGCGTTCTCCGGCATCGGGTTTTCCCGAGGAGCTATTTCGCCCCGGCGTTGCGGCCCAGAATCTCCCGCAGACGCCGGTCGAGAAGGAGCATATCCCCCTCGAGTTCGTCGATCAACGGCCCGGTCCCCGAGAGAGCGCCCAGCTCACCGGCGCGTTCCAGCCGCTCGGCCTTTTCCGCGGCTGCAGTGAAGCGGAAGCCCCGGAGCATCCCCTTGAGCGAATGCGCGGCGCGGCGGAGAGCGGCCGCATCCCCCCGACCCGCCGCCTTTCGGAGGAGCATGACCTGCCGCGGGTGATCCTCCAGGAACACCTCGACCACCTCGCGGAAAAAAGCGAAATCGCCGCCGAAACCCTTGAGGAGCTCGCTTTCTTCCGGCAACCCTCTTCCCGCCGCCGGGATCTTCGGATCGCCAGCGCGTGCCCGAAGGATCCGCTCGAGCGCCGCGGCGTCGATCGGCTTGGCGAGGTAATCGTCCATGCCGGCGGCAAGACAGCGCTCGCGGTCCCCCTGCACCGCGTGGGCGGTCATGGCGACGATCGGCGTCCGCGGGCGGCCCATCTGCGCCTCTAGCCGGCGGATCGCGGCGGCGGCCTCGAGTCCGTCCATCTCCGGCATCTGGACATCCATCAGCACGGCGTCGAAGGCTTCCTCCGCATAGCGCGCGAGCGCCTCTTTTCCGTCGCCGGCGAGCACCGCCGTGTGCCCCCAGCGCTCGAGCAGGCGCAGCATGTATTTCTGATTGAACGGGGTGTCCTCCACGACCAGAAGCTTAAGCGGCGGCATGCGCTCGGCAGGCTCGAAAACGGGCGAAGGGGCCGCCGCCTTCCCCCGATGTTCTTCCCCTGTCGTCGCCTGCTGAAGGGCGTTGATAAGCTCTTCGGCGCTGAACGGCTTGACGATGACCGCCTGAATCCCGAGCCCCTTGCACTCCGGCTTGCGCCGGATGTCGGGAAAGGTCAGCATCATGACCATCGGGCCGGAAAAGCCCGCCTCGCGCCGCATCCAGCCGGCCAGGGCAAAGCCGTCCTCCTTGCCCGGCAGTTCGGCATCGAGAACCACGGCATCCGGCGGCGAAGGGGAAGACAGAATGCGTTTGGCCTCGATCGCGTCGCCGGCGGAGAGATGCCCGATGCCCGCGTGCGCAAGGATCTCCTCCGTGATCCGCCGGACGGCCGCGTTGTCCTCGACAAGGAGAACCCGCCGCAGCGAAGGGGGGGGGACAGGCGGCCCGGCGGCCTCCTCCCCCTCCGCCAGCCCCAGAGGCACCGTAAAGGCGAACAGACTTCCCTTACCGGGAGCGCTTTTCACCCCGATCCGGCCGCCCATCATCCTCACCAGACGCGCCGAAACCGCAAGGCCGAGTCCCGTCCCGCCGTAACGGCGCGACACCGCGGGGTCGCCCTGATCGTAGGCTTCGAAGATCCTCCGCTGCCGATCGGCCGGAACGCCGATCCCGCTGTCCCGGACCGAAAACTGAACCAGGGCCCGGTCCTTGACGGTCCCCCTGAGATCGGCCCGGACGACCACCTCGCCCTTGTCGGTGAACTTGACGGCGTTGTCGACCAGGTTGAGGAGCACCTGACGCATACGGTCGGAGTCGCCGCGGAGCCGTGACGGGATCCGAGGGTCGATGCGGAAGGCAAGCTCGATTCCTTTGTTGTGGGCCTTCACGGCCGCAATCTTGACCATTTCTGCGACGAAACGCCGAAGGTCGAAGGGTTCCTCCAACAGCTCGAGCTTTCCCGCCTCGATTTTCGAGAAGTCGAGCAGATTGTTGATCAAGGAAAGAAGCGCGTAGGCCGATGCCCGGACCACGTCTAAATCCTCGCGCTGCTCGGGGCGGAGATCGGTCCTGCCCAGCAGATCGACGAGGCCGACGATCGCATTCAGGGGGGTGCGGATCTCGTGGCTCATGCTCGCCAGAAACTCGCCTTTGGTGCGGCTTGCGGCCTCGGCCGCAAGCTTCGCGCGCAAGAGTTCCTCAGCCCGCCGACGCTCGGTCACGTCTTGAAAGAACACGCTCAGCCCGACCAGCCTGCCTCTTTCGTCGCGTCGGGGAGTGATCGAAGATTCCACAAAGCGCCGCTCCCCCTCCGGCCGGAGAAACGCCCACTCGATGTTCCGGACGATCTCCCCCCCGGAAAGCACCCGGCCGAACTGTTCATCGAGCAACTCCCGGCTTTCGATATCGGCTATCTCCTGCAACCGCATTCCTTTAAGCCGCCTGTGGGGGTGACCCAGGATCGCGCAGGCCGCGTCGTTCACGAATGTGAACCAGCCGTTTGTTTCCAACTCGCAATAGCCGACGGGCGCGTTTTCGACGATGCCGCGGAAGCGCTCCTCGCTCTCGCGCAGCGCTTTCTCCGCAAGCTTGCGCTGGTTGATCGTGTACTGGGCATGAGAGCCGAAAATGGCGAAGAGGCAAAGGACCGTGATCCGTCCGTAAAGGGCACCCGGCCCGGCCCCGAAGATGCGCTGCATGAAGTCGACATTGACCTCTAAAAAAATGGAAAGCAGCGATTCGAAGAGGGTGTAAAACAGGGCGAGCCCGATTCCGATCAGGACCATCTGGTCCCAAAAACGGACGCGGACCTTCAGGGCGCTTGCGGGGGCGCCCGTCAGGTAAGGATCGGAAGATATGGTCGAAGGCGACGTCATCCGCGGAAGTGAAGCTTGTGGCGCCGTTTCAGCGGCGCAGGAGAAAACAGCCGACCTCCCGCCGGATGCACCGGCAAGGTGGCGAGAATGGAGGTCAGTCGAAGGAGCCGGCCGTGGACCCGGTGCGCCGTTTTCGCCTGCGATCGCCTTGTTGACGGCGATCCGTGCCGCTTCGCCGCTCCGGGATGTAGCAGGTATAAAGAAATCGCCTGCGTTCGAGATGAGTTCTTCGTCCTCCGTTGTCGGGAAGAACCTCCTCCTCCCTTTCGTCGCGAGCGCTATCGGTACCGGTTTCAGCGGACATAAACTTCAAGGATCCTCGAGGCGTTGAAAAGATGAAAAGGTTGTAAGCATTCCGCGTGCCAGAAGCATCCTCGGTGAGCGCAAAAACCGGAAAAATCCAATGTGAATATTTTTCAAAAGGTTACAATCTGTTGTGAAGTACCGCGTGAAATGGAGGCGATGCTGATGAATAGCCGAATGCCGAAAAGAATTCCTGTTTCTCGGCATAAAAGTTCTCAAAAAGGACCCTTGCGGGCTAGTCGAAGGCATCGGGAGGAGGCTCGATCCCGAGATCCTTGATTTTGTAAAGCAGGGTCTTGTAGCTGATCTTGAGGATGCGGGTCGCCTTGCTCCGGTTCCAGGCGGTCTTGTTGAGAACGTAGGAGATGACTTCCCGTTCCACCCGGTCGGCGGCCTTCTTGCGCATCTCTTTCAGCGATAGGGAGGCGAGATTGGCGAGCTCGCGGGGATCGAATAGCGGGGTCGCGGCTCCGGTTCCGCCTTCCTGCGTTTCCGCGGCCCGCGACTCGGGCGTCTTGAGCAGGCTGTCTATCGTTTCGTCATCATCCCCCAGGATCATGAGCCGCTTGATGATGTTCTGTAGTTCACGAACGTTGCCCGGCCAGGAATAAGCCCGCAGCCGCTCGATGGTCTTCTTTCGCGGGGCGGTGAAGCGCTTGCCCTGAAACTCTTCCGAGTATTTTGTGATGTAATAATGGATGAGATGCGGGATATCCTCCGGCCGGCGCCGCAGCGGCTCGATCCTGATGCGGATCGCACTCAACCGGAAGTAGAGATCTTCGCGGAATTTCCCCTGAATCAGATCCCGCTCGAGATCGTGGTTGGTCGCGGCGATCACCCAGGCATCCGTTTTCACAGCCTTTTCGGATCCAAGCGGCGTGAAGTCCCCTCCCTGAAGCACATGAAGCAGCTTCGATTGGAGCGGAAGCGACATGTCGCCGATCTCGTCGAGAAAGAGAACCCCGCCGTTTGCCTGCTCGAACTTCCCGCGCCGGCGCTTGTCGGCACCGGTGAAGGCTCCGGGCTCGTAGCCGAACATCTCGCTTTCCAGAAGCGTATCCGGCAGGGCGGCGCAGTTCACCTTCACGAAGGGCTTGCCGTAACGGTTCGAGCGCCGGTAGAGGTGCTGCACCACGAGCTCCTTGCCCACCCCGGTCTCCCCGCAGACGACAACATTCAGGTTATGATCGGCCACGCGCTCGATGATGTCGCGGATGCGCTGAATGTTGTCACTGACACCGATCAGCTCGGCTTCCATATCGCTCCCGCGCGTCGCACTCGAGGAGTCGGATTCCCCATTCTGGGAAGAAAACTTCATATTTTATTGTATCGGCCATCCGCGGGTTTGACAATAGCGAAAACAAGAAGCCGAATTTTCCCAACACGGCGCCGCCTGCCTTGACTTGACCGGCGTTTCGTGAATTAATCATAAAGGTTACTTTAAAATTTCCGGGATGCCCGCCCGGTAGCGGAGAGACGCTCTTGGCCAAGCAGGACGAGCTTTCGTCGACCGAACGGCTTCTCGAACTGATCCGCGGCGAAGGCCATGCCGCCGAGGAGGGCTTCCTTCCCAAAGATAGCGGAAGTCGTTTACGGCAAGACCTGCGGCGGGCCGTTTCCTTCGGCCGCAGCACCCTCTCCGTCGGTGTCGATCTCGGCCACGAGGACCTGAAGCTCGTCAAGGCCGGTCGCTCTTCCGACAAGAGAATCGATCTCCTCGATTGGGCCCGCGTTCCGCTCGATCCTGAAATCCCTCGCTCCCACCCCGATTTCCCGAAGTTTCTGCGCCAGGCCCTGTTGCGCTTCCTCGCCCCCCACCGCGTGGTGGACCTGTGGGCCTCGATCCCCTCGGCGCAGGTGGAGACGCGTTATCTCAAGGTGCCGCGCGTGCCGCAGAAGCAGCTCGCCAACACCGTCTACTGGACCTACCGCAAGCAGAGCCCGTTCGACGAGAAGGAAACCCTTTTCGATTTCCATGTCCTGGGGGAAGCCGAGGAGGCCGGGGCGCGGCGGATCGCCGTGATGGCCTCCATCGCTCCGAAAAGCACGATCGAAGAAACGCGCGAGCTTTTCGCCCGCGCCGGGTTTCCTCTTGCGGGGATTTCGATCGTCCCTTTCGCCATCCAGAACCTCATGCAGGCCGGACGCATCCCGGCCTACGGCGGGGCCGTGGCGAGCCTTTACATCGGACGCGACTGGTCGCGGATCGACCTCTTCACCGAAAACCGCCTCGTGCTCTCCCGCGGCGTCCGGGCCGGCATCCGCACCATGGTCGAGGCCCTGCAGCACGAAATCGAACAGAACTGGTTCGAGCTCTCGGTCGCCAAGTCCCCCACCTCGGACCCGGAGCGCATCCGGGCGATCAAGGCCCGCCTGCGGCAGGAGCTGGAGGCGGCCCAGGCCCTGTTCTTCCCGCCGGTCTTCGGCAAACCCGAGGCGGAAAAAAGTCCGGAGCCGCCCTCCGAGAAAACCCTCGCCGTGCGCGAGGAGCGCATCTACCGGATGATTCTGCCGGCCCTCGAACGCCTGGTGCGTCAGATGGAGCGGACCTTCAAAAACTTCGCGCTTCAATTCGACAACGCGCGGGTGGAGAAGGTCTACATCTCGAGCGGGGTCAGGCCGCACCCCAGCCTCATCGACTACATCGGAGACGAGCTCGGGCTCCCGGTCGAACTGCTGAACCCTATGCGGGAGGACGAGGGGCTGCGTTTTCTCAAGCCGCCGCCCGCATCCCCCGAGGAACAGAGCGCCTTTGCGCCGGCGTTCGGCATGGCCCTTTCGAGCAACGCGATCACCCCGAATTTCCTTTACACCTACAAGGATCGGGAGCGCGAGACCCGCCTCCGCACCATCAACCGGGCGGTCTTCGGGGTCTTTTTCCTTCTTATGCTCTGCGGGGCGGGGTTCGCCTTCTGGCAGGACAACGAGCTGCGCGCGAAAGAGCTCGAGCGCCTGCGGCTGCAGAAGCAGCTCGCCTCCTTCGACGTGCGCGTGGACAAAAACCTGATTCTGAACCTGGCCGGCAAGATCCGCGCGCAGAACCAAGGGATCGAGGAGGCGGGCGCCCATTTGCTGGGGCTGGCCGTGCTGGGGGAACTTGCGAACATGACCCCGCCGCAGGTGCGGCTCGTCGCCGTAAACGCGAAGTGGGAGAACCCTCCCGCCAAGGCCGCAGCGCCCGGCGGCAAGCCCCCGGCGCCCAAGAAAGTTCTCGTCCTCGAGGGGATCGTCCGCGGGGAGCGGGCCGATCTCGAAGCCGAGCTCGCCGCCTATCTCATGGCGCTCAAGAACTCCCCCCTCTTCCGTAAACCCTCGATCAGCCGCAAAACGCTCGATGTGCTCGACAACCGTCCGGTCATGCGTTTTACGGCGCAGATGGAGGTCGTCTAGGGGATGAAAAGCGATCGTCGCGGCCTCCTGCTCCCCACCCCCACGCTCGTGCTCACGCTGCTCTGCGCGGCCGGCCTGCTCGTGTTTCTCCTCTTCGTCATCCTGCCGGCGCGGCAGCTCTCCGCGGAGCTCGATCGCGAAGTCGAGGGTCTCAAGGCCAGGCTCGAAGAGCAGCGCGTGCTCCACCCGGTCTTTTTGAATCTGCTCGAAAAAGCGAAGACTCCGCCGGGCGAGCGCATCGGCCCGACGGCGCGGGTGCGCCTGAAGCACGAAGAGATCTCCGCCCTGCCGCGGCGGCTTGCCGAAACGGCCGCCGCCCACGGGCTCAAAGTGGGCGAGATCGCCCCGGACGTGAACACGCTCGCCGACGCCTCGAACCGGTTTCGGGTGCTTCTGAGCGCAACCGGCCGTTTCCCGGATTTCCGCGGCTTTCTGCTCGCCGTCTCCTCGCTCGGCTACTTCGAAGGTTTCGAGGAAATCGAGGTGCGGGCGGTCGAGGGCGGAGAGCAGCTTGTGCTCAAGATCTGGCTGGCAAGAGAATAGGCTCATGACGCGACGCGAAAAGATCATCGTCGGTCTCATGTGTTTGACCGTGGGCTACGGCGCGATCGAGCTTTTGCTGCCCCGCTCCCGCTCCCCGCTTTCGCCTCCCGCCGCCGCCCAGAGCGGCGAGCCGTTGAACGTTTTCATCAGCAAGGTGGCCGACGCCATCCGCGGAGGTGGGCCGGGGGGCGATGTCGTGGGGGAAAAAGCCAAGGCCGACTGGACCCGAAGCCCCTTTCTCGAAATCGGCGCCAAAACCGGCGACGCCGACGACGGCAAGAAACCGCCCGTAGGCACGACGAACGGCGCCCCTCCCAGCCTGCTCTACAGCGGCTTCATCGAAGCGGCCGGGCGCCGCATCGCGATCATCAACGGCATGGAATACGAGACCGGAGACCGCCTGCCCGCCGGCGGCTTCGTCCTGAAAGCGGTGCGTCCGAACCAGGTGATCGTGGCCTCCCCGAAGGGCGAGGTCGCCATTCCGCTCAAGGAAACCGACTAGGGGATACCGGCTTATGAAAAGCGTTCGCTCTTTCGTCCGATCGGCGGCCGCCGCCGGGGCGCTTGTCGCCCTTCTAGCCTGCGCTTGCGCCCCGCCCAAAAAACCCGAGGCCGAAAACCCCTTCCTCGAAAAATGGAGGGCGCTCGCCCTGGAATCGAAGGGCTACTCGCCGGCCCCGCCGGAGGCCCCCCGCGAGCGGATCCCCGAAAAAATCGCCCCGGCCGCCGAGACCTCCTCGGAGAAGGAAAAGCCGCTTCCCACCCGCCGCGTCAGCCTGAAGATGAGCAACGTGGATGTGGCCACCCTCCTGCGCGCGCTCGCCCGCGCGGCCGACGTGAACCTGATTTTGAACGACAAGGTCACCGGCCGCTCGAGCATCAACATCACCCAGGCGCCCTGGGACCAAGTATTTTTGGGGATCCTGCGCACCCACAACTTGAGCTACGCCTGGCAAGGGGACATCATCCGCATCATGACCGCAGACGATCTCGAGGAGGATCTGCGCAAGGAGAGCCGCCGCCGCGAGTTGTTGCTCGTCGAGAGCCCGGTCACGCGCATCGTCCCCGTCAAGTTCGCGGAAGCGGCGAAACTTCAGGAAAACCTCAAGGCCTTTCTCACCACGGACAAGGCGAACAAGCCGATCGGCTCGATCCTCGTCGACCAGCACACGAACTCGATCATCGTAAACGCCCTGCCCCGGGATCTGAACGTGATCCTCGCGGTGCTCGAGAAGCTCGACAAGCCGACCCCGCAGGTCCTGATCGAGGCCTACATCGTCGAGGCGAACAAGGACGTCGCCCGCGAGCTCGGCATCCAGTGGGGCGGGGCCTACCAGCTGAGCGGCGGGGACAAGCGCGGGTTCTTGACCGGACGCGACAACAACGCGCTCGGCTCCGGGGTCGGCACCGCGGTCGATCCCACGACCGGAAACGTGATCGATCTGCCGGTCACCGCCGCGGGGGCCTCCAGCTTCGGCTTTATCTTCCAGAACGTCGGCAAATCGCTGCTCGCCGCCCAGTTGACCGCGCTCCAGAACGAGGGCAAGCTGAACATCCTCTCCAGCCCTTCGATCACCACCCTCGACAACCAGACCGCGCTGATCGAAAGCGGCCGCGACATCCCTTTCCAGAGCGTGGAGGACGGTGAGGTGAACATCCAGTACAAGAAAGCCGTCCTCAGCCTCAAGGTGACCCCGCACGTGATCGATCCCCGCACGCTCAGGCTTTCGGTGCGCGTGAACAAGGACGAGGTCGACTTCACGCGCCA
>CAZQUP010000020.1:0-9815 GCA_964596545.1 uncultured Desulfatibacillum sp. | reverse complement strand
AAGAACGCCGAAACCAACGTGATCCAAGCCGACGGCCAGACGCTCGTCATCGGGGGGCTGAACAAGGAGACGACGACCGACGAGCAGACCGGGGTTCCGGGCCTCACGGATGTGCCGATCCTGAGCTGGCTCTTCAAGAAGCAAGGCAAGGGAAGCTCCAAGGAGGATCTTCTGATCTTCATCACCCCGACGATCCTCAAACCTTTCCCCTCCGGAAGCTGATCGGCCGCACGCCCGCTTGCGCTGCAAGGCTTGCCTCCGGAGCGGCCCGGCCGCGGAGAGCCGTCGCCCGCGGCGCACACGGCCGAGGGCGGGGGGGGTCCGCCTTCTCGGGGCAAAGAGCCGCGATGGATTACTTTTCCCTTCTCAACCTCGAACGCGAGCCCTTCTCCAACTCGCCGGACCCGGACTTCTTCTACCAGTCCCGGCAGCATCTGGACTGCCTTCAGAAGCTCGAGCTCTCCCTTCACCTGCGGCGCGGGCTGAACGTGGTCCTGGGCGAGGTCGGGACCGGCAAGACGACCCTCTGCCGCCACCTGATCCGGCGTTTCACCAAGCTGGCGGAGATCGAAACCCACCTCATCCTCGATCCCTCCTTTAGCGACGGGACGGACTTTCTGGCGACGGTGGTCCGGCTGCTCACGGGAAAACGCCTGCCCGCCGAGACCTCGGAGTGGCAGGCGAAAGAGGCGATCAAGCAGATCCTTTTCCAAAAAGGGGTCGAGCAGAAGAAGACGATCGTCCTGATCATCGACGAGGGCCAGAAGATCCCCGCTTTCTGCCTCGAGCTGCTGCGCGAATTTCTGAACTACGAGACCAACGAGTACAAGTTGCTCCAGATCGTGATCTTCGCCCAGCGCGAGTTCGAGGAAACCCTGCGGCGGCACCCCAACTTCGGTGACCGCATCAACCTCCTGCACCGGTTGAAGCCCCTCGACTTCGGCGACACCCGGCGCATGATCCGCTTCCGTCTCGAAAGATCGAGCGCCGCGCCGCAGCCGCTCGATCTCTTCAGCCTGCCCGCCCTGTGGGCCATCCACCGCGCCACGGGCGGTTTTCCGCGGAAGATCATCAACCTCTGCCACCAGTGCATCCTGGCGATGATCATCCAGAACGCCAGGCGCGTGCGCTACGCGACCGTACGGCGCTGCGCCGCGCGGGTCGTCACCGCCGAGGCAAGGCCCCCCTTCGGCCGCCGGGCGGCGGCCTGGGGGTTGACGGGGGCGGCGCTCGCGGCCCTGACGCTTTGGGCGTTTTCCGCCGCGGTCTCACCCTTGGATTGGATCCGCGGGCGGCTTCGGGAGCCGTCCCCCGCCGCGGCACCCGGCCCGGCGCTCCCCTCCGCCCTGGAGGAGAAGTCCTTGGAGACCTTGCCGCTTCCGCAGGCGGAGCCCATGGTCGCAGCCGCCCCTTCCGCGCCGGCGGCCCCGGAGAAAGAGGAGCCTTCTCCGATCGCCTCGGCGGAAACAGGGCCTTCTTTCTCGGATGCCGCCGCCGCCATGAAGGGGCCTTCCGCCCCGGCCGGGCCTGCGGGGGGGCAAACGGAAGTGGCGCCGCCGGCCATTCTGGGGGAGGTCCGGCTGCAACGCGGGGAGACGATCTCCGGTCTTATCCAGCGGGTCTACGGGCAATACTCCAACCGCCATTTCCGGGCCTTCATTCTCGCCAACCCCCTGATCGACGACCCCGACCGCGTTCCGGCCGGACGCATCCTGCGGCTGCCGGCGATCGAAACCGTCCCCTCGGCGTTGAACAAAAGGGCCTGGTGGGTTAAGATAGATGAGTTTGCAAACCTCGAAGAGGCGCTTGCGGCGCTGCGGAACCCGCCGGATTACTTGCCCGCGGTGCGGATCGTACCACGCTGGGACCCGCAAAGGGGGTTGCGCTTCTCTCTCGTGTTGCGGCAGGTTTTCTTCGACCGCGAGACGGCGCTTCTGCAGATTTCCTTCCTGCCGCGGAATTCGGCCGCGGGGGCGAGGCTGATCGACTCCTGGGAAGGGGCGGTCCTTTACGCGGATCCCTACCCCGCGGAGCGTTGAGAGGCGCAGCGCGCCCCGGGAGAAGGAGGACAGGCGCGATGGCCTGGGAAGCGAACAGCTCCGGAAGCAGGACCTCGATCCCCATGCATAAAAAGCTCGGTGAAATGCTCGTCGAGGCGGGGCTGATCGCCCGGCACAAGCTCGCGGAGATCCTCGAGCGGCAGAAGAAGAGCGGTCTCAAGCTCGGCCAGTACTTGGTCCGCGAGGGGGTTCTCGGGGAAAGCCAGATCGTGGATTTGATCTCCAGCCAGCTCAAGATCGAGAAATACCGCCCCGACCGCCACGTCCTCGACATGGATCTCGCCAAGCTCGTCACGGCCGAGAACGCGCACAAGTACTCGGTCGCCCCCCTTCAGAAAAGCGGGATGCTCCTCAAAGTCGCCATGACCGATCCGCTCGACATCCACACCCTCGACACCATCGAGGCCCTGACCAACCTCGAAGTCGAGGCCGTGATCTGCACCGAGCAGCAATTGAGCCAGCTGCACACCACCCTCTACGGAACCTACGCCGGGGTGGGAAGCGTGCTCGAGGACCTCGAGGACGTGCAGATCGACAAGCAGGTCGAGAAGACGGCCAACCTCGATGACCTGGAGGTGAGCTCGCTTCAGGGCATGGCCCAGGAAGCCCCTGTCGTGCGCCTGGTGAACTCGATTCTTTCCCAGGGGGTCCGGGAGGGCGCAAGCGACATCCACATCAGCCCCGAGAAAGACCATGTCCAGATCCGCTTCCGCGTCGACGGCAAGCTCCACGAGGTCCCCGCCCCGCCCAAGGGCATGTTTCTGCCGATCATCTCCCGGCTCAAGATCCTCGCCAACATGGACATCGCCGTATCGCGCGTGCCGCAGGACGGCCGCTTCACGGTGAAAATGAAGAACAAGGACATCAACATCCGCGCCTCGACCATTCCTTCGATTTACGGGGAAAACATGGTCCTGCGGCTGCTCGACACGAGCGCGGACATCTACGCCCTCGAGCTGCTCGGCATGAGCGAGGCCGACCGCGAGCGGCTCGAGAAAGAGATCGTCAAGCCCTACGGGATGATCCTGAGCACCGGGCCCACGGGAAGCGGCAAGAGCACCGCCCTCTACGCGATTCTCAAACGCATCAACAAGGTCGACATCAACATCATCACCGTGGAGGACCCGGTCGAGTACCGGATCGACAAGATCCGGCAGGTGCAGCTGAACCGCAAGGCCGGGATGACCTTCGCGAGCGGTCTGCGGTCCATTTTGCGGCAAGACCCCGACGTGATCATGGTGGGCGAGATCCGCGACCGCGAAACGGCCGAGATCGCCGTCCAGGCGGCGCTGACCGGCCACCGGGTGCTCAGCACGCTGCACACGAACGACGCCGCCGGCGCGATGACGCGGCTCATGGACATGGGGATCGAGCCCTACCTCGTCTCCTCGGTCATGCTCGTCTCTTTCGCCCAGCGGCTCGTACGCAAGGTGTGCCCGAACTGCCGCACCCCCCGGCCGCCGTCCCCGGCCGAAATCCGCTACTGGAAACTCGAGGGGGTCGACACGAGCGGCTTCGTCGGCGGTCAGGGCTGCTTCAACTGCATGCACACCGGCTACAAGGGCCGAACCGGGATCTTCGAGGTGCTCGTCATCGACCCCATGATCCAGGACATGATCCTGCAGCGCAAGCCCGCCCACGAGATCGCGCGGGCCGCCGCGCAGGCAGGGGATTTCCGCACCCTGCGGGACAACGCGATCGACAAGGTCATCCAGGGAATCACGACCCTCGAAGAGGCGGCCTCCGCCGTACTTCTCTGAAACGGAAAGGGCCATGGCGCGATTCAGCTATCAGGCGCTCACCGACGCAGGCGAGAACGCGAAGGGCGAAATCGAGGCCGAATCGGCCGAGGCCGCCGCCGCCTTGGTCGCCGGCCGCGGGCTCATCCCCGTGAACGTGAAGCCGCTCGGTGCGGCGGCCGCCGGAGCCGGCCTGGGCGTTTTCCGCCCGCGGGTCAAGGCCGCCGACCTGATCCTTTTCACCAAGCAGTTCAAAACGCTCATCCGGGCCGGCGTGCCCATGCTGACGATTTTGCAGGTGCTCGAGGAGCAGACCGAAAACCGCGCCCTGCGGGAAGCCCTGGAAAAGATCCATCGCGACATCCGCGAAGGGGCAAGCCTCCACGAGGCCTTCCGCCGGCACCCGAAGATTTTCTCTTCGCTCTACTGCAGCATGCTCCGCGCCGGGGAATCCTCGGGGGCCTTGCCCGAAATCCTCGATCGCCTGGTTTATGTGATCGAGCACGAAAACAAGGTCAAATCCGACATCAAGTCCGCGCTCACCTATCCGGTGATCGTGGTGCTGTTCCTGGGGGTCGCCTTTTTCGTCCTGCTGGTGGGGGTGATCCCCAAGTTCGTGAACGTCTTCCAGGCAAGCGGCTTAACGCTCCCCCTTCCCACGCGGATTTGCCTTGCGCTCTACGAGATGATCGTGCGCCACTGGGCCGTCCTCTTCCTGGGGTCCGCGGGGCTGATCGTCGCCGCCGTGCTCTATGGGCGCACCGCGCAGGGAAGGCTTCTGCGCGACCGCCTGCTCTTGCGCATCCCGCTCGTCGGCAAACTGTTCCAGAAAGCGGCGATCTCGCGCTTTGCGAGCATCTTCTCGATCCTGCAGTCGAGCGGCGTCGACATCCTCGATGCCATGGACATCCTCTCCGGCACGATCGGCAACGCGGCCATCGCCCGCCGGCTTGAAGGCATCAAGGACCGCCTGCGGGAAGGCCGCGGCATCTCCGGCCCGCTCCGGCAGGCCCGTTACTTCCCGCCCATGCTGGTGAACATGATCGCAGTCGGCGAGGAGTCCGGGAACCTCGACACCCTGCTCCGCGATGTCGCCGCCCATTACGACACCGAGGTCGAATACGCGACCAAGAAGCTCTCCGATGCCATCGCTCCCGTGCTCACGGTCAGCCTCGCCGCGGTGGTCGGCTTCTTTGCGCTCGCGATCTTTCTTCCCATGTGGGACATTTCCCTCAAGGTGAAATGAAGCAGGCGCGTTTCCATATCAGCCTCTACGTCATCATTCCCTTTATCTTCGCCGGTTTTTCGATCTTCTCGGCACTCCTCGCCTACCGACTGACACGCTACGGGATGGAGGCGAAGAGCGACCCCTCCACCTGGGTCTTCTGGTTGATCATCGCCATCAGCCTGATCGCTTTCGGAACCGGACTGGCCATCGTGCGCTTTCTTCTCCGTCCGGTCGAGGAATTCATCCGTAAAGCAAGCGAGCTTCCGGCCCTGAAGACGGCGGTCGGCGGCAAAAAAAGAGGGGCCGACAAAATCGCCCAGATCACCCACGTCTTCGAGCGCGTGACCACGGTATTAAGCCGTATCGACGCGCGCCACTTCTTTCCCGAGATCGTGGGCGAAAGTGTGGCCATCCGCAGCATTTTCAGCCTGATCCTGAAGGTCGCCCCGAGCGATGCGACCGTCCTCATCCTCGGGGAGAGCGGAACGGGCAAGGAGCTCGTCGCCACGAGCCTCCATGCCCACAGCCACCGCAAGGAGAAGCCCTTTGTCAAGTTGAACTGTGCGGCCATCCCCCAGGAATTGCTCGAAAGCGAGCTCTTCGGCCACGAAAAAGGAGCCTTCACGGGGGCGATTTCGTTCAAGCCGGGGAAATTCGATCTCGCCTCCGGGGGGACGATTTTTTTGGATGAAATCGGGGATATGCCGCTTTCCTTACAGGCGAAGATTTTGCGGGTGCTGCAGGAGAAAGAGTTCTATCGCGTGGGCGGCACGCGCACGGTCAAGGTCGATGTGCGCTTTATCGCCTCGACCAACAAGAACCTTGAAAAGTTGGTCGAGGAAGGGGGTTTTCGCGAGGATCTCTACTACCGGCTGAGCGCCTTCACCTTGCGGCTTCCGCCGCTTCGCGAACGAAAAGAGGACATTCCGCTTTTGGTCGACCATTTCCTGAAAAACATACCGAAACAGATCGAAATCTCGTCGGTTGCGCTGCAGATGCTCATGGCCTATCCCTGGCCTGGGAACATCCGGGAGTTGAAGCATGTGGTCGAGGCCGCGGCGCTGATCGCCGAGGGGGGGCATATCGAGTCGGCGCAGCTTCCCGAAAAAATTACACGGATTTTCGCCGAGATGCCGCGGGAATCGGAGATCCGGCTTCCCGCTTCCATGAGCCTCGATGCCAAACTGAACGAAATCGAACGCAATCTCATCATCGACGCTCTGATCAAGACCGGTGGGATCCAGTCCCGGGCGACCGAGCTTCTCGGGATCAATCAGAGGAGCCTCTGGCACCGGATCCGGAAACTGGGAATCGATGTGAAAAGCATCAAAAAATATGAATCGAGCGTTACGCTTTGATTGGAAAATCTACATATTTTGTAAATAAATGGTTCTTAACGAAAGAAAATGTTTTGCCAAAAATAAATATATATATGAATTTAAAGAATATTTTTATTATATCGCTTTGCCTGATAATATGGCATAAATTGTGCTTATCAACCTCGCGGGTATTTGACGACCGAAATATGCCTCGCGAGGAGGATCAACCATGAAGTCAGTGAAGATCATCAAGAGCGAATCCGGGTTTACGCTGGTCGAAATCATTGCCGTGCTCATCATCCTCGGCATCCTGGCCGCCGTGGCCGTGCCAAGGTACATCGATCTTGAGACCAATGCCAAAAATCGTGCCATCGATGCCGGAATATCGGAGTTGAACGGACGTGAAAGCCTGGTCTGGGCGGATGCCAAAATCTCCAATCAGAACTTTGCCGACGATGCCGCCATTGATGCATACGTTTTTGGTAGAATGAATTTTGATCTTAATCCCCCGGGTGCCGCCGTTCCCGATTACACTTGGGAAGGAGAACGAACGACCACCGGAGGCTCCCTCAGATTCAAAGGCGGCGCAGCGGTTCCTCTGACACGCACTCCCTCCAAGTTGGATCAGCCCGGCTCCTGGCGGCGGACCAACCCATAAGACCGCGGAGGTGATGTTTTTCTCCAAGAATCAGGCTTGGCGATTGTATGCAAAACCAAATCAAGACTGATCGACGTCAAGAACGTGAACTTGATCCGATGACGAACAGTAAAGGGTTCACCCTGATCGAATTGGTCGCCACTCTTGTCATTATCAGCGTCTTGGCGGCGATATTTATCCCCCGCTACATGGACGCGGAGACGGCCTCCAAGTACCGGGCGATCGACATGGGGGTCTCGGAGATGAACGGCCGCGAAACCATGTCTTGGGCGCTGGTCAAGCTCTCCAACGACGGCTACCGCAACGACGATCAGGTCTGGACCCAGCTTCTCACAGGCCCGGGGATCGATCTGGGGCCGGATTACGACTGGGATCTCGACCGGCCCGGCCCTGAAAACAAGAAGGGAACGCTTCGTTTTAAGCGCGATGTTTTCTCGCCGTTGAACCGCAGCCTCTCCACGATCGAAACGCCCGGCCGTTGGCGACGAAGTATGTAACGGTCATTTTCTCGACTTCTCTTCAGGCGGGCCGTCAGGTCCGCCTTTTTTTGCCTTCACCCCTGCTGTGAGCTATATTGACCCCAGAGGGACCTTATTTCGGCTCTTGCGACAAAGGGGTAGGCGATGAAATTGGCGGTCAGCGGCAAAGGCGGCGTGGGGAAAACGACCTTCGCCGCCCTTCTCATCCGTACCCTGAACGACCAGGGGAAAAAGGTTTTGGCGATCGATGCCGACCCTGACGCGAACCTCGCCTCCGGGGTCGGTATCCCGGGAGCGGACGAAATCGTTCCCATCGCCGAGATGAAGGAGCTGATCTTCGAGCGCACCGGGGCGCAGCCGGGGTCGATCGGCGGCTACTTCAAGCTGAACCCCCGCGTGGACGATCTTCCCGATGCCCTTTCGGCGAAGATGGGAAACATCAAACTCATGCGGCTGGGGGGGGTGAAAAAGGGCGGCGCGGGATGCATCTGCCCGGAGAGCGCCCTTCTGCGCGCGCTCGTCATGCACATCGTCCTTCGGCGCGATGAGGTCGTGGTCATGGACATGGAGGCGGGGATCGAGCATCTGGGCCGGGCGACGGCGAAGGCCGTGGATCGGCTGATCGTGGTCGTCGAACCCGGGCGGCGCAGCATCGACACCGCGGTCCACATCCGCAGGCTGGCCTCGGAGATCAACCTGCAGCGCATCGCGATCGTCGGCAACAAGATCCGGAATGCGGGCGACGAGGCCTTTCTCCGGGAAAACCTCTCGGATTTCGAGTTTTTGGGCTTCCTCCCCCATGACGACCGCCTGATCGAGGCCGACCTTCAGGGAATCTCTCCGTACGACGCCGGCGGTCCCGCCCGCGACCGCGTTTCCGCCATCGCCGCCGCCCTCCTCAAATAGGGGACGTCCATTTATATATTACTTCAAAGCCCGACTAACGATATATCAATGGACGTCCCTCTATAAATGGACGTCCCTCTATAAATCGTCCCGCTATAAATCTAAAAAGATTTGAAGTAATATAAGAATGGACGTCCCCTAATGAGGATATACAGAAGGAGGCGGGCGCCGCAGGCGGCGGAGGGGAGGTTTTCGCCGGCCGCCGATCCGGCGCTCAAGCGGGTCTTCGCCGAGATCGGCGTCCCGGAGCGAGCGCCTTTTGCGCCGGATCCCTTTCAACTCGAGGCGCTTGAGGCGGTCGAAAACGCCGACTGCCTCGTCACCGCACCGACTGGAGCCGGGAAGACCTGGATCGCCGAACAGGCGATCCGGGGCGTTCTCGCCCGAGGGGGCCGCGCTTGGTATGCCTGCCCCTTGAAAGCGCTCAGCAACGCCAAATTCGCCGATTTCGGGCGTATCTTCGGTCCGGAGCAGGTCGGAATCCTCACCGGCGACCGCAAGGAAAATGCGGATGCCGCGGTGATCGTCGGCACAACCGAGATCCTGCGCAACCAGCTCTACGACGCCATGCACCGCGGGGAGTCGCTCGGTTTCGAATTCGTCGTCCTGGACGAAGCCCACTTCCTGGGCGACCGCGAGCGGGGTGTCGTCTGGGAAGAGGTGATGATCTACCTCCCGTCGCGCATCCCGCTTCTTCTTCTGTCGGCCACGATCGGAAACGCCCGCGAGATCGCCGCCTGGCTCTCCTCGGTCCGCGGCCGCCCCTGCCGCGTCGTCGAAGAGAACCGCCGGCCGGTGCCGCTTTATCCCTTGTTCCTCCACCCGACCGGCCTGCTTCTCCCCTTCCACCGCATCTCCCGCCGTGGGACCGCGACCGGCGGCCTTCACGAGAAGGTGCTGCGCTTCGTACGCTCGAAGCGAAGCCCTTTCGGTAACCGCCCGCCCTCCTTCGGGCGGATCATCGAGGCGCTCCGGCGCTTCGATCTTCTCCCCGCCATCTTTTTTCTCAAGTCCCGCGCCGAGTGCGACCAGGCCCTCTCCGCCTGCCTCGGAAACCAGCCCGCAAACGGCGACCGGCTTTCCCGCACCGATGCGATCGTGCGCGAATTCAAGGCGCTGAGCGAGCGGATCGGGCGCCACCGGCAGCTCTACCATCTGACCGAACTCGCCGTCGCCTCCCACCACGCCGGTCAGCTTCCCATCTGGAAGCTTCTGATCGAGCGGCTCATGACCGAGGGGCTGCTGGATGCGGTCTTTGCGACCTCGACGGTCGCGGCCGGGGTCAATTTCCCGGCACGCACGATCGTTCTTCTCTACTCCGACCGCTTCAACGGCAGCGAGTTTTTACCGCTCGACCCGACCGAATTTCATCAGATGACCGGCCGCGCCGGCCGCCGCGGCATGGACCGGATCGGCTTCGTCCTCA
>CAZQUP010000019.1:33388-41405 GCA_964596545.1 uncultured Desulfatibacillum sp. | reverse complement strand
CCCGAGGTGATCGACGAGTACATCGCGCGCGACGGCTATTTCGCCGCGGCCAAGGCGCTGCGGGAGATGACCCCCGAGCGGATCATCGAGGAGGTGAAGATCTCGGGGCTGCGCGGCCGGGGCGGCGCCGGCTTCCCCACGGGGATCAAGTGGGAGTTCGCCAGAAAAAGCCCCGGGGCCGTAAAATACGTCCTTTGCAACGCCGACGAGGGCGATCCCGGCGCCTTCATGGACCGCAGCGTGCTCGAGGCCGACCCGCACGCCGTGCTCGAGGGTATGATCATCGCCGCGCGGGCGATCGACGCGCATCAGGGTTACATTTACGTGCGCACCGAATACCCGCTCGCCATCCGGCGCCTGGAGATCGCGATCCGCCAGGCGCGGGAATACGGCCTGCTCGGCAAAGACATCCTGGGCACGGGCTTCGATTTCGATATCGACATCTACCAAGGGGCCGGCGCTTTCGTCTGCGGCGAAGAAACGGCGCTCATGCGTTCGATCGAGGGCAAGCGCGGTATGCCCCGGCCGCGGCCGCCCTTTCCCGCGGTGAAGGGGCTGTGGGAAAAGCCGACCGTCCTGAACAACGTGGAGACGCTCGCCAACATCCCGCTGATCATCAACCACGGCGGCCGCTGGTTCGCCTCCGTCGGCACCGAGGGCAGCAAGGGGACCAAGGTCTTCGCCCTCTCCGGAGACGTGAACAACATCGGCCTCGTCGAAGTTCCCATGGGGACGAGCCTGCGGCGGCTGATCTTCGACATCGGGGGCGGGATCCCGCGCAAAAAGAAGTTCAAGGCCGTGCAGCTCGGGGGACCCTCGGGAGGCTGCGTGCCCGAGCAGTACCTCGACATTCCCGTCGACTACGAAGAAATCGCCAAGGTGGGCGCCATCATGGGCTCGGGCGGCGTGATCGTCATGGACCACGAGACCTGCATGGTGGACATGGCGCGCTTCTTCATGGACTTCGTGCAGGACGAATCCTGCGGCAAGTGCACCCCGTGCCGCGAGGGGACCCGACGGCTGCTCGAGATCCTGGAGAAAATCTGCGAAGGCCGCGGCGAGCCGGGTGACCTTGCAACGCTCGAGGAGCTCTCGCACATCATCAAGGAAGCTTCCCTCTGCGGCCTCGGCCAGACCGGCCCCAACCCCGTGCTCTCGACGCTGCGTTACTTCCGCTCCGAGTACGAGGCGCACATCTTCGAAAAGCGCTGCCCCGCCAAACGCTGCGTCGCGCTGCTCCGGTTCGAGATCGACCCCGAGGTCTGCACGCAATGCGGCGCTTGCTTCAAGGCCTGCCCCGCCGGCGCGATCGCCTGGAAGAAAAAGCAGCCCGCACGCATCGACAAGGAGAAATGCATCCGCTGCATGACCTGCTTCGAGAAGTGCCGCTTCGACGCAATCTCCTGAAAAGCAAGAGCAACCCCTCAATGCGCCGTCTCTTCCGGCTCCGGAGAGGACCGGCGGTAAGGGAAGAGATCCTCGATCGCCTTTCCGGCGATCTTGGCGAGACAATCCGCGAGCGCCTCCGCCTCCGTCTCCCCGACCCCTTGAAATTCCTGTCGGGCGATCAGGTTCACGAGGTTCGGAGCGGCCACAAACCGGGCGGCGAGCCTTCCGTGGAGCGCCTCGTGAACGTCGATGTAAACCAGGCGGCCGTGGCGAATGAGGTTGTAGCGGGTGACGCGGGTCAGGATGTCGCGGGCCTCCAGATGTTTCGGGGGCGGGTCCTGCGGTTTCACGGGCGGTCCTCCTCCAAGGTGAAGCGCAGCGGAAAGCCGCTTTCGCGCGCCGCCTCGTGAGCCCGGGCGACACGGGTTTCGGCGAACTCGAGGGGGTAGATACCGCAAAGAGCGATGCCGTGGTGATGGGCCTGCCACATCAGGGCCACGGCCTCGGCCTCGGGCTTCTGAAAGATGGTGACCAGCACGGCGACGACGAACGCCCGCGGCGTGAAATCGTCGTTGTGCAACAACACCCGGTAGAGCGAAGGCTCGTCCAGCTCCGTTTCTTCCGCAAACTCTTCTTCGAGCAGGCGATCGGTTTTCGCGCCGTTCATCGTCCGAACCCTGGCCGGGGCTTAGCCCTTCCCGCCGGGGGCCTTTCTTTTCAGGACCGCTCCTGGTAAGGTGAAAAAGGTTTGCCGCGGCTCCGGTCATTTCGCCGGAGAATCGCCGCAGGGGTCGCCATGACCGAGATCATCGTCCCCGTCGAGGGGGAGGAGGCGCTCTTCCGCTGCCCGCAGTGCGGGAGGAAGCGCACCTTCAGCCCCGCCGCCTTCGGCGATCCTCCGCCGCGGCGATTTCGCCTGCGCTGCGGCTGCGGCTCCGAAGCGGTCGCACGTCTCGAAAAGCGGCGCTTCTACCGCAAGGAGGTCGATCTTCCCGGCCTTTACGTACATTATGTGGACGGCCGCCCCCAAGGCAAGGGGTCGATGCGCGTGCGCGACCTCTCGTCGAGCGGCTTGAAGCTGTTGATCGAAGGCCGGGAAACGTTTGCCCCGGGGGACTTGCTCAAGGTCTCCTTCCATCTCGACGACGCCGCCCGCAGCCGCCTCGAGAAAAAACTGATCGTGCGCAACGTGAACCCGCCCTATGTCGGAGCCGAATTCGCGCCCACCGAAGTCCTCGACAAGGCCCTCGGTTTCTACCTGCGTCGCTGATCCCCGTCGCTGCCCCTGGGCCTCGGGCGACCCGCTCCTGATCGCCTACCACGACACGGAGTGGGGGGTTCCGGAAAAAGACGAGCGCCGTCTCTTCGAGTTTCTTGTGCTCGAAAGCGCTCAGGCGGGCTTGAGCTGGTTGACCATCCTGAAGAAGCGCGAAGCCTATCGGCGGGCTTTTGCAGGTTTTTCGGCCGAGCGGGTGGCGCGTTTCGGGGAGGCCGACGTGCGCCGCCTGCTCTCCGTGCCGGGCGTCGTGCACAACCGCGCCAAGATCGAGGCGGCGATCGCCAACGCCCGCGCGGTGCTGTCCATCCGCGAGGAGTGCGGCTCCTTCGGCGCCTTTCTCTGGCGTTTCGCGGGCGGCGCCCCTCGCGTGAACCGCTTCCGGCGCCCGGAAGAGATTCCCGCGCAGACCCCGGAATCGGCGGCGCTCAGCCGCGAGCTCGGCCGTCGCGGGATGCGCTTCTTCGGCCCCGTCATCGCCTACGCCTTCATGCAGGCCACAGGCATGGTGAACGACCACTTGACGGGCTGCTTCCGACACGCGGCGATCGCCGCTCAATCCCCCATCTTCGCCATGTAGTCGTCGTAGAGGGTTTCGAGCGCCAGCTTGTGTTTGGCCTCCTCTTGGCAGAGCACCTGGAAAAGTTTTTTCGCCTCGGCCGCCTCCGCCCGGCGCAGGAACTCGTTGTAGAGCTTGAGCGCTTTTTCCTCCCGCTTCATCGCCAACATGAGAATCTCATTGTAAGCCATACCCGGACGGTATTCGATTTCGACGGCGAAATCGCTGCGCTTGATGTCCTTGATCCACTTGAGGGGATAGTCGCGCACGGCTTCGGCGGTGCCCCGGGTCTTGAACTCGACCAGCAGCCTTTCGTGTCTGCCCTCTTCGCGGGCGAACTCCGTGAACATCTCGCGGGCGCCCGAGAAGCTTTCCTCCTTGGCAAGCCGAGAATAGAACTGCACCGCCTCCTTTTCCTTGGAAATGGCGAACTCGAGAATTTCATCGAGGTTTGCGAAATTCATGGCCACCCTCCTTTGCGGGTTGAGCGGGTTGAAGGGATGAAGCCCGGCCGGAGATCCGTCAGCAGCGGCCTCGTTTGCGCTTAGCAGGAATTCTGCAGGCGATCAAGGCGCCGTCTCTACGATTGCCGCCGCGTCCGGTCTTCGTCGGGATATCCCACAGCGGATGTCGCAGAAGCCCACGGCAGGATAACCAATCGAATCTATAACATAATTCGTTCAAATCCTCCTTTGCGGACACCTCGAAATGTGGCGAAAGACCACACCTGCACGGAAGCCAGGCGCATGCCGCCGAAGCCGGGGTCTTTTGGTTTGTCTATTGAAAACAAAGGGTTGTTTTTTTAGGCGGGACTGCGGCACGGGACTTGCCTTGAAGATCGGCAGTACAGGGAAAGGAGAAGAGCCATGACCGAGACGGGCAAATCGCAGCGGGATAAAGGACAGGCGAAGCGGGAAAGCGTGGGTTACGGATCGACCTGGAGTCGGCCGGGGATCTCCCCGGGGGATCGCTCGGGCATCGACACCGTGCTCGGGGGCCGGGCCTACCGGGTGCGGCCGGATCAGAAGGCGCGGACGGAGACGCCCTGCCTCTGGATGGCCTCCGGGGCGGTGAAGTTCAAGCCCTGCACGAATTTTTACGATTGTCCGACCTGCGCCTTCGACCAGGCGATGGAGGAGCGGACGAAAGCGGGAAAACAGCCCGGCTGGCAAGATCTCCTGCGCCGTCTCCCGCCGCAGGAGCGGCTTTGTCGCCACACCCTGACCGGCCGCATCGTCGGGCGGAGATGCGCCTACGATTACGCCTGCGCGAGTTGCGATTTCGACCAGCTCTACGAGGAAGTCCTCTGTGCGCGGCATTCCGCCGGGCCGCGGGCGGTGGAGCGGATCCGCGGCTTTGCCGTGCCCCTCGATCATCACTTCCATGCCGGGCACACTTGGGCGCGGGTGGAGGCGGGCGGTGCGGTGCGGATCGGGCTGGATGATTTCGCCCTGCGCCTCTTCGGCGCGGCCGACGGCTACGAACTTCCGCTGTGCGGGGCGGAGCTGACCGCGGGCCGGCCCGCTCTCGAGATCCGCCGCCGCGGCAAGAGCGCCTCGGTCCTCGCCCCGGTTTCGGCGGTGGTCGTGGAGGCGAACCCGCAGGTACGTGAAACGCCGCAGGCGGCGCTCCGGGATCCCTACGGCGAGGGCTGGTTGCTCCTGGTCCGTCCGCCGGAGCCGAAGAAAGCCCTCGAGCCGTTGCTCTTCGCCGACGGCGTGGTGGAGTGGCTGACCGCGGATGTCAGCCGGCTTGAGCGGCTGATCGAGGATACGGCCGGCCCGCTTGCCGCGGACGGCGGTCTTCTCGGCGAGGACATCTACGGCGCCCTTCCCGGGCTCGGCTGGGAGCGGCTGGTGGGCGAATTCCTGCGCAGTGGAGGGGGGCGATCCCATGGAGCCTGAAAAGCCCGCCCGATCTTCGTCGCCCCCCTGTCTGTGGATGCAGGCCGGGGTGGTGCCGAGAAAGGACTGCCGTCTGGCCTATCGCTGCTCCGTCTGCCCCTTCGACCGGGCGCTCAGGCGTGTCGCCGCCGAGAACCGGCGAATACGGCTGAACGGGGGACGGCCCTGCGGCCGGCGGGGGGCGATCGAGACCTGGCAGGACCGCCTGCGGCGGCTGCCCTCCCGCCTGCAGCCCTGCGTCCACCACCTCGTCGGGCGCATCCCCTTCCGGGCTTGCACCGCGGACTATCTTTGCCGCCGCTGCGAGTTCGATCAGTATTTCGCCGAGGAGTTTCGGGTCGCCGCGGTCCCGGTGGCGGTGGCGGAGCTTGCGGTCGAGGGGCTGCGGATCCCGCAGGGGTTCTATCTCCACCCCGGGCATGTCTGGCTCGAGCCCGGCGAGGGAGGCGAGGTGCGCCTCGGTTTGGATGATTTCGCCTGGCGGCTTCTTTGCCCGGAGCGGATCGAGGCGGCACGAACCGGGGAGCGGTTGCGGCGCGGCCGGACCGCCTTCCGCGCCTTGCGCGAAGGCCGAGAGATCCCTTTTGCCTCGCCGGTGGAGGGCGTCGTCACCGCGGTGAACCCTGCGGTGCGGGAGCGGGCGGGAAAGGAAGTGTCGGACCCCTACGGGACCGACTGGGTGCTCCGGGCGCAAGCCACGGATCTTGCGGCTGCGCTTTCGCGGCTCAAGCTAGGGGAGGACGCCGCCCGACACCTCGCCGCCGAATGCCGCCGACTGTCTTTTCTTCTTTCGGAGCGCGGCGGTCTTCTGGCGGCCGACGGCGGGCTTCTCGACTGGCAGCTCCTTCCGGGCGCTGTGGCCGGGCGGTGGGAAGAGATTGCGGGGCGGTTTTTTCGGCGGGAGCGAAAAAGAAAGGGGCCCGTTTGGCAACGGACCCCTTCGGGAGACTGAACCAGCGCTCCTCAGCGGATCCTTTTGCGGCTGAAGGCGGCGATGCCGAGAAGGCCCGCTCCCAGCAGGATCATCGTCGCCGGCTCGGGCACAGACACCGACGTTTGTTCCGGAGGCACCTCATTTTCTTGAGGCGGAACATAACTTATCTGCTTGTTGGTTTCCTGAGCGAGTTGCTCCATGACCTCGGTGTTCTGTGAATTTGTACCGCGGGTGGAATCTGTTTGGGAGGCGATGACGTTCTTTGTGAACGCGGCGCCGGCCGACCCTGTGGAAAACACCTCGTTAGTGTTCACCGCGCCGATACGCGAGCCGCCTTTGCCTCCGCCGCCTCCGAAGAAAAGCCAAAAAAAGGCATGGCTTTCACCGGAGAACCCTAACAACAGAGCTGACATCACGAATACGGCAAACGTTTTCCTCAACTTCATTTCCCTCCTTTCAGCGGAATTGAATTCAAGACACCTTCCACCCCTTACGGAGAATAACTCTCCACCTCTCGACATAGCAAATAACATGCCCAATTCCATATGTTAAATATAGTCTTTTAAAAGCAATAAGTTATTGGTAAGCGCGGGGAAAGGGCATCTAAAAATTGAGGTGCGAAAGTATCATTGATGGGAATAAAAAGTTATAGAATCGAAAGGCGGAAAACTCAGCGCAGGCGGCGGCCGCAGCCGCGGTAAATTTCGTGATCGAGGCGCACCTCGACCCGGGTCGCGAAGCGCTCCCCGCTCATCGTGTCGACGCACTCGCCCTGCTCGAGCAGCACGACCAGCCGGTGCGTCCCCAACGCCGCCGTGTAGCGCAGCTTTCCCGCCGCTTCCGGCATGGTCTCGCGGCGAACCGCGGGGAAGCTGTAGTAGTGCTCCCCGTACATCGTCACGAGATCGATCGCCGCGGAGGCCTCCCCCTCCTCGCGGATTTCCAGGTGCCAGCCGGGTTCGTTGCCCACGGCGCGGAAATCGACCCCGTTCAGGCGCGCATCCTCCCAGACCGCGCGCCGCGGGTTTTCGCGGCAACGGGTGGGGGGGCGCCCTTCGAGCTCGAGAAGCGCTTCCTCCCCCCTCTGCCAGAAGAGATTCTTCCCGTCGCCGTACTTCGCCCCGGATGCGGAGGGGGTTTCCCGCAGAAAAAGCTCGCCCCCCGGGAGATAGAGTCGCACGCCCTCCCCCTCATGGCGCAGGGCGAAGGAGCGCTCCGGGCATTCGAAGAAGAGGGTCGGCGGCGGGGCGCTCCGGATGCTCGCCACGGCGGAAACGAGGGCGATCTCCGCCGTCTCGCCGTGTCCGTGGGTGAGGACCGGGACGGGCCGCCGGGTCGCCCAGTGGACCGCCCCCCGGGCATCCGTGATCCGCGCCCGGAGCGCATAGTGGCGCGCCGGGTCGATCGCCGCCGGGTCATAGGGGAGCAGGAAGGCGATCGGCACCTCGTTCGGCGCGGGAAAGCTCGTTTCGCGAAGCAGCACCGCGGAGGTGGCTTTCCCGCGCTGCTCGACGAGCGCAACGGTGACGATCGCCCCCGGTGGAAGCGCCATCCGCTGCGGGTAGGTGAGGGTGCCGCGGAGCGCAGACCTCGGTCCGGCATTCCCGCCGGGTTCCCCCGGGGTGCGGCAGGCGACCGCCGCTGCGGCGAAGGCGATCACGAGCAGTCCGGGAAGGGCGCTTATTTTCCGGTGCATGACTTCTCCTCCCGCTTGGCGGATGGGATGATCGTTCTTATCCTCCCGGCGCCCAAATGAAAAGCCTTCCCTGAAAGGAAGAAGCACCCCATGCACCCTCTCGATGGTTACACGGCGGATTTCGAGTTCACGCTCCGCTGGCAAAAAGACGGCATCCTGCACACCGAGTCTCTTTTCGCTCCCCGCGTCAACTTCTGGCGCGATCTTCTCCCGCCGGGAATTCGGGAGACGCTCGCCGCCGATCCGCAACGGCGTCTCC
>CAZQUP010000019.1:20804-33362 GCA_964596545.1 uncultured Desulfatibacillum sp. | reverse complement strand
GCCGCGCCGCCAAGATCGGATTCACCGCCTCGGCACCGCCGATTTCCGCGGCACGCTCGCCGACGGAAGCCGGATCGTACCCCGCCGCGGCCGCTTCTACCCCCGCGGCCTGCTCCGCGGCCTGCCCGGCGTTTTTCCCGAGAATCTTCTCCCCTTCCGCTGCCTCGAGGTCGGGCGCGATGATCTGCTCGCCGACTTGAACCATCCGCTCGCCGGGATTCCTCTCGAACTGGAAGCGAAGGTAAGCGGCCTGGCGCGGAAATCCAGCGAGCGCGGCGGGATCGTCGTCGACTGGACCGAGCGCCTGCTCGACGGTCCGGGCATGCAGGCGCGCGCCGGGGGACAGCCGACCGATTTTTTCACCGCAGGCGCCTTTGCGCGGCCGGACGAACGGGAGGACACCCTCTTCTATCGCCGGCCGCGCTTGGTCGCCCATCTCGACGCCCGTGCCCTGGCCGAGGTCTCCCGCCTCTACGGCCGGCTGCTTTCTCCCGGCGACCGGGTGCTCGACCTCATGGGAAGCTGGATCTCGCACTTGCCCCCGGAGCTGTCCCTCGCCGAGCTCAGCGTGCTCGGGCTGAACGAGGAGGAGCTCGCCGCCAACCCGCGGGCCGATCGCCGTTTGGTTCACGACTTGAACGCCGACCCGCAGCTTCCCTTCGCCGCCGGATCCTTCGACGCCGTCATCTCGACCGTCTCCTTCGAATATCTCGTGCGGCCGCGCGAGGTCTTCGCCGAGGCCGCCCGCATCCTGCGGCCGGGCGGTCTCCTCGTCCAGGTCTTCTCCAACCGCTACTTTCCTCCCAAGGCCGTACGCCTCTGGACCGAGCTTCACGAGTTCGAGCGGATGGGTCTGGTCCTTGAAGTTTTCCGTGATTCGGGGGAATATGAACGGCTCGAGACTTTTTCCTTGCGCGGTCTCCCCCGGCCCGCAGACGACCGCCACGCGGGGACGACGCCGTTTTCCGATCCGCTCTACGCCGTCTGGGGACGAAAGACAGCCTCCGGGGGCGCAGCGCCGGGATGAGGGATACCCCTGTGCCGAATCCGGAAGCCTCTGCTGAACCGATCGTCTGCGCCCGCAACCTGACCCGCATCTATCCCCTGGGAGCCGGGACCGTGACCGGGGTGGAGGGGGTGAACCTGGACATCGCCCGCGGCGAATTCGTCGTCCTGAAGGGGCCGAGCGGTTCGGGAAAGAGCACGCTGCTTGCCCTTATTGCCGCGCTCGACACCCCGAGCGCGGGCGAGCTCACCGTGGCCGGCCGTCGCCTCTCGGGGCGGCCGCCGGGGGATCTCACGCGTTTCCGGCGCGAGGCGGTGGGTATGGTCTTTCAGTCCTTCAACCTGCTGCCGACCCTGAACGTGATCGAAAACGTCTGCCTTCCGGCGCTGCTTGCCGGGCGCGAGGAGCGGGAGTCGCGCCGCAGGGCGGAGGAACTTCTCGAGCGTCTGGGGCTTTCCGGTCGCGCCCGTCACCCGGCGGACCGGCTCTCCGGGGGGGAGATGCAGCGGGTCGCCATCGCCCGGGCGGTCATCAACCGCCCCGCTCTGGTACTGGCCGACGAGCCGACGGGCAACCTCGACAGCCGAAACGGGTCGGCGGTGATTGAGCTTCTCGCCCGGTTGAACCGCGAAGACGGGATCACCGTGCTTCTTGCCACCCACAGCGATCTCGCCGACGGGGTCGCCACGCGCAGGCTCGCCCTGCGGGACGGAGCGCTCGTTTCCTCCCCATGCGGCGCCTGATCTCCTTTTTCCGCCTTTTCGCCGCCTTCAGCCTGCGCCACGCGGCGCGTCACGGCGGCCGCACCGTGGCCGTGGTCCTGGGCATCGCCCTGGGGGCCGCCGTCTTCACCAGCGTGCGCCTGGCGGTGCACGCCTCGATCGCCTCGTTTACGCGCAGCATGGATTTCTTCGCCGGAAACGCCGATCGCGTGGTCGTCCGGCCCGGGGGGCTTGTGCCCGAGGAGACACTCGCGCGCTTCTACACCCATCCCGCGGTCCGGGATTACAGCGTGCTCTCGACCACCTACGTGCGGCGCGAGGGGGCGGGCGCGGAACCTTTCCTGCTGATCGGGATCGACCCCCTGCTCGACCGCACCTTCCGCAGCTGGCGCATCCAGGGCGAGGGGACGAAAGCGGTCGAGGCCTGGCTCGACCTGCTGCGCGAGCCCTACACGATCCTGCTGACCGCGCCGCTCGCACGCGAGCTCGAAGTGGAAGCCGGAGGAGGGCTTACGCTCGAGCACACGCGCCGCACGGTGGAGTTTCGGGTCGTGGGGCGGCTCGAGCCCTCGGGGCTGGCTCTCGTCGAGGGCGGGCGCGTGGGAATCGTCGACATCGCGACGTTCCAGGAGCTGACCGGCCTCCACGGCGGGGTGGATCGGATCGATCTCAAGTTCCGCCGCGGCGTCACCCCGGCCGAAATCGAGGCTTTGGCGCGCGGGCTTCCGGAGGATCTCCAGCTCGGCATGCCCTCGGCCGCGCGCGAAAGCGGCACGGCGATGATCCGCGCTTACCAGCTCAACCTCTCGGTTCTGAGCTTCGCCTCGCTCTTTGTCGGCATGTTTCTCGTCTACAGCCTGGTCGCCCTGAACGTCGCCGCGCGGCGTCGGGAGCTCGCCGTCCTGCGCGCCCTCGGGGCCGCCCCGCCGACGCTTTTTCGGCTCTTTCTCGCCGAGGGAGCGCTCCTCGGGGTGCTCGGATGGATCCTGGCCATCCCGATCGGATCCTTTCTTGTGCGTGACCTGCTGGAAGCCGTCAGCCGCACGATCACGACCCTTTTCGTCCGCGTGCGCGTGGAGGAGCTCGTTTTGAGCCCCGCCGAGCTCGCCGTCAGCTTCGCGGTGACGCTCGGCACCTCGTTGATCGCCGCCTGGCAGCCGGCCCGCGAGGCGATGCGCGTCTCCCCGCGCGAGGCCATGGACATGATGACCCCGGAGGAGCGGCGCCGGAAAAGCGAGCGCGCCGCGGCGCTCCTGGCGTCGGGCTGCCTTGCGGCCTGCGCCGTCCTTCTTCCGCTGCCGCCGGCGGGCGAGGTTCCCCTCGCCGGGTATCTGGCGGTTCTGTTTCTTTTTTTGGGCTTCGCCTTGCTTTCGCCCTTCCTGCTCGAGCGCCTCGCCTCCGGGCTGGACGGCAGGCTTTCCCGCATCGCCGGACCGCCCGCCTTCCTTGCCGGCCGGGCGGTGCGACAGGGTGCGGTACGCACGGCCGTTTCGGTCGGCGCGCTGATCACGGCCGTCGCTCTTTTCACCGCGCTCGTCATCATGGTGTACAGCTTCCGCCACACCGTCGAAACCTGGGTGCGCCAGACCGTGAGCGGGGATCTCTTCGTGACCGCGAAAATGGGTCAGGTGAATCGCTTTCGCTTTCCCATCCCCGAGGAGATCGTCTCCGAGCTGCCCCGCCTCGCCGCCGGCTTCGATCTGGTCGAAAGCCGGCGCTGGCCGCTCGAGCGCGGAAATTTCCCCTACGAGTTCGAAGCCATGGGGATGGAGACCTTCTTTCGCCACGGGGACTTCCTCTGGCTCGAGGGGGACCCGGAAACGCTCCGGCCGCGGGTCGCCGCCGGCGAAGGGGTGCTCGTCTCCGAAGTCTTCGCCGCCCGCACCGGGCAGCGAGCGGGGGATCGCTTCCAGGCCAAAATCGAGGGCTCGCTCGTCGATCTGCCCATTTTGGGCGTAGTGCGCGACTACCGTACCGACGGCGGGATCGTTTTTTACTCCCACCGGCACTTCCAGGAGCGCTTTCACGACCCCCGCTGGAGCGGGGTGCGTTTCTTTTTCCGCAAGCCGCCTGCGGACCCCGAAGGCGAGCTCGCCCGCCTGCGCCGGGCGATCGTCGCGGCCTGGGGCGACCGGCTCGATCTGATCGGCGGCCGGGAACTGCGCGAGGCGGTGCTCCGGATCTTCGACGAAACTTTCGCCGTGACGACGGTGCTGCTCCTCATCGCCCTCGCCGTGGCCGCGCTCGGGATCGCAACCACCCTCACGGTCCTGGTGCTCGAGCGCTCGCGGCAGCTGAACACGATTCTCGCCGTCGGTGGAAGCCCGCCCCAGATCCGGGCGATGATCTTCTGGGAGGCGGCCTTCCTCGTCGCCGTAGGCGAGAGCGCGGGGCTTGCCTGCGGCTTTCTTCTTTCGGGGATGTTGATCCAGGTCATCAACCGCCAGTCCTTCGGCTGGACTTTCCTCTACACCGTCGACTGGGCGAGCCTCGGACTCTCGCTTCCCCTGATTCTCGCCGCGGCGCTCGCTGCGGCGCTGCCCGCGGTGCGCGCCGCCTTCCGGCAGCCCCCCGCCGCGCTGTTGCGGCAGCGGTGAACGGGGATGGACGAAGCCGCGACAAAAGGAAGATCACCGATGGGCGAGCGGAGGGCTCAGGCCGGAAGGCGAAGGCGGAGGGTTCTCGGGCTTGGAGGGGTTGTCGCGGGGTTCCTCTGGCTTGCGGCCGCCTTCGGGGGAGAACCCCCCGCCCAGGGGTTCCTCGCCGTGACCGGTCCCTGCGGCTTTGAATTCCCTCGGGATCATGCCCCGCACCCGGGTTTTCGTACCGAGTGGTGGTATTATACCGGCAACCTCAAGACCGAGGCCGGCCGGCGCTTCGGCTACCAGCTCACCTTCTTCCGGTATCAGCTCACCCCCTTCGGGGGGTCGGCCGGATGGCCGGATCCGCCCTCGGCCTGGCGCACACGCCAGATCTACTCGGCCCACGCCGCCCTCTCGGATCTCTCCGCCCGGCGCCACCTGCAGGCCGAACGGATCGGGAGAAACGCGCTTGGGATCGCGGGCTGGCTCCAGTACGGCCAGGACATCACGCTTTACCACCGCGGCTGGAGCATCGTGATCTTCCCCGACCGCCACAAGCTTCAGGCCGCGGACGAGGAGTTCGCCTTCGCCCTCGAATTGCAACCCGTGAAACCTCCCGTGTTTCACGGCCGGGAAGGCTACAGTCAAAAAGGCTCGACCCCGGAGCGCGCCAGCTGTTACTATTCCTTCAGCCGTCTTGAGACCCAGGGTACCGTCACCCTCGGCGGGAAAAATCTCGCCGTGCAGGGCCAGAGCTGGATGGACCATGAGTTCAGCACGGCCCCGCTCGAGGAGGGGATCGTGGGCTGGGACTGGTTCAGCCTCCAGCTTTCCGACAACAGCGAATTCATGATCTACCTGCTGCGCCGCGAGGATGGCAGTCTTTCGGCCTCCTCGAGCGGCTCCTACATCGATTCCCGGGGGTCCAAACGGCACCTCGAGTCCGGTTACTTCGCCGTCGAGGCGCTCGACTCCTGGAAAAGCCCCCGTTCGGGAGCGGTTTATCCTGCAAGCTGGCGGATCCGCATCCCGATCCTGGGGATCGATCTTCTCGTCAAGTCGAATCTTGCCGATCAGGAGATGCACACCGCCGGGACCTCCGGGGTCGTCTACTGGGAAGGCAGCGTTTCGGCCCGCGGCACCAAGGGGGACAGCCCGGTCGAGGGGGTGGGCTATGTGGAGCTGACGGGCTACGCGGGGGGGCTTCCGGTGCTGAAATGAGTTCCCGGGAACCGATCCTCGAGGTGAGCGCCCTGCGAAAAATCTTCCGCGGCCGCACCGCGGTGGACGGGGTCTCCTTTCGCGTCGCGCCGGGGGAATGCTTCGGGCTGCTCGGGCCGAACGGGGCGGGCAAGACGACGACGATCCGCATGCTCTACGGCTTTTCCCCACCGACGTCCGGCACGGTCCGCCTCTTCGGGATGGATCTGGCGCGCGACTGGCGCCGCATCCGGGCGCGGATCGGGGTTTGCCAGCAGGAAAACACCCTCGACCCGGATTTGACCGTGGAGGAGAATCTCCTCGTCTTTGCAGGCTATTTCGCGGTCGGCCGCCGCGAGGCGCGCGCCCGTGCGGCCGAGCTGCTCGACTTCTTCGCCCTCGCCTCCCGCGCCCGGGCGCGGGTGATGGACCTCTCCGGAGGCATGATCCGCCGACTGCTGCTCGCGCGCGCGCTCGTCAACCGGCCGGATCTCTTGATCCTCGATGAGCCGACGACGGGGCTTGATCCCCAGTCGCGGCACCAAGTCTGGGACCGGGTCGAGAAACTCAAGGCAAGCGGCCTGTCCGCCATCCTCACCACCCACTATATGGAGGAGGCCGCCCGCCTGTGCGACCGCCTGGTGATCATCGACCACGGAAAAATCCTGGTCGAGGGGCGCCCCGGAGAACTCATCCTCCGGCACGTCGGCCCCCAGGTGGTCGAAATCGGCGGTCCGGACGGCGCTCTGCGGGAGTACCTCAAGGAGAACGCCCTGCCGCACGACGACCTCGGCGAGCGCATCCTGCTCTACACCGCGGGCGACGACGGCCGGGTTGCGGCCGTGCGCGAACGTTTCTGCCTGCGGCGCTGCACGTTCCGGGATGCGACCCTTGAGGATGTGTTTTTGCGCCTCACGGGGCGCGAGCTCCGCGAGTGAAACGGCGACCGTAGAAAGGAGAAGGAAGGATCCGTGATCCGGTGGGATGCCCTGTCCTGGCGTTTCATCCGCGTGTGGCGCAGAAATTTCGTCACCTTCCGGCGGATCTGGAAGGTGAACTTCCTCCCCCCGCTCTTCGAGCCCGTGCTTTTCATCGCCGCCTTCGGCCTGGGTTTCGCCGGGCTGGTGGGGGAGGTCCGCTACGGCGGGGAGGCCTTCTCTTACCCCGCCTTTCTCGCCCCGGCGCTGATCGCCGCCGCGGTCATGAACAACGCCTTCTTCGAGACGACCTACGCCTCCTTCGTGCGCATGTATTATCAGAAAACCTTCGACGCCATGCTCGCCACTCCCCTTTCGCTCGAGGAGATCATGGTCGCCGAGATCGTCTGGAGCGCCTCCAAGGCCGCGGCGGCGGCCGCCATCATGCTCGGCGTGCTCTCGCTCTTCGGCCTGATGGTCTGGCCCCAGGCGCTTTTCGTCATTCCGCTCGCCTTTTTGGGGGGAATCGCCTTCGGCGCGGTCGGACTCTTCTTCACGGGGATCATCCCCACGATCGAGATGTTCAACCTGCCGATCTTTCTCTTCATCACCCCCATGTTCCTCTTCAGCGGGACCTTCTTTCCCGTCTCCAACCTGCCGCTCTGGGCGAAACCGCTGGCGCTCTCCTTTCCCCTCTATCACCTGGTCGAGCTCTGCCGGCTGGTCGGCCTCGGCCGCTCGGAGACGGTTCCGCTGCTCAGCCTGAGCTATCTCACGGTCTTTGCGGCGCTCTTCACGATGCTGGCGCTGATCTTCATGCGCCGCCGGCTCATCCGCTGAGGGACTCGAGGAATCCGTTGACAAACGGGCTTGAAGCGACGATGATCGGCCCGATCCGAAGCGGTGAGCCCCGCCCGATTCTCCGTCCATGAACATCGTCCCCACCCGCCGAGAGGGAAGAAGCCCCCTGGTTGCGATCCGGCGCTGGTTCGACGCCGAGGCGGGATCCGCCTCGCCCGACCCGGAGCGGCCCGACCGCGTGGAGTGGCTGCGGATTCTCCCCTTCGTCTTTCTCCACGGGATGTGCCTGGCCGTCTTCTGGACGGGCGCAAGCCCGGTTGCGGTCGCGGCGGCGGCCGCGCTCTACTTCGTGCGCATGTTCGCCATCACGGGCTTTTATCATCGCTATTTCTCGCACCGCGCCTTCCGGGCGGGGCGCTTGGCGCAGTTTTTCTTCGCCGTGCTCGGAAACTCCGCCGTGCAGCGGGGCCCCCTGTGGTGGGCCTCGCACCACCGGCACCACCACCGCTTCGCCGACACCGACGAGGACCCTCACTCCCCCGTACGCCACGGCTTCTGGTGGAGCCACATCGGCTGGCTGACGAGCGCGCGGCACTTTGCGACGCGCTGGCCCTACGTCAAGGACTGGATGGGCTACCCCGAACTGCGTTTTCTGAACCGCTTCGACACCCTCGTTCCCCTGCTGCTCGCCTGCGGGCTCTATGCACTGGGCGCCGTTCTCGAGCGTGCGGCCCCCGAGCTCGCCACCAACGGAGCGCAGATGCTCGTCTGGGGCTTTTTCATCTCGACGACTGTTCTCTTCCACGCCACGGTGACCATCAACTCGCTCGACCACATGTTCGGCAGCCGCCGCTACCCCACGCCGGATGCGAGCCGCAACAACGCGCTGCTCGCCGTGATCACCTTGGGCGAAGGCTGGCACAACAACCACCACCACTATGCCGTCTCGGCCCGGCAGGGGTTCTTCTGGTGGGAGATCGACATCACCTACCTGCTGCTCCGGCTGCTTTCCCTGCTCGGGGTCGTGCGCGACCTCCGACCGGTGCCGGAGGCCGTGCGCCGACCCCCCGCCGCGGAACGCCCGAAATAGGATCGCCATGCGCATCGCCGTCGTCGGAGCCGGGATTTCGGGTCTTTTGAGCGCCCACCTCCTGCACCCGGAGCACGAGGTCACGGTCTTCGAGGCCGAAGGAAGGATCGGGGGCCACACCTGTACCGTGGACGTCGCCGTGGGCGGCCGTTCTTTCGCCGTGGACACCGGCTTCATCGTTTTCAACGAGAAGACCTACCCCCATTTCATGCGCCTGCTGAAAACGCTCGGGGTCGCCGCGCAGCCCTCGACGATGAGCTTCAGCGTCAAATGCCCGGCGACCGGAGTCGAATTCCGGCCGAGCACCCTGAACACCTACTTCGCCCAGCGCCGAAACCTTTTGCGTCCCGCCTTTTACCGCATGCTCTTCGAGATCCGGCGCCTGCGCCGAGACCTCGAGGCGCTCGCCGCGCGCGGCGACCCGGCGCTCACCCTGGGCGCCTGCCTCGACCGGCGGGGCTATTCCGCCTTTTTCCGGCGCCACTTCATCGAGCCCATGGGGGCGGCCATCTGGTCCAGCCCTCCGGGCGCCCTCCGGCGCTTTCCGGCGTCGTTCTTCGCGCGCTTCTTTTTCAACCACGGATTTCTCGAGCTCGTGCAGCCGCGCTGGCTGACCGTCGCCGGGGGCTCGCGCAACTACCTGGGGCCGCTCACCCGCCCGTTTCGCGACCGCATCCGCACCGGCTGCGCCGTCCAGGCCGTCCGGCGCACGGAAGAAGGTATTCGGCTGCGCGCCGGCGCGGAAGAGCTCGACTTCGAGGCGATCGTGCTTGCCGTGCACAGCGACCAGGCGCTGCGGATGCTTACCGATCCCTCCGAGGCCGAGCGCGCGATTCTGGGGTCCATCCCTTATCGCGAAAACGGGATCGCGCTGCACACCGACACCGCCATCCTGCCGCGGTGCCGCCGCGCCTGGGCCGCCTGGAACTACCTCGTTCCCGGCGACGAGGAGGCCGGGGTGGCTGTGACCTACGACATGAACATCCTCCAGAACCTCGCGGCCCCGGTCGAATTTCTGGTCTCGCTCAACCTCGAGGAGCGCCTCGACCCGCGGCGGATCCTCCACCGCGGCCGCTTCGCCCACCCGGTCTACACCGCCGCCGGCCTCGCCGCCCGCCGCCGGCTGGAGGAGATCCAGGGCGTGCGCCGCACCTACTACGCGGGCGCCTGGTGCGGCTTTGGTTTTCACGAGGACGGCGTGAACAGCGCGCTTTCCGTGGGCCGCCGCTTCGGAAGGGAGCTTGCGTGAGAAGCTGCCTCTACGAAGGAACCGTCCGCCACCGGCGCTTCCGGCCGGTCGAAAACGTCTTCCGCTACCGGCTGATCCTGCCCTACCTCGATTTGGCCGAGCTCGACCCCGTCTTCGCCCTCCATCCCCTCTGGAGTCACCGGAGGCCGGCTCCCGCCTGGTTGCGACGCCGGGACCACTTCGGCGACCCGGGGCTTCCTCTGGAGGAGGCGGTGCGGCGACGGGTCGCGGAGCAGACCGGACGTCGGCCCATGGGTCCGGTCTGCCTCCTTTGCCACCCGCGCTATTTCGGCTACGTCTTCAACCCGGCGAGCTTCTATTACTGCTGGGACGAGCAGGGCTTGGACCTCGAGGCGATCGTCGTCGAGATCCACAACACCCCCTGGGGCGAGGTCCACACCTACGTCCTCGATCGCGCCGCAAACCTCCACCCCTGCCCCGGCTGGCGGCGGCATAGGTTTCCGAAGACCTTCCACGTCTCCCCGTTCATCGATATGGACATCGGCTACGACTGGCGGTTCCGGGTGCCGGGCGATCGGCTGGGGGTGCACATGATCCTCTACGAAAAAGGGAAGCTTCTCTTCGATGCGACCCTGGCGCTCGAGCGACGGCCGGTCGACCGCCAGGCTTTAGGAGGGGTTCTTCGGCGCTATCCCTTGCTTACGGTGAAGGTGATCGCCCTCATCTATTTCCAGGCGCTGCGCCTGGTGCTCAAGGGAGCGCCTTTTTTCCCGCACCCGCGCAAGCGCGGAAACCTCCATTCCGGGAGGAGGCGATGAAGGATCGGATCGTTCCGCCGGAATTCCCGTCGCCTGAGGAAATCCCCGTGCGGCCCTGGGACCGTTTTGCGCGCGGCCGCGTGTTGGCGCTTCTCGGCCGCTTGGAGCGCGGCCGGCTCGTGCTCGAGGAAAGGGGAGGGGAGAGGCGCGCTTTCGGCCGCCGCAGCCCCGCCTTTCCCCTCGAGGCGCACCTTTTCGTGCACCACCCCCGTTTCTACGGCGACTGTCTCTTCGGGGGGACGATCGGGGCGGGCGAGTCTTACATGGCCGGCTGCTGGTCGGCGGACGATCCCGCCGCCGTAGTCCGCATTATCGTTCGCAACCCCGAGGTCTTCGGCGGCCTCGAGGCCGGCCCGGCAAGGCTTTTCACCCCGGCGTTGCGGCTCATGCACCGGCTGAACCGCAACACGCGCCGCGGCAGCCGACGCAACATCGTCGCCCACTACGATCTCGGAAACGAATTCTACGCCCTCTTCCTTGACGAGACCCTCACCTACTCCTGCGGGATTTTCGAACACCCGCAGGCGACGCTGGGCGAGGCCTCGATCGCGAAATACGAGCGCATCTGCCGCAAGCTTCGCCTCACGCCGGCGGACCGCGTGCTCGAGATCGGAAGCGGTTGGGGGGGCTTTGCGATCCACGCCGCCTCGCGCTTCGGCTGCCGGGTGACGACGACCACGATCTCCGAGCGCCAGTTCGAACTCGCCCGGAAGCGAATCCGCGAGGCGGGCCTCGAGGGGCGGATCGAGCTGTTGCGGCGCGACTACCGCGACCTCACCGGCCGTTTCGACAAGCTCGTCTCGATCGAGATGATCGAGGCCGTGGGCCACGAATTTCTCGAGACCTTTTTCCGCATCGCCTCCGAGCGGCTCGAGCCGGACGGCATGATGCTGCTCCAGGCGATCACGATCCGCGATCAGGTCTTCGAGCGCCACAAGAAAAGCGTCGATTTCATCAAGCGCTACATTTTCCCGGGCTCCTGCATCCCCTCCATCGCGGCTCTGGCCGCGGCCGCGGCCCGGGCGGGCGATCTCCGGATCGTGCACCTCGAGGAGCTCACCCCGCACTACGTACGCACGCTTCGCGCCTGGCGCGAAAATCTCCTCGCGCACCGCGAGGAGGTGCGCGCTCTGGGCTTCCCGGAGAGCTTCCTGCGGATGTGGGAATTCTACCTCGCCTACTGCGAGGGGGGCTTCGCCGAGCGCTACCTGGGCGATGTCCAGATGCTTCTCGCCAAGCCCTGGAACCGCACGGCGCCCCTCCTGCCGCGGCTCGACTGAGGGCGGTCGAGAGCCCTTTCAGCCGTTTTCGCGGCGGCGCATCCGGTAGTGCGAGACGATCCACTCGCGGCCGCCGGCATATCCCCAGAGCTCGGCGCAGGCGAGAAAGAAGATGCGCCAGCGCCGGAGCCTGCGTTTCGCCTCCCCCCGTTCCACGCCGGCGCCCAAGGCCGCGAGGGCCTCTTTGCGCCTTTTGTCCAGACGCGCCAGCCACGCCTCGGCCGTTTTCGCGTAGTGGCGCCCGTTCAGGCGGTCGTGGCGCTCGAGGACCAGGTCGTCCTGACAGTAGAGGAGAAGGTCGTCGGCGGGCATCATGCCGCCGGTGAAGAAATGGCGGCCCAGCCAGTTTCCGGCCCCTTCGGTCTCGAAGCGGTAGGCCAGGCGACGATGGGAGAAGACGTGCAGGAAGAGCTTTCCCCCGGGCCGCAGCCAGGAGCCGATGCGCGTGAGCAGAAGCGGCCAGTTGGCCAGATGCTCGAACATCTCGATCGAGACGACCCGGTCGAAGAGGCCCTGAGGGGCGAAATCGTTGATGTCGGCGGTCAGGACCACGAGGTTGCCCAGGCCCCGTGCACGCGCCTCCCTTTCGATGAAGCGCCGCTGGGGGGCGGAGTTGGAGACGGCAAGGAGCGTGCTTTGCGGGAAACGCTCCGCCGCCCACAGGGCGAAGGAGCCCCAGCCGCAGCCGAGCTCGAGCACCCGCTGGCCGTCCTCGAGGAGCGCGCGCTCGGCGACAAGCGCCAGCATCGCCTCCTCGGCCGCCTCGAGATCGGCGACCCCCGGGGGCCAAAAGCAGGCGCTGTATTTCATGCGCCCTCCGAGCACGAGCCGAAAAAACTCCGGTGGAACCTCGTAGTGCTGGCGGTTCGCCGCGGCCGGCGCCGGGGCGATCGGAGAGGCGCGCATCTCTTCGAGAAAGCGCATCTTTGCGG
>CAZQUP010000019.1:0-20794 GCA_964596545.1 uncultured Desulfatibacillum sp. | reverse complement strand
CGATGGCCTTCTCCGGGTCGGCATGCCTCTCGGCGGCGAGGCGCCGGCGGTCGAGAAAGCGGATCCCCAGGCGGATCAGGGGGTCGGGGAGCAGGCCCCGTTCGGCGGCGTCAATCAGCGGATTCATCCTTCGGCTCCCGCGGGGGAAGGGGGATGAAGGCCGAGGTCCGCCGCTGGTAGTCGCGGTAGGCGGGCCGCCGCTCGAGGATCGAGCGTTCGGTGAGCGGGATCCCGGTCATCTTCAGCAACACGAGCGTCACCAGGATCGGGCTGAAGATCGCGCAGCCCCCCCCCGGCACGGCGAGGGCGATGCCGTAGAAGCCCCACCACACGAGGCATTCGCCGAAGTAGTTGGGGTGCCGCGAGAAGCGCCACAGGCCGCGGTCCATCACCCGACCGCGGTTTTGCGGGTCGGCCTGGAAGCGTGCCAATTGCCGGTCGGCGATCGTCTCGAAGCAAATCCCGAAGAGCGCGAGCAATCCTCCGACCGCATCCCACGCGGTCAGCCGCTCCGGCTCCGGCGCCGCCTGGGGGACAAGCAGGACGAGCGCAATCACCCAGAGAAAGGCCGCTTGCAGCCAGAAAACTTTCCCCAGGCTCACCCAGGCGAACCGTCTTCCGCTCTTGTGGCGCCAGGCGGCGTAACGGGGATCTTCGGGCCGGCCCCGATTGCGCAACGTCAGATAGAAAGAAAGCCTCAGGCCCCAGAGGGTGGCGAGCAAGGCCACGGCAAGGCGCCTGATCTCCCATCCTTCGCCCGCGGCCCATCCGATCCAGGAGACGATCACAAATCCCAAACCCCAGAGGCTGTCGACCACGGTAACGTTTCGCCGGATGAGGCTGGCGATCCACCCCGCGCTCATCAGGAGAAACACCGCCAGCGCCGTGACCATCAAGAGCGCGACGGGGATCGCCATCGTTCAGTTCCTTTTTCCGGGGGAGAGCCACAGCCCCGGCCGAAGCGGATCTTCCACCGCCTCGCCGCGGCGCCGACGCTCGATGGCCTCGCGGATGCGTGCATGCCGACCGGCGTCGATCGGGAAGCGGGCGGCGATCGTCAGTGCCGCGAGGTTGCAAAGCGAGGGAACGAGCGCGTAGAGGACCCGCAGGGCGAAAATCGCCGCCTCGGGCTGAGGGGCGTTCGGGACGTAGCCCGAGCGGTCGAGCAGAAACAGCCCCACCCCGATCCCGCCGGCCGCGGCGAGTTTCTTGGCGATCGACCACAGGCCGACGTAGCGGCCCTCGCGGCGCTCGCCGGTCAGCAGTTCATCGTAGTCGATGACGTCGGCCTGGATCGAGGAGGGCAGCGCAAGCGTCGCGCCCAGCCCCACTCCGGAGAGAACCACGAGGACACCGTAGATCGCGGCATCGCCCGGTCCGAGAAAGAAGACGCCGACGAAGGCCCCGGTGTTGACGGCGATGGAGGCGAGCCAGGCCGCTTTCTTGCCGATTCTGCCGGCGAGCGCCGTCCAGGCCGGCAAAAAGAGGATCCCGCTTCCAAGGTAGAGCAAAAGAAAGCCCTCCGCGCCGGAGGCTTCGAGCACATACTGGACGTAGTAGAGGATGAGGGTCGCCGGGAGGTTCGCGCCGAAGGCGCTGACCGTGTAGGAAAGAACCAGAATGCGAAACGGCCGGTTTTTCAAGGCAAGCCAAAGCCCCCGCCCCAGGCCGGCTGCGGCGGACGCCCCCGCCGCGGGGAGCTCGCGCAGGGCGAGCGCACACAGAGCTGCGGTACCCGCAAGAAGCGGCGCGTAGAGGAGGGCCATCCAAAAAAATTTCATGCGCTCCCCCTCGGGGCCCGCCGGAGGGGAGAGCGCCGCCTCGATCAAAACCGGCGAGGCGGCCGCGGCCAACGTGCCCGCGAGCAGCATCCCGTCGCGCAGCGCAAAGAGGCTGTTTCGTTCGTCGTAATCGAAGGTGAGCTCGGGGCCGAGCGCCTCGTAAGGCACGGTCACCGCCGTCCAGGCCAGAAAGAGGGCCGTGATCCAGAAGGCGAACCAGGCGGTCTGCACGCCTTCCGGCGGGGTGCAGAGAAAAATCATCGCGGCGGCGACGAGCGGAGCGCCGAGCGCGAGGTAGGGTCGCCTGCGGCCGAACGGGGTGCGGGTTCGATCCGACAGGTGCCCCATGAGCGGGTCGGTGGCGGCGTCGAGCAGGCGCACGCCGGCGAGGATCCCCCCCACGGCGGCGACCGGAACCCCCACGACATCGGTATAGAATTTGGGGAGGTAGACGTAGACCGGAATCCCCACCACGGCGAGCGCAAAGGCCGGGGCGGCATAGGCGATCTTGCGCTTCCAAGGGAGCGTCGCGCTCACGGCTTCTCCCGCGTGCGGGCGGGAAAGGAGGGTCGAGCGGGTTGGCGCCTCATCCGCTGGCGATCGC
Organism: uncultured Desulfatibacillum sp.; assembly: GCA_964596545.1. Lineage (GTDB taxonomy): Bacteria > Desulfobacterota > Desulfobacteria > Desulfobacterales > SpSt-501 > SpSt-501. The sequence continues at coordinate 18,409 of CAZQUP010000019.1, read as the reverse complement.
CGCCATCCATTTCCCAAATCGGCCACCGACGCTCCCTTCCGGCAATCGGGAAGACGGTAAGGATGTTTTGCCGCTTGGCAACCGCGGGGCGGGGGAAAAGGGCGAGCCCGGTGGGAAGGGGAATCAGCCGGGGCGGGCTTCCTGCTCGGCGATCCCCATGAGGTAGAGCAGGCCGTCCAGACCTAAACTCGAGATCGCCTGGTCGGCGTTCGCCCGCACCTTGGGCTTGGCGTGAAACGCCACTCCCAGGCCGGCGGTGTGGAGCATCGGCAGGTCGTTTGCCCCGTCGCCGACGGCGATCGTCTGCTCGAGGCTGATGTTCTCCACCATGGCGATCGTCTTCAGGATCTCCGCCTTGCGGGGGCCGTCGATGATCTCGCCTTCGAGGCGGCCGGTCAGAAGCCCGTTTTCGATCTCCAGGCGGTTGGCGAAAAGGTAGTCGAAGCCGAGGCGTTTCTGGAGCCTGCGGCCGAAGTAATCGAATCCCCCGGAGATGATGCCGAGCTTGTAGCCCAGCCCCTTGAGGGTTGCGGCCACACGTTCGGCCCCTTCGGTCAGCCGCAGCCCGTCGGCGACCTCGGCCAGCACGCTCTCGGGCAGGCCGCGGAGCAGCGCGACCCGGCGGATGAGGCTTTCGCGGAAGTCGATCTTGCCCTGCATCGCCTCCTCGGTGATGCGCGCGACCTGCTCGCCTGCACCGGCGCGGGAGGCGAGGATGTCGATCACCTCGGCCTGGATGAGGGTCGAGTCCATGTCGAAGACGACGAGCCGGCGGTTGCGGCTGTAGATCGTGTCCAGGTGGAAGGAGATGTCGATTCCGGTCTCCTCGGAGATGGCAAGCAATCCGCCGCGCAGGCCGTCGGGGTCGGCCAGCGTGCCGCTGGCGCTCATCTGGATGCAGGCATGTGCGGCCTCGCCGGGGCGCGAAAGCGACAGCCGCCGCGACAGCCGCGTGATCGTCTCGATGTTCAGGCCGTTTGCGGCGAGGGCGCGGGCCACGCGGGCGAGGGGGGCGGCCGGGATTCTGCGCCCGAGCAGGGTGATGATCCGCCGCTCGCTCTGGGGCTGTTCGACCCAGGCCTCGTAGCGCTCCTCGTCGATCGGCGTGAATCGCGCCTGGAGGCCCAGGCGATGGGCCGCAAAGAGGATATCTTTCAGGACCGACGAGGAACGCGAGACGTCGGGGATTTCGATCAGGATCCCCAGCGAGAGAAAATCGTGGATCACCGCCTGGCCCATGTCGAGCAGGGTGACCCCGTAGGGGGCGAGCGTCTCGGCGAGCTGGGCGGTAAGACCCGGGCGATCGTTGCCGGTGATGTTGATGAGAACGATTTCGGGCATGGGCGATCGGCCGCCTTTTACTAAGCGCAGGCGGGGCTCGTCAAACGAAAACCGCCTTGCGGCTTAGGCCGGAAGATAGACCCGGGGGACGCGGGCCGAGACGCCGCAGAGGATTTCGTAGGGGATCGTTCCGGCCGCGGAGGCCACCTCCTCGACGGGAAGCAAGACGTCGCCGTCGCGGCCGAAGAGAACGACCTCGTCTCCGGCCCGGATCCCGGGGGCGTCCCCGGCGTCCAGCATGGTGAGATCCATGCAGACGCGGCCGACGACGGGCAGTCTTGCCCCGCGGTAGAGCATGCGGCCGCGCGAAGAGAGAAGCCGCGGGTAGCCGTCGGCGTAGCCGGCGGCGATCGTGGCGATGCGGGTCGGAGCCGGGGCCCGCCACGTGTTCCCGTAGCTCACGGAAAATCCGGCCGGCACTTCCTTCACCTGCACCACGGTCGCCCGCAGGGTCATGGCGGGGACAAGGGTGAGCTCCGGCGCGACCTCCGGCGCGGGGGCGATTCCGTAGAGGGCGATTCCGGCGCGGACGAGATCGAGGTGGGCGGCGGGCAGGCGCAGCAGCCCTGCGCTGTTCGCCGCATGCCGCAGGGAAAACTCGATGCCGCGCGCCCGCAGCGCCGCGAGCAGTTCGAGAAAGAGCGCCAGCTGCCGCTCGGCCGAGGAGAGATCGGCCGCATCGGCGGAGGCGAAATGGGTGAAGACGCCCTCGATGTCGAGGCCCGGCAGGCGGAGGATTTCCTCCAGGCATGAGCAAAGCCGCTCCTCGGCCGGGGGGGAGGCCTCGGGCCGGGAGAGCCGATCGGGCACGAAACCCAGCCGTCCCATGCCGGTGTCGATTTTCACGTGCACGCGGACCCGGACTCCGCGGGCGGATGCGACCGCGGACAGGGCCCGGGCGGCCTCGAGCGTTCCGACCGCCTGCCGGATCTCGCGGGCGGCGAGCACCTCGGCCTCCTCGGCCGCCGTCGCTCCGAAGACGAGGATCGGGGCTTCGATCCCCGTCCTTCGCAGGGCCAGCGCCTCGTGCAGGCGCGCCACCCCGAGCCACGAGGCGCCGTGTTCCAGCGCGACCCGGGCGACGGCCTGCGCCCCGTGGCCGTAGGCGTCGGCCTTCACCACGGCCATGAAAGCTGTCCCCGGGGCGGTGCGTCCGCGAAGCGCGCGGATATTGTGCGCGATCGCCGTCAGATCGACCTCGGCGCGGATCGGCGGGGGGCCGCTCATCGGAGGAGGGCCTCGAAGGAGCGGTCGGCGCGGTAGGAGCTGCGCACGAGCGGGGCGGAGGCGACTTCCTCAAAGCCGATCGCCGAGGCCAAGCGACGCCAGCGCTCGAACTCCTCCGGCGTCACCCAGGAGGCGACCGGCAGATGCGCGGCGGAGGGTCGCAGGTATTGCCCCAGGGTGAGGATGCGGCAGCCGGCGCGGTGGAGTTCCTCGAGCACGGAGCGCACCTCCTCCGCCCCTTCCCCCAGGCCGAGCATGAGCCCGGACTTGGCCGGAATCCCGGAGGCGGCGACCCGCGAGAGCAGCTCGAGGGAGCGGCGGTAGTCGGCTTGCGGCCTGACCCGCGGGTAGAGCCGGGGGACGGTCTCGACGTTGTGGTTGATCACGTCGGGTGCGGCGCGGATCACCGTGGAAAGCGCCTCGAGACGGCCCTGGAAATCAGGGATGAGGATCTCGACCCGCGCCTTGGGAAGCCGGCGACGCACGGCGGCGAGGGTGGCGGCGAAATGGGCGGCCCCGCCGTCGGCGAGATCATCCCGCGTGACCGAGGTGATGACGACGTAGGAGAGCCCCATCTCGGCCGCCGCCCGAGCCACGCGCTCGGGCTCGTCGGGGTCCGGGGGCTCCGGTGTACCGGGGGTGACGGCGCAGAAGCGGCAATCGCGGGTGCAGCGGTCGCCCAAAATGAGAAAGGTCGCCGTGTTCCGCGCGTAACACTCCCAGAGGTTCGGGCAGCGCGCTTCCTGGCAGACGGTGTGCAGCCCTCCCCGGGCGATCAGCGCCTGCACGCGACCGTAAGCCTCCCCCCGGGGGAGGCGGCGTTTCAACCAGGGGGGCTTGGGACCGGCGGCGGGGGGGCGTTCCCGCGGGATTTCTCCGCAGTTTCGCATGCGACAAGCTCCGAAACGAGATCCTCGCGGGAGAGGGCCTCCCAGGAGCGCCCGAACATCTCCGCGAGAAAACGCGCAAGGGCCCGCTCGACCGCCGGCAGGCTGACCGGCCGCGAGCACTCGCGTGCCAGCGAAGTTACACCCACCCCGGCGAGCCCGCAAGGCTCGATCCAGGAAAAGGGCTCGAGATCTATGTTTACGTTGAAGGCCAGTCCGTGGAAGCTCACTCCGCGCCGCACGGCCAGTCCGAGACTGCCGATCTTTTTCCCGCCCACCCAGCAGCCGCGGTTGCGCGGATCCCGGCCCGCCGCGACCCCCCAGTCGGCCGCGGTGCGGATCATCGCCTCCTCCAAGCCGGAGACGAGCTCGGCCACCCCCAGCCCGTTTTGCGGCAGATGAAGGATCGGGTAGACGACCGCCTGACCCGGACCGTGGTAGGTGATGAAGCCGCCGCGCTCGACGGGGACGATCGCGATGCCGCGGCCGGCGATCGTCTCTTCGGGGACGAGCAGACATTCCCGGCCGCCGCGGCGGCCGACGGTGAAGACCGGCGGGTGTTCCACGAAGAGAACGATATCCCGTCTCAGCGCCCCGGCGGCGCGCGCGGCGACGATCCGTCGCTGCAGGGCGAGCGCTTCATCGTAGGCCATCCGCCCCAGGCGGACGGCGCGCCAGGGGACGGAGGGCTTCATGGAGCGGAGGGCGGCCGGCCGGTGAGGGTCGGCTTGCGGGCGGCGGCCACCTCGTCCAGCCTGCGCCGGAGGCACCGCGTGGGAGCCGTGCGCAACCGCTCCGGGTCTTCCCGCGCTTCGCGGGCGATGGCGGCCATGGCGGCCAGAAAGAGGTCGAGCATTTCCTTCGATTCGGTCTCCGTCGGCTCGATCATGAGCGCCCCCGGAACGACGAGGGGAAAGTAGACCGTGGGGGGGTGAAAGCCGTAGTCCATCAGGCGCTTGGCGATGTCGAGGGTCGTCACCCCGAGGGGCCGCTGGCGTGCGTCGGAGAAGACGCACTCGTGCATGCAGGGCCGGTCATGGGCCGGGGCGTAGTGCTCGCGCAGGCCCACGCGGAGGTAATTCGCGTTGAGGACCGCAAGCCGGCTCGCCTGCTCGAGGTGCGCCGCCCCCATGCTCAAGATATAGCTGTAGGCGCGCACGAGTACGCCGAAGTTCCCCCAGAAGGCCTGGAGTTTCCCGATGGAGAGGGGGAAATCCTCGGACCAGGCGAAGCGGCCCCCGCGGTGGACGACCCGGGGGACCGGCAGGAAGGGCTCCAGTGGGCGCTTCACGCAGACCGGGCCCGCGCCGGGTCCGCCCCCGCCGTGGGGGGTGGAGAAGGTCTTGTGCAGGTTCAGGTGCAGCACATCGACCCCGATCCGACCCATGTCCACCCGGCCCAAGACCGCATTCATGTTGGCGCCGTCCCCGTAAACCAGACCCCCTTTTTCGTGCACGATGCGCGCGATTTGGGCCACATGCTCCTCAAAGAGGCCGAGCGTGTTCGGGTTGGTGATCATGATGCCGGCCGTTTCCTCGTCCATGAGGGCGGCCACCGCCTGCGGCTCGAGGATGCCGCGCCCGCCCGAGGCCACCGGTACGGCCGTGTAGCCGCACAGCGCGGCGCTCGCGGGGTTGGTGCCGTGGGCGGTGTCGGGGACGAGGATCTTCGAGCGCACCCGGCCGCGGAGTCGGTGGTAGGCATGGAAGATCAGCATCCCGGCGAGCTCGCCCTGGGCGCCCGCTCCCGGCTGGAGGGTCACGGCATCCAGGCCGGTGATTTCCCCCAGCAGACATTCGAGCGCCGCGATCAACTCGAGGGCCCCCTGGCAGAGACTCTCGGGCAAAAGCGGGTGGGCGAGGGCGAAACCCGGGAGCGCGGCCTGCCGCTCGTTCGTCTTGGGGTTGTATTTCATCGTACAGGAACCCAGGGGATACATCGCCGTGTCGACCGCCACGTTCCACTGCGAAAGGCGCACATAGTGGCGCACGAGGTCGACCTCGGAGAGCTCGGGCAGATCCGGCGGCTCGGCGGAAAACTCCTCCGGCAGCGGGGTTTCCTCGACGTCACGCCGCGGCATGGAGAAGCCCGTGCGGCCGTTTCGCCCGCGCTCCCAGAGCAGCGGCTCCTCGAAGACCAGTCCGGTTGCGGCCTGGACGGGGTTCATGCGTGCACCTCCGCGATCAGCGCATCGAGGTCCGCGCGCTCGTGGACCTCGGTGGCGCACAAGAGGTAGTGGTCGGGGAGTTCCGGGTACCAGCGCTCGAGGGGAAAGCCCGCCACCAGGCCGGACTCGGCGAGGCGCCGGTGGGTCTCGCGGAACGCCGGAGAAAAGACGGCCGTGAACTCGTTGAAGGTGGGGGCGGAAAAGGGAAGCCGCACGCCCCGGGCCGCAAGCCCCCGTTTCAGGTACTCGGCCTTGTCGCGGTTCAACCGCGAAAGCTCCCGCAGGCCCTGTTTTCCCAGACAGGCGAGGTAGGCCGCGGCCGTGAGGGCGCAGAGGCTGTTGTTGGTGCAGATGTTGGAGGTCGCCTTCTCGCGGCGGATGTGTTGCTCGCGGGTGGAGAGGGTGAGGACGAAGCCGCGGCGGCCTTCGAGGTCGCGCGTTTCGCCGACCAGCCGTCCCGGCATCTGGCGCACGTGGGCGAGCCGGGCGGCGAACATCCCCAGGCCCGGGCCGCCGAAGGAAGGCGGGATGCCCAGGCTTTGCCCCTCGCCGCAGGCGATGTCCGCACCAAGCTTCCCCGGTCCGGCGAAGAGGCCGAAGGCGAGCGGCTCGGTGAACGTCGCGACCGCAAGAGCCCCTGCCGCGTGGGCGCGCTCGGCGAAGGCGGCGAACGGCTCCAGGCAGCCGAAGACGTTGGGCGACTGGATCGCGACCGCGGCCAGTTCGCCCGCGTCCCCGATCCCCGCGGAGTCGGTCGTTCCCGCCGGGCCGATGGCGAGCTCGCGGCGCGTGATCCCCGCCGGTTCGAGGTAGGTGTCCACGACCCGGCGGTAGAAGGGGTGCACGGCGCGGGAAAGGGCGACCGCGCGGCGTCCCGTGATGCGCACCGCCATGAGCAGCGCCTCGGCGAGCGCCGAGGCGCCGTCATACATCGAGGCGTTGGCGACCTCGAGGCCGAGCAGACGCGCGGCGAGGGTCTGGTACTCGAAGATCGCCTGAAGCGTCCCCTGGCTCATCTCCGGCTGGTAGGGCGTGTAGGCGGTGACGAACTCCGAGCGCTGGGTGACGAAGCGCACGGCCTCGGGGATGAAATGAGGATAACTTCCCGCGCCGAGGAAAATTCGGGCGCCGCGGAACGGGGTAACCCGGCCGGCGAGCGCCTCCATGTGCCGGTCGAGCTCCCATTCGCTCAGCGCTTCGGGGAGCACCATCGGCCGCGTGCGGCGGCATTCCGGAGGGATGACGTCGAAGAGCCGCTCGGGATCCTCCACGCCCACCCGGGCGAGCATCGCCGCGATCTCCTCCGACGTGTGCGGAAGATAGCGCATGGCTCATCCTTTCAGCCGTTCGCGATAGTCGGCGGCGGAGAGCAGCCCGGCCAGCTCGGCGGGGTCGGAGGGTTCGACGCGGATCATCCAGCCTTCGCCGTAGGGGCTCCGGTTCACGAGTTCGGGGGAGGATTCCAGGGCCGGGTTCGCCTCGACCACGCGGCCGGAGAGCGGCATGTAGAGCTCGGAGACGGCCTTCACGGATTCGACGCTCCCGAAAGCCGCCCCGCGGGCGAGCGTCTTGCCGGCCGTCGGCAGTTCCACGAAGACCACATCCCCCAGCTGGTCTTGGGCGTAATCGGTGATGCCGATCCGCGCCACGCCGTTTTCGACGCGCACCCACTCGTGGCTTTCGACGTAGCGCAGCTCCTCGGGGAAGCTCAGTTCCTGCAACGGTTTCATGACGGGCTCTCCTTTTCGCTTCGGGGCGGATCGGCCGCGGGATCAGAGCGCATAGGGGATCCGCAGGTTGAAGTTTTTGTAGACGACGAAGGTTTCGGTCGCCAGCACGTCGGCGATGCGGGAGACCTCGCGGGTGAAGAACTCGAGCAGATCGAAACCGGGGGCGAGGAGCACGAGGAGAAAGAGATCGAAGCGTCCGGTCACCACGCTCACGGAGACGACCCCTTTCAGGCGGCTGAACTCCTCGCCCTTCTTCACGAGATCGGGGGTCTTGAGCTTTACGCCCACGAGGATCGCGCGGTGCCCCTCGAGGGCGTCGGGATTGACGAGCCCCATCACTTCGAGCACCCCTTCGTCGGCCAGACGCTGGATGCGGCCGCGCACGGTGTTTTCGGAGACCTGCAGTTCGGCGGCGATCGATTTGTATGCGCGCCGCCCTTCGCGCAAAAGACGCAAAATCGAGAGGTTCAACGAGTCCAAACGCATGGCTATCTTTAGCGCATGATTGCTTTAAATGTCAATTGTGAGTCTAAAATATCAGTAAAACGCAAAAAAGTGGTTAGAAAAATGCAAATTCCGAAAATCTCGCCGCATCCAGGACCGCCGTTGCAATCGCGCCGCAGGCGTGCTACTGGAGCGGGCGTTTCCGCCGCGTTTTCCTTCCCCCCTCTGCCTCTACAGAAAGGAGGTCCTCATGAAGAAAGTCCGCCTCTACACGGTTCCTTTGACCATGCTCGTCGCTGTTCTCGGTCTCGTCGTCTTCCCGGCGTCCGCCCAGAAGACCCCCGTCCTCAAGATCGGCATCAACGCCGAGATCACGGGCGACATCCCCAAGGTGGGCGAAGCGACGAAGTACGCCGCCCAGATGTACGTGGAAGACGTGAACCAGGCGGGCGGCATCGAGGTCGGGGGCAAGAAATACCGCCTCGAGCTGGCGATCGAGGACAACGAGGCCAAGGCCGAGTCGGCGGCGAAGGCCGCAACCAAGCTGATCACCGTCGACGAGGTGATCGCCGTTGTCGGCCCCCAGGCCTCCAAGCAGGCGGTGCCGGCGGGCGAGGTTTGCAACAACTACAAGACCCCCATGGTCAGCGCCTGGTCGACCAACCCCAACACCACCAAGGACCGGCCCTACGTCTTCCGCGCCTGCTTCCTGGACGACTTCCAGGGGCCGGCGCTTTCGATCTTCGCCTCCCAGGAATACCGGTTCAAGAAGGCCGCCGTCCTCTACGACGTCGCCAGCGACTACCCCAAGGGGTTGGCCGAGTTCTTCAAGAAGGACTGGGAGAAGCGCAACGGGCCCGGGTCGGTCGTGGCCTACGAGAGCTTCACCACCAAAGACACCGACTTCAGCTCGCAGCTGACCAAGATCATCAACTCCGGAGCCGAGTTCCTCTTCACCCCGCAGTATTACAACGAGGTGCCCCTGATCGTGCAGCAGGCGAAACAGCTCGGCTGGAAGAAGCCGATCCTCGGCAGCGACTCCTGGGCCTCCGATGAGCTCGTCAAGCTCTGCGGCCGGGACTGCTTCGGCCACTTCTTCGTTTCGCATTACGCCTCCGCCGGCGCGAAGGGGGCGACCAAGGAATTCATCGACCGTTACAAGGCGAAGTACGGCGCGATCCCCGACGACGTCGCCGCCCTCACCTGGGATGCGATCGGTCTGATCGGGGCGGCCATCCGCAACGCGGGAAAACTGACCGGCGACATCAAGAAGGACCGCGAGGCGGTGCGCAACGCGCTCGCCAAGACGAAGGATTATCCCGGGATCACCGGCACGATCAGTTTCCCGCCCGGCTCCGGCGATCCGATCAAGTGTGCCAACATCGTCAAGATCAACGACAAGGGCGAATTCGAGTTCTACAAATCCGTCTGCCCGTGACGGGCCCGAGGAACACGCCCGCCCCCTCGGTCCGGCCGCGCCAAGGCGGCCGGACCGGGGCCTGCAGACGATGAACGGCCGCGCCGGGAAACCACGCCCATGACCGTTTTCCTCCAGAACCTGGTGAACGCGCTCCAGTGGGGCAGTTTCTACGCCCTGATCGCCATCGGCTACTCCATGGTCTACAGCATTCTGATGCTCTTCAACTTCGCCCATGGAGACGTCTTCATGACCGGGGCCTACATCGGCTGCGGCATCGCCGTGCTGCTCCTCGGCCTGGGGACTTCGGGCCTTCTCGTGCTGCCCGGGTGGCTCGTGCTCGTGCTCACCATTCTGCTCGCGATGATCGTGACCGCCGGGCTCGGCATGTTCATCGAGCGTGTGGGCTACCGGCCGCTCCGGGACGCCCCGCGGGCGTCGGCGGCGATCACGGGGCTCATGATCGGGATCATTCTCGAGACGGGAAACCTGATTCTGCTCGGCGCCCAGCGGGTCAAATTCCCGGCCCTGATCCAGCCGGTGACCTTCGAGCTGGGCGGGGTCTTCCTCACCAACCAGAAGATCATGATCGTCGTCGTGGCGCTGGGCCTCGCGCTCGCGCTCCACCAGTTCATCCGCCGCACGCGCTGGGGCATGGCCATGCGCGCCATGGCGTTCGACTACGCCGTCGTCCCCCTGATGGGGGTTTCGATCAACCGCATCGCCGCCCTGACCTTCGCCCTGGGCTCGGGGCTCGCCGCCGCGGCCGGAATCCTCTTCGGCATGGCCTACCCGGTCCTCGACCCTTACATGGGGATCGTCTTCGGCTGGAAGTCCTTCGTGGCCGCGATCCTCGGGGGGCGGGGCTCGATCCTGGGGGCGACGCTGGCGGGTTTCCTGCTCGGCTTCATCGAAATCTTCGTGGCGATGGTCTTCCCCTCGACGCTGCGGGATTTCATCGCCTACTCGATCATTCTCCTGATACTGGTCTTCCGCCCCTACGGGCTCTTCGGGGAGCCCTATTCCGTGCGTCTGCGCCTGTAAAAGGAGGGGGACGAACTCGGCATGGAACCGCACCTTCATCGACCCTCCGGCGCCTTGGGCGGCGGACGGCGCAACCGAGCGGCCGATTTCGCCCGCGGGGTTCCGCTCCTCGGCTGGCTTGCCGGAGCGCTGCTCGCGGTGCTTCTCGAGTCTTTCTTCGGCCGCGATCTCGCCGATTTCCTCGACCTTCCCCGGGTGCCGGTCCTCTTCGGCTTCGAGTACGCGCTGAACAAGCCGCGGCTCATCCCGGGGACGCTCGCCTTCCTCGCCCTGGTCTACGCCTTGCCCCTGTTAGTCGGGGCGCGCCTGTTGCGCGGCCCCGCGAACGGGACCGCGCGCCTCCTCGCCGCGCGTGCCCCGGGGGTCGCGCTTGTGTTGCACCTGGCGCTTCTTTACGGGATTCTCCATCTCTGGACGGAGGTGAGCGACTACCGCTTGATCGTGGCCAAGATCACCCTGATCGCGGTCATGCTCACTCTCAGCCTGAACGTCGTGAACGGCTACATGGGGGAGTTTTCCTGCTCGCACCCGGGCTTCATGGCCCTCGGGGCCTATGCGGGCTCGCTGGTCACCATCGTGGGCTTCACAAACAGCGCCATGTTCGGCGCCGCGCTTCTGCCGCCGTCACTCGGGCCGGTTTTCTTCCCCCTGGCTCTTTTGCTCGGCGGGGCGGTCGCCGCCGTCGGCGCGCTGGCGGTCGCGATCCCCTCCTTTCGCACGCGCGGCGACTATCTCGCCATCATCTCGCTTGCCTTCACCTTCATCGTGAAAAGCCTGATCGAGAACCTCGAGATCGTGGGGGGGCCGCGCGGCCTGCGGGGACAGCCCGACTGGGCGAACCTCCCGGTCGTTTTCGTCTGCACGGTGATCTGTGTGGCGATGATCAACCAGTTCGTGCGCTCGATCTACGGGCTGGGCCTGAACGCGGTCCGGGACAACGAGATGGCGGCCGAGGCGATGACGATCGACACCCGGCGCACCAAAATGGTCGCCTTTCTCTTCGCCGCCTTTTGGGCGGGGGTCGCGGGCGTGCTCTTCGCCCACGTGCTCCGCTACGTGAACCCCGGAACCTTCGGACTGCAGCAGCTCGCCGAGGTGCTCGCCATGATGTACTTCGGAGGGCTGAACTCGGTCGTGGGATCGGTCGTGGGTGCGGTGAGCATCAATCTCTTGAGCGAGATGCTCCGACCGCTCGAGATCTGGAAGTGGATCTTCATCCCCCTGCTGCTGATCCTGGTGATGATCTTCCGGCCGACGGGTCTGATTGCCTTCCGCGAGTTCGACCCGACGGCCCTCATCGGCCCGCGCGACGGGGCCGCCGGCCGGGAGCGCCGCGGGAACGCGGGGGAGGGGAAATGACGGCGCTGCTGCGGGTCGAGCATCTCTCCCACGCCTTCGGCGGCCTGAAGGCGGTCTCGGACTATCACCTCGAGCTCGCCCCCGGCGAGATCCGGGGGTTGATCGGCCCGAACGGAGCGGGCAAGACCACGGTATTCAACCTGATCACCGGGATCTACCGTCCCGACGAAGGCCGGGTCCTGCTCGAGGGAAAAGACCTCGTGGGTCTCGCCCCTTACCAGATCGCCGCCCGCGGGCTGGCGCGCACCTTCCAGAACATGCTCCTGTGGCGGCACATGACCGTGCTCGAGCACATCCGGGTCGCGCGCTGGTCGAAGCTGCGCTACGGGCTTGCGGGGGCGATGTTCGGCACGGCCGCCCGCCGCCGCGAGGAGGCCGAGCACGAGGCCGCCGCCCGCCGCTGCCTCGCCTTTCTCGGCATCGAGGAACTCGCCTCCCAGAAGATCGCCAACCTCCCCTACGGCGCCCAGCGCAAGGTCGAGATGGCCCGCGCGCTCGCCACCGAGCCGCGCATCCTCTTTCTCGACGAGCCCACGGCCGGGATGAACCCCGAGGAGCTCGTCCAGATGATGGAGATCATCCGCCGCATGCGCGACGAGCTGGGGCTCGGAATCTTCCTGATCGAGCACCGGCTGCGGGTTGTGATGGAGCTCTGCCGGCGCGTGCAGGCGCTGGTCTTCGGGAAAGTGATCGCCGAGGGAACCCCCGAGGAGATCCGCAACGACCCCCGCGTGATCGAGGCCTACCTCGGCAAGGAGATCGTGGCATGAGCCTGCTGGCGGTCGAGAACCTGAGCGTCTCCTACGACCGGATCCGGGCCCTCCACGGGATTTCCTTCACCGTCGAGGAGGGCGAGATCGTCTGCATCATCGGAGCGAACGGGGCGGGGAAGAGCACGACCCTGCGCGCCATCTCGCGCCTGGTGAAGGCCGAAGCCGGCTCGCGTCTCCTCTTCGGAGGAAAAGACCTTCTCGCCTACGGGCCGGATCGGGTCGTCAGTGAGCTCGGCATCTCGCATGTGCCCGAGGGCCGGCGGCTCTTCGAAAATCTCACCGTGATGGAGAACCTGCGGCTGGCCACCTTCGCCCGGAAGGACGCCTCGCGGATCGAGGCCGACCTCGAGCGCATGCTCCGGCTCTTCCCGCGTCTCGCCGAGCGGCGCAACCAAAAGGCGGGCACGATGAGCGGGGGCGAGCAGCAGATGCTCGCGGTCGCCCGCGCCTACATGAGCGGAAGGCGGCTGATGCTGCTCGACGAGCCCTCGATGGGACTGGCGCCGCTTTTGATGATGAGCCTCTTCGAGGCCCTCCGGGAGTTGAACGCCGAGGGGACGACCCTTCTTCTGGTCGAGCAGAACGCGCGCCTGGCGCTTCAGTTCGCGCGCCGCGGCTACGTCATGGAAAACGGGCGCTTCGTGCTCGCCGGAGACTCCCGCGGGTTGTTGGCGAACCCCGACGTACGCCGCGCCTATTTGGGCGGCTGAGCGTCGTCCGCCGCCCGGCCTGTTTTCACATTCGCTTTTCCCTTCGCCGGGGTCTTCGCCTCCGCTGGCGGCGTTTCGAGAAATTCGGCCGGCGACCGGCGGATGCGTTTTGCCTGCTCGGCGGAGAGCAGAAACGCAAAGTCACTGGCGCTCGAGCGGCCCGGCGGTGAGCCGTCGGCTTCGGGCGGCTCGAAGAGTTCCAGTCGCTGGTCGCCTTGCTCCGTTCGGAACGTGACCTTCCAGGCCGGCCAGCAGCCGGCGAGATAGCGCGCACAATCGAGCCCGACGAACTCGGCCAGCCACAGGTCGACCTCGGCCGCTTTGACCGGTCGGCCGTCCGGGCTACGGAAAGAGGGGTGGGCGCCCTCGCGCTCCGGCGGAGCCGGCGTGAGGGCCAAGGTCCTTCCCGCCGCTTCGAGGAGGATTTCGCGGATGTCCCCGCGGCGCACGGCCAGTACCGTGCGGCTGCGCACCTCGTCGAGTGCGGACTCGAAACGGAAGCGGTAGTTCTCGGTGGCGTGGTAGACGCGGCCGTCGCCGGGCAGGCGGACGAAGGTGTGCCGGAAGCTCGGCGCGGTCTTTCCGACCTCGAGATCGCGCACCAAGCGCTCGCCCGCAAAGGCGCGCACCCGCAGACGTCGGGAGTCGTCGAGATCGTAGGGAGCGAGCGAACCGGACTCGGCGGCGAGCGCCGTGAGCCAGGTTGCGGCGAGCGCCTCCAGCATTTCCCTCATCCGGGCCGGATCGGCGGGATGGTGCTTCTCCTCCGTCAACCAACGGTCGTCGCGGCGAATCAGGATTTGCCGTTTGCCCAACCCCTCGATTTCCAGGCGCGTGATCTCCTGCACGGCGACCGGGGGGAGGGCGGGCAGCTCGTAGTGGGTGCGGTCGGTGCCGCGCCGGGCGAGGTAGACCCCGAGGAGAACGATGAGCGCGGCAAGGATGAGGATCGGGGGACGGATCTTCATGCCTCCTCCTTCCCGGCCGCCTGCGGCGCGAACAGACGCTGGATGCGGCGCCGGCGCGCCCGGCGTCCGGCCCAGACGCCGATGCCGGCGAGCGCGACCAGAACCGGAAGCCCCACGATGGTGAAGAATTTGATGAAGGTTTTGGTGACGGCATCGATTTCGGCGAGAGGGTTGAAGCGCTGTTCTTTGGCGCGCATGCGGGCAAGCGCCTCGCGGCCGTTCAAGGCGTCGATCACGTTCAGGGCGAAGACCGAGTTCGCGCCGCGGCCCGTCTCGTCGACCACGGTGTTGCGGAGCATCTCCGAGGTCCCCATCACGAAAATGCGGCCCGGCCGCCCCTTGGCCAGAAAGGCTCCCGCCACCTCGACCGCGGGGGCGGCGGCGCCCGGCCGGGCGGCGGCGGATTCGTCCGCGGCTTCCGTTTCGACCTCGCGCACCGGAAGCGGCTTGCCCTGGAAATAGCTGGGAAAGCTTCCCTCGAGAAGGCAGGCGATCGAGCGGCTGCGGAAGCTTTCGGGGGCGGCGGGCGGCCGCAGCGTGAGCGGGTTCAGGTTGACCGGCGGCGCCATCGTCCAGGAGCGCTCCGAGGTGGACAGCGCCGTGTGCGCCCGCACCCCGATCTCGCGCACGCGGTCGGGGAGGATCTCGACCGGCGCGGCCTTGACCGTGACCAGGCTGCGCAGGTTCTCGAGGAAGGGGAGATTTTGGTTGATGAAAGAGGGTTTGAGGATCGGGGCGTAATAAAGCGGCCGCTCCCCGCCGCCGAATTGGGGCGGCATCTCCTGCCGGTAGCAATGCTCGTCGAGCACGATGGCGCGCTCGAGGCGCACCCCGTAATGCGCGAGCAGCGGCTCGAGCCCCGTTTCGAGCGGCACATAGGAGGCCTGTCCCGGCGCCTGGATCTCCTCGAAGGGGTCGAGAAAGAAGGCGAGGCTTTTGCCGCGCATCAGGAACTGGTCGAGCTGGTAGAGCTCCCAGTCACTGAAGGTTTCGCGCGGCTTGACGACGAGCAGACAGGCGATGTCTTCCGGGATCGGTCCCTCGGAGAGCTTGACGGGCTGAAGGGTGTAGAGCTCGGAGACGTGCTGACGGAAGTTCGCGAAGGCCTGGGGGTCTTCCCGGGGGGAGGAGGGGGCGCCCGAAAGCGAGGACGCCCCGCGATCGGCGAGAACGCCCAGGCGGCTGTGGATTTCGAGCAGCGACTCGACCGCCCCGTTGATCATGCGTCCGATGTCCTCGGCGGCGAGAAGCCGGTACTGGGTGCCGAGGATCGGCAGACGCACGACGTCGATCAGGGGCAGCGTCACCCGCCGCGCACCGTGCTCGACCACGAGGCCGATCGCGCCGCGGCCGGCGGTGATCTTGCCGTCCCCCGAGGCGGGCCAGGAGAGCGCCAAAAGGTTCTTGCCGCGCACAAGCTCTTCGAAGCCCTCCTCTTCCGGCGGCTCCACGCTTTGGAAGGCGAGCTTGCCGTAGGTCCGGGCGTTCAGGCCGCGCACGGTCTCCTCGAGGCCGCGGGGCAGTTCGTTCAGACCCTTCAGGCCGAGAAGCGGGGCGATGCGCTTCAGGCTCGGAGAGAGATAGAGGGTGACGGCGATCGGCTCCTTGAGCCTGAGGAGCGCGCTGATCTTGTGGTTCATTTTCTGCACCGCAGTGGTGATGCGGTACTCGAGCCCGTCGGTCGTCGTGAGCGCGGGGATCTGCTCGATCAGATCGCCGTGGATCAGGACCAGCCCCATGTAAACGCGCTTGAAGGTTACCTCGTCCTTTTCGATCGTCTGCACCTGAACGGGGTGGATGCCGTAGGCCGAGGCGAGCTTCTGGTTTTCGCGCACCGCAGGCGGAAGCTCGCCTTCCTCGCCGCTCACCTCGTAGAAGCGGTAGTTGAAGAGCCGGCCGGCGTGCACGGCGTACTCCTCGAGAAGGTCCCGCAGGTACTGCTCGACCGCGTTATAGGGCGGGGGGAGGTTGCGGCTGAAGAAGGCGTGGATCGTGAGCGGCTCGGAGAGGGTGGCGACCATTTCGCGGCTCACCTCCGAGAGGGAGTAGATCCGGTTGCGGGTGAGATCGAGGCGTGCAAAGAGCGTGATCCCCGCCGCGTTCAAAAGCACCACGAACACGAGGGCGAGGAGGAAGGTCAGGCGGCGACCGGAAAGGCGTCCGGGGGACATAACGGCTCCTCTATCCGTGTTTTTCCTCAAGGACCAAGACCGTGCCGTAGAGGGCGAGGAATCCGAGGCTGGCGAAGTAGAGGATATCGCGCGTGTCGATCAGCCCGCGGGCGATGTTCTCGAAGTGGACGTCGGCCGCGAGATAGGCGAGCGGCCGCGCGGCGGCCTCGGGCAGGAAAAAGGCCATCTGGTCGACGAGGCACAGACCGAAACAGATCGCGCTTCCCGTGAGGAAGGCGACGATCTGGCTTTTCGTGAGCGCCGAGGCGAAGAGACCGACCGCGGCGAACGCCGCCCCGAGCAGCAGCGCCCCCAGGTAGCCTCCGATCACCGGTCCGGGGTCGAGATCGCCCAGGGCGGCGACGAGCCCGGGGTAAGCGAGGGTCGGGACCAGCAGGGCGGCGACGAAGATCGTGCCGGCGAGGAATTTGCCGAGCACGATCTCGGGGATCCGCACGGGCAGCGTGAGCAGGATCTCGCAGGAGCCGCTGTGGAACTCCTCGGCGAACTGCCGCATCGTCACCGCGGGGACGACGAAGGCGAAGACGACCGGCAGCATGCGGAAGAAGGCGCGCAGGCTCGCCTGGTTGAGGAGGAAAAAGGTCGAGAAGAAAAACCAGCCCACGACCAACAGAAAAATGACGATCACGATGTAGGCGATCGGCGAGGCGAAGTAGGCGGAGCATTCCCGCCGGCAGACGGTCCAGACGGCGCGCATGTCATTCCTCCCGGGTCAGTTCGCGGAAGACCTCCTCGAGCGATTGCGCCTGGAGGTGAAAGTCGAGGATCGTCCAGTCCGTGCCGCGGATGCGGCGGTAGATTTCGGCGCGTGGGTCCACCCCGGCGGCGACGGCGACGGCGACCGAAATCCGGCCGGCCTCGTCGGGCGGCCCGCAGGAAAGGCGCTCGACCCCGGGGACCGAGGCGAGGATGCGCTCGACGCCTGCAGCGTCGGCCCCTTCGAGGAGAAGCGCCAAGCGGCTCTTGCCGCCGAGCGCCTCCTTGAGCTCGGCGGTCGGGCGGTCGGCCGCGATTCGGCCGCGGTGGACGATTACCACTCGGTCGCAGGTCGCCTCGGCCTCGCTCAGGATGTGGGTCGAGAAGATGACCGTCTTGGCCTTGCCGATGCGGCGGATGATCTCGCGAATCTCCACGATCTGGTTGGGGTCGAGCCCCGAGGTGGGTTCGTCGAGCACGAGGATCTCGGGGTCGGGTCGAGCGCCGAGGGGGGGAGGTCGCGCTCGCGGATCTCGGGGTCGGCGAGCATGACGGCGGCGAGCCCCACGCGCTGCTTGTAGCCCTTGGAGATTTCGGCCACGGGCTGGTGCATCACCTCGCGGATACCGCAGAGCTCGGCCGCCTCGCCGATCCGCCGCCGCCGGTCGGCGGGGGGAATGCCCCGCGCGGCGGCGATGAAGGCGAGGTAGTCGAAGACGAGCATCTCGGGGTAGAGCGGGGCCGACTCCGGCAGGTAGCCGGTGATTTTTTTGACTTCCAGCAGATCCTCGGGGATGCTATAGTCGCCGACCCGGATCCGTCCGGAGGTCGGCGCAAGGTAGCCGGTCAGCATCCGCAGCGTGGTCGTCTTGCCCGCCCCGTTGGGGCCGAGCAGGCCCAGAATCTCCCCGCGGCGCACCTCAAAGGAGATCCCGTCGACCGCCGGGACGGCGCCGAAGGTCTTGGTCAGCCGTTCGACCTGGATCATCGTTGTGCTCCTTGCCGCCGCCCGCTGTCGGCCGGCGGGCGGGATTTTGTCTCTTAGGCAAACGGTCTTGATCTGTCAAGGCGGCCGCGGCGATCGGGCGCCGCAGGCCCGGAGGTTTCCCCATGACCCTTGCGCTGCCACGAGCCTCTCTTCGACCGACGATTCTCGCCGGGCTGCTTTTCGGCTTCTTCCTCTGCCCGGCCGGCGCTTCCCCCCGCGCGGAGATTCCGCTGATCCCCGCCGGATTCAGCCGCCTGGTCGAGACCGTGGGCCCGGCCGTGGTCAACATCCGCGCCGAAAAGAACCTCCCGGGCGGCGCTCCGCTTCCGCGCCCGTTTCCGCGGGAGCCCGGCGAAGGGGGGAACCCTCTGCAGGAGTTCTTCGAGCGCTTTCTCGGGGAGGAAATGCAACGCGAGTTCCGGCAGCCGAGTCTGGGCTCCGGGTTTTTGATCGATCCCGAGGGCCT
>CAZQUP010000018.1:24702-44177 GCA_964596545.1 uncultured Desulfatibacillum sp. | reverse complement strand
AGGCAGCGCTGGCCGAAGCCGATGGGCACCATGAGGTCGAGGATCCGGGTGGAGTAGTTTTCCGGATCGGTCTCGAGATTCATTTTGCGCATCGGGTAGAGAGGGGTCAGATTGTCGAAGAGGATCTTGTCGCGCGCCGCATCGGGGTCCTCGTAGTTGATCGCCTCGACCTTGAGCAACGCGAAGTAGCGCTCGGAATCTTTCGGCTGCCGGATCTGCCCCGAAATCGTGTCCCCCGTCCTCAGGTTGAAGCGGCGGATCTGGGAGGGCGAAACATAGATGTCATCCGGTCCGGGAAGGTAATTGGACGCCGGCGAGCGCAGGAACCCAAATCCGTCCGGCAGGATCTCCAGGGTGCCCTCCCCGTAGATCATGCCGTTTTTCTCGATCTGTCCCTGCAGCAGGGCGAACATGAGCTCCTGCTTGCGCATGTTGGAGGCACCCTCAATGCCGAACTCTTTCGCCATCTGCATCAGTTCGTTGATTTTTTTCTGTTTCAGCTCTGCGATGTTCATTCCGCCGTTCCTCTTGCAAGCGTTTCTTCCCGGCCGGCTCCGGCCGGAACGTTCCGGACCGGTTTTTTCATCCGGCGAAGCGCCGGCTGCGGCGCTGATGGTATGCGGCATCTGTCGACCCCGGAAGCGACCCCGGGATTCCCGCAAGGATCAAGTCCCGTCCGTCATCGGCTGGGAAAACCCAGCCGGAGGGGCTGTCCGCACGGTCGCGGATCTCTTCGGGCTGTCTCAACCGACGAACCTGGCGCGGCGGCTGGCGGATATCTAGGTCGGTTGTACAGGAGGATAATCGGATTTCAGAAGTAAAAACAATTATCACCCGAGGGCGGGTTGCACGCTCGTGGTGAATGTGAAAAAATTAATAAAAAATTCTCCTGCTGTCAAGGACATTCCACGCCCGACCCTCATCAGGCGGCGGGGAGAAAGCGCACCGCGGCGCAGCGTATCCGCTCCGCCGGACAGGAAACGACGGAACCCCATCCGGAATCCCGATGAAGCCCGCCATCCCGATCTCCTTTCGTCCCGCCTGGCTTCCTGCAAAGGAAGGCGTCTACCTCGTAGGGGGCTGCGTGCGCGATCTTCTGCTCGGCCTCACGCCGAAGGATTATGACCTCGTCACCCTGCACGAGCCTCGCCCGCTGGCGGAGGAGATCGCTCGCGCCGTCGGCGGGCGTCCCGTTCTCCTCGGCAAAGCCCTCTTCCCCCTGTATCGCATCGTGGGCCGGGAAGTGACGGTCGATGTTCTTGCGGCCGAGGACGGCGGCATCGAGGAG
The DNA here is from genome assembly GCA_964596545.1 of uncultured Desulfatibacillum sp. Lineage (GTDB taxonomy): Bacteria > Desulfobacterota > Desulfobacteria > Desulfobacterales > SpSt-501 > SpSt-501. The sequence goes on along the minus strand of CAZQUP010000018.1, from coordinate 42,889 downwards.
GACCTGCGGCGACGGGACTTCACGGTCAACGCGCTCGCCTTCGAAACCGCGCGTTCCCGCCTGATCGATCCCCTGGGGGGGATGCGCGATCTCGAGGAAAAGCGGTTGCGCGCCGTTTCCGCGACGGCCTTCGAACGCGACCCCCTCCGCCTGTTGCGGGCGTTTCGCCTCGCGGCGCAACTAAACCTGCACCTCGACGCCGCAACCGAGCAGGCAATCGTGGCCCGGGCTGCACTGTTGAGAAACGCCGCCGGAGAGCGCGTCCGGGAGGAGCTCTACGCACTGCTCTCCTGCGGGAACTCCCACGTCGCGATCGAGGCCCTCTCCCGGGACGGCTTGCTTGCCGGGATGTTGGGGGATCCGGGAAAAGCCGCCGTCGGAGACCCGACCGGCCGTCTGCAGGGGATGGCGCGGCTCGAATCGCTGTTCGCGGAACCCGAATCCTTTCTCGGCCAAGAGGGAAGGGCCGTTATCCCGCGGGTCGACAAACGGATGCGCCTGCTGCTCAAGCTCTCCTGCCTGACCCCCGGCACCGACGAGGCCCTCCGGGCGGTGCAGCGGCTTCGGATGTCCCGCCGGGACGCGGCGACGCTCGCGGAGCTTTCCCTCCGGCTGCGGGAAGCCGAAAGGCTTATCGCCTCCTTTCCCGCGCGCTCGCTTCGGGAGCGGCTCTCTTTTCTGTGTGAGGCGTCCTCCGTGCTCCCCGGAGTGGTCCTGCTCGCTCTTTGCCGGCTCGAAATCGAGACCCCCGGAGAGCTTGAGGATTTGCGCGCGGCGGCCCTTGGACTTCTGGCCGACCACCGCAAGCGCATCCTTCCCGCAAGCGCTCTTCCGCCGCTTCTCCGCGGCGACGAGCTCCGGCGCGAACTGGGGATCCAGCCTTCGCGCCTCATCGCGCTTCTCCTCAAGGAGATCGCCCTCGAGCGCCTTCTTGACCCGAGCCTTTCGCGAAAAGACGCCCTCGAGCTCGCGCGGGCGCTCGCCCGGGAGGCGCTGTCGGGTCCGGACGGCGCCCTCAGGCCGGAGGGGGTTTAGCGTTTCAGGGCGTCAAGAGCGGCGAAAATGCGGTCGCGGATCTCCTCCACCTTGCCGATCCCGTGAACGCGGACGTAGCGCGGGGCCTGGGCGTCTCCGCTCGCTTCCCAGTTGCGGTAATAGCCGATCAGCGGTTCGGTCTGGCGGTGATAGACCTCAAGGCGCTTGCGGACCGTTTCTTCCTTGTCGTCATCGCGCTGGATGAGCGGCTCGCCGGTCACGTCGTCTTTTCCTTCGACCTTGGGGGGATTGAAAAGGATGTGATAGGTCCGGCCGCTGGCCAGGTGCACCCGCCGCCCGCTCATGCGGCGGATGATCTCCTCGTCGGGAACATCGATATCGACCACGGCGTCCAGGCGCACCCCGGCGGCTTTGAGGGCGTCGGCCTGCGGGATGGTGCGCGGAAAACCGTCGAAAAGAAAGCCCTCGCGGCAGTCGGCTTCGCGGATCCGCTCTTTAACCAGGCCGATGATCACCTCGTCGGGAACGAGCTGTCCGGAATCCATGAAGCCCTTGGCCTTTTTGCCGAGCTCGGTGCCGGCCTTCACGGCCGCCCGCAGCATGTCACCGGTGGAAATCTGGGGGATGCGGTAGCGTTCCTTGATGAAATTGGCCTGGGTCCCTTTTCCGGCTCCCGGACCGCCGAGCAGAATCAGACGCATGGAGACCTCCTTTCCGGCTGCAATCAGGATGTGGGGGTATCGCCCTCGGGGCGGCAGGATGGGGCGGGAGTATGGCCGATGGCCCCCGTCAAGTCAAGCGGCCCTCCCGGTGCGGGAGCGATCCGGGAAATGAATTTTCGCTTGTCAATCCCCGACTCATCGTTTATAAATTGTCGATCCATGTTTCCGATGGCGATTATCCGCCTTCCGGCCCGGGGCGTAGGGCGGGCGGCGGCACGATGGGGGGGATACGGTTGAAGGAAATCGAGGTTCGCGTCGTCGACAACGACGTCGAAAAGGCCATCCGTCTGCTGAAGAAGAAAATTCAGAACGACGGCCTGTTCAAGCGCCTGAAGCTCAAAAAGAGCTACGAAAAACCAAGCGAGTTCCGCCGCCGCAAGAAGCGCGAGGCCAAGCGGCGCGAGCGCATCGCCGCGGCCCGGGCCGCCCGCAGGCGCTGACCCCGGCAATGACCCCATTTTCGACCCGGTGGCGATCCCACCGGGTTTTTTCTTGCCGATGTCCTCTTCTTCCGATCTCGATCGCTGTCTGAACCACCTTTTCAGCCTGCGCCGCTTCGGCATCCGGCTCGGCTTGACGACGATCCGCGGCATGCTCGCGCAACTGGGCGACCCTCAGCGGGATTACCCCACCGTCCACATCGCGGGCACCAACGGCAAGGGATCGGTCGCCGCCGGTCTGGCCTCCGTTCTTCGCTCTTCGGGCTACCGCGTGGGGCTTTACACTTCGCCGCACCTGGTCCGCTTCAATGAGCGGATCCAGATCAACGGCCGGCCGATCGGCGACGGGGAAATCCTCGCTCTCTATCGGCGGGTGCGGCGCACGCTGCCTGCGCTCGACCGCGAGCCGACCTTCTTCGAATTCGCGACCGCCATGGCTTTCGACGCCTTCGCCCGTGGCGGGGTGGACTGGGCGGTCATCGAAACGGGCATGGGCGGCCGCATGGACGCCACCAACGTGATCGATCCCTGCCTTGCCGTCATCACCAACGTCTCGCTCGAGCACCGCGAATACCTGGGGCGGACCCTCGCGCGTATCGCTTGCGAAAAAGCGGGCATCGTCAAGCGTCGGCGGCCCGTCATCACCGGGATCCGCCAACCCTCCGCCCTGCGCGTGCTCGAGGAAATCGCGGAGCGGCGCGCGGCGCCCGTTTACCGTGCGGGGCGGGATTTCGGCGTGCGCAAAACCGGCGAGGGCGTCTTCGCCTATCGCGGGATCCGTCAACGCCTGAACGACCTGCGGACCGCGCTCGCGGGCGAGCACCAGCTCGCCAACGCCGCGCTCGTGCTCGCCGCCTGCGAGCTTCTCATGCCCCGGGCGCCGCGCATCTCCGAGGGGAGCATCCGCGAAGGTCTCGCCGCGACCCGCTGGCCGGGAAGGCTGGAAGTGGTGCGCGAACGGCCGCTCGTTCTTCTCGACGGGGCCCACAACCTGGACGCCAGCCGCGCGCTCGCCCGCCATGTGAAGGAGCGCTTTCCCGACCGCCCGGTCACGCTCGTCGTGGGCATTCTCGACGACAAGCCCTACCGGGCCATGCTGCGGCGGCTTGCCCCGCTCGCCGCCCGCGTGATCGCCACCCGTGCGGCGACATCCCGCGCGCTGCCGGCGGAGAAAATCGCCGCGGAGGCTTTGCGCTTCACTTCCCGGGTCGAGGTGCGGCCGACGGTCGCGGCGGCCCTCGAGCAGGCCCTGCGCTCCGCCTCCGAGGAGGGAGTCGTGCTCGTCGCCGGTTCGCTCTATGTCGTGGGCGAAGCCAAGGCCGCCCTCGAGGACGGCGCAAGCGTCCAGCCCGGCTGAGGGGCTGCGGCCGCTTCAGGCGATCCTATGCTTGACTCGTTTCGGCGGCTCGGATAGGATGCCGATGTTTTCCGAAATTCGGCTTCCTGCATGCGCCCGTAGCTCAGGGGATAGAGCGTCAGCCTCCGGAGCTGAAAGCCGCTGGTTCAAGTCCAGCCGGGCGCACCACGCCTGCAAGGACTCAGGCGAAACCTGAGTCTTTTTTTTCATACCCCCAGGGCATTCGCCTGGCTCCGTTCTGCCCTATTTCCCGCCGGGGCGCGCGGGATCAGCGCCGATGCTCCGCGCCCGTGTGGTCGGGAACCGGAGGAGAACACTCCCCCGAACGCCCTCGGCGCAGCGGCTTTCACCCCTTTCCGCTCGGGTCGGGGAATCTCCGCACCGGCGACGGCCTTTCCACGTAGCGTACAAAGACCCCCCGCGGGTGAACCCAACCCTCGAGCCAGTCCACACCCAGATCGACGGGCTTCGGCCGCAGCGTCGCCTGACCGAACATGGCCTGAGCCAAGGCAAAGCCACCGGCATCCACGAAAACGAAATCCGCTCCAGGCTCGAGTCCGTGTTCCTTCAGATCGAGGAAAACCTCATCGATGTCGCCGCCCATGAAGCTATCTACGGTGATCATCCGGTTACAACACCCACCGTGCTTTTGCAGATACCCCGACAACCCGCCGGGGTATTTCTCTCCCAACGAACGGTTGCGAATCACGATAGCGTTGAACACGCACCGCAGCTTCTCCCCTCGCTCATAGACGACCCGCAGATTCTCGTTCACGATATCCCCCCATCGCCGATTTACGAACCTTCGAAAATCAAGAAACCTCCCGTGCGGGAGATCCAGGGGTTCCGCTTGCGAACGCTCCGCCGCATGGACCCTTTTGCCGGGTTGGCTTTGGCACCTTATACGGTCAGGTCGCCGGACGGTCGTCGGGCCGGTTCCCTCACGCCTCTTTTCATGTGTTTCGTAAAATATTGTCTGCCTGGCAGCCGGCAATCGCCGCCGAAGTCGCTCCTCGGGAGACGGGCGGGAGATGTTTCGAGGAAGCAGACCGTTCGGCAGAAAGCAGCAGGCTTTTCAAACCTTGCCGGGGGGAAGGCCGGAAAGAACGGATCGGCTTGCTTCCATTTCACCGGCGATGAAGTCGATCGTCGCCCGCAGGCGGGCGATACGCCGGGATTCCGGGTGAAACTGGATCCAAAAGGTGCGCTCGAAGCTCAGTTCCGGCAGAAGGTTCACGAGTGTGCTTTCATTGTGCGCCATGAAGTAGGGCAGGATGCCGATCCCGTTGTCGGCCAAGATCGCGTTCATCTGGCCGATGATGGTGGAACTGCGAAAACGGGGACGCAGCCCGGGCAGGATTTCATCCAAAAAGTGCAGTTCTTCATCGTAGAGAAGATCCTCAATGTAGCCGATCATGCGGTGCCGGCGAAGATCCTCGCGGCAGTGGATCGGAGGATAACCCCGCAGGTAGGTTTTCGTGGCGAAAAGCCCGAAACGGTAACTCGGCAGCTTCCTCGCGATGATCTGGCCGCCCGCCGGCTTGCGGATGGTGATCAGCAGATCGATCTCGCGCCGGGCGAGGCTGTAGTACATGGGCACGGCCACCAGCTCGACCTCCAGCTCCGGGTGCAGTCGCTGAAACTTCCCCAGGCGGGGCGCGAGGAAACAGTTGCCGAACCCGTCCGGCGCGCCGATGCGAATGGTACCGGAGAGCTGCCGGTCCCTGCCGGAGACCTCCTCCTCGAGAGCGGCGATGGTCGATTCGAGCTGCTCCGCGTAAGAGAGCAGTTTTTCCCCCGCCGATGTGATCCGGCAGCCTTTTTCCGTGCGGAAAAAGAGCTGCGTCTGCAAAGCCGCCTCCAGGGCCGACAGGCGCCGGGAAACCGTGCTGTGGGTGACCTTGAGCTCGGAGGCGGCGGCAAGGAACGACCGTCTCCGGGAAACCACGATGAAAAAGCGCAGATCATCCCAATTGACCTTCATGGCCGGCCTTCCTCCCACACTCGCTTCAGGTACCGCCGAGCTGTCGATTTATGCACATCAATTGCCGATTTTTGGCCGTAGACTGTTTAATATCGGATACCCATAATCGTTCGGAAAGGGACCTGTCAATCAGCCGAAAACCCGAAAGGAGGGGCGAGATGAAGAAGAACCCTCGCATCACGGCGGCGACGGAAGCTACGCTGGACCGATGGGCGCTGATGGAGGTAGGGCGGAAGTTGCACGACAGGGCCGTATTTGAAATTTTCGCCCGCTGCTTCACCCTGCCGCGCTCCGGAAGGAAAGAGCGGCGGACGAAAACGCGGCTCCTGGAGCTGAGCCTCGCGCATCATCGCGCACGATGATTCGACTGTCGGGGCTGAACCGCACGTGGGCCGAGGTCGTGCCCGGCCCAGGCTTTTCAGCCCCGGCGGCGGCTCTTTTCCTTTCCACGCAAAGCGAACTTGACTGCGACCGGCCAGCCGAGGTCGTCGTGCGCTTTCGCTTCCCGCCGTTTTCAACGGCGGGTCCCGCTTGCGTTTCGTGCCGATGCGCCTTTCTTCCCGCGGAGCGAGACCCGCTTTCCCGATCGAGCCGCCTCTCTTTTTCAGCGCGCCCCGTCCTGCCGCGGAGGCCGCAGGTCCCCCCGCCGCTTTTTCTTCTAAACCCATCCCTGCCTGTTTTGAAAAGCGAGCAAGGGCAGTGTTCCTTGGGTTGCCGCTGGAGCAGCCGATTCCTTTACCGGGAAGGAATCAGCACGAGCGGGGCCTCCCCGAGTCGTGCGGCCGGGCAATTTCCAGTTGAAAGGGCCGGTCAAGGATGATAAGCGGATCTTCTTTATTCCATTTTATTTCATGGATTCCCCGCGCACCGATCCGCAATCAGGAATCCTTCCGCAGGAGGGGGATGGAATGGCCGCAGAGAAGATCCAGGAACTCATGGCCCGGCGCAGTGCGCTCCTCGCCGGCGGCGGCGAGAAGGCCCAAGCGAAACAACACGATTCCGGAAAGCTCACGGCTCGCGAGCGCCTGGCGCTCTTGCTCGATCCCGACAGCTTCGTCGAGCTCGACGCCTTTGTACGGCACCGCTGCAGCGAGTTCGGAATGGAAAAGACCGAGATCCCGGCCGAAGGGGTCGTGACCGGCTACGGCACGATCGAGGGCCGCACGGTCTATGTCTATGCCCAGGATTTCACCGTCATGGGGGGCTCCCTGGGCGAAATGCACGCCAAGAAGATCTGCAAGGTGCTCGATCTCGCTCTCAAGACCGGGGCCCCGGTCGTGGGCTTGAACGACTCCGGCGGCGCCCGCATTCAGGAGGGCGTCGACGCCCTCTCCGGTTACGGTCAGATCTTTTTCCGCAATACCCGCGCTTCGGGAGTGATTCCCCAGATCGCCGCCATCATGGGACCGAGCGCCGGAGGGGCGGTCTATTCCCCGGCGCTCATGGACTTCACCTTCATGGTCGACCGCACGAGCCAGATGTTCATCACCGGTCCCCAGGTGATCAAGGCCGTGACCGGCGAAGAGGTCTCGGCCGAAGAGCTCGGGGGGGCCATGACCCACAATCGCACCAGCGGGGTGGCCCACTTTTTCGCCCGGGACGACCGCAGCTGCCTGGCCGACATCCGGCGGCTGCTCGGCTATCTCCCTTCGAACAACCTCGAGTCCGCGCCGCGTCTTGAGCCTACCGACGACCCCGAGCGGCGCGACGAGGGACTGAACACGATTCTGCCGGCTTCGGCGAACCGTTCCTATGACATGCGCAAAGTCATCCGCGCGCTGGTCGACCACGGCGATTTCTTCGAAGTCCACCAGCACTACGCCGCCAACATCATCGTCTGTTTCGCCCGCTTGAACGGCCGCAGCATCGGCATCATCGCCAACCAGCCCGCCCACCTCGCGGGATGCCTGGACATCAACGCCTCCGACAAGGCGGCGCGCTTCATCCGCACCTGCGACGCTTTCGGACTCCCGCTGCTCAACCTGGTCGACGTCCCGGGATTTCTTCCCGGAACCCATCAGGAATTCGGCGGCATCATCCGCCACGGGGCGAAAATGCTGTACGCCTATTCCGAGGCGACGGTCCCCAAGGTGACCCTCATCCTCCGTAAGGCTTACGGCGGCGCCTATCTTGCGATGTGCAGCCGGGATCTCGGCGCCGACATCGTCTACGCCTGGCCGAATGCCGAGATCGCCGTGATGGGGCCCGAGGGGGCGGCAAACATCATTTTCCGCCGCGAGATCGCCGCCGCGGCCGATCCGGAGGCCGCGCGCAGCGAAAAGATCGCCGAGTACCGGGATCGCTTCGCCACACCGTACATCGCCGCCGCCCGCGGCTATGTCGACGATGTGATCGAGCCCGCCGCCTCACGCCGGGCCCTCGTCCGCGCCTTCGAGGCCCTGCAGGGCAAGCGGGATGTGCTCCCGCCGAAGAAGCACGGCAATCTCCCCGTTTGAGGAAGGAAGCCGCCGTTGGATACCTGGGAAAAGCTCGACATCGGTCTGGTCATGACGGTCCTCGGCATGGGGATCGTCTTTCTCGTGCTGATCTTTCTCTCCAGCCTGCTCGGTTTTTTCGAACGGCTCTTCGGAACCCGGCGCACTTCGGCCGCCCTGGCCGCGGAGGAACAAAAGCCTGCGGCGCCGGCGGCGCATGAGGAAAAACCGTTGCCGCCCCCCCGACCGCCTTCGAAGTCGGCCCCGGAGCCCGCGCCGGCGCCGGCCGCCCCGACAGCTCTGCGACCCGCCGTCGTCGCCGCGGTGATGGCTGCGGTTTCCGCCTATCTCCAAGCCGAGGCCTTGGCCCTTGAGCCGCCCGTAAAGCGGCTTCCCGATGATCTCTCGTTTTGGGGGCGCGCCGCCCGACTAGACCAGATGATGGCTCGCAGGCTCTGAAAGGGTCCCGGCGGGATTTCCCTTTCCGGCCTGCATCGTACGCCGTTGGAGGAGGGCCCGTATGTCGATCGGAGAGTCGATCCTCAGGTTCCTCGAGACGATGGGCTTTGTCGCCATGACCTGGCAGCAGGCCGTCATGATCGGCGTCGCCTGCATGCTCATCTATCTCGCCCTCAAAAAAGGCTTCGAGCCGCTTCTGCTCCTGCCGATCGGCTTCGGGGTACTTCTCGGCAACCTCCCCCTTGCCGGCCTCATGGCGCCGCCGGTCTATGAAACGGTGATCGACCCCCGCACGGGCCAGGCGGTCCAGGAAATGAAGGAGGTGGGAGGCCTGATTTACTACCTCTACCAGGGGATCAAGCTGGGGATTTACCCGCCGCTCATTTTCCTCGGGGTGGGCGCGATGACCGACTTCGGACCGCTGATCGCCAACCCCCGCAGCCTCCTCCTCGGCGCCGCCGCGCAATTCGGCATCTTTACAACCTTTATCGGCGCGCTGCTGCTCGATTTCCTTCCCGGCATCTCCTTCAGCCCGCAGGAAGCGGCCTCGATCGGGATCATCGGCGGGGCCGACGGCCCGACGGCGATCTACCTCACCGCGCGGCTCGCCCCCCATCTTCTCGGCCCTGTGGCCGTCGCGGCCTACTCGTATATGGCGCTTGTCCCGCTCATCCAGCCGCCCATCATGAAGCTGCTCACCACAAAGAAGGAACGGGAGGTGGTGATGGAGGAGCTGCGCGAGGTGTCGCGCACCGAGCGGATCGTTTTTCCGATCGTCGTCACCGCCGTCGTCTCCCTCATCCTGCCCGCCGCCGCACCCCTGGTCGGCATGCTCATGCTGGGAAACCTGCTGCGGGAGGCGGTTTCCATGCAGCCGATCCTGAACCGCCTGCTCAAGACCGCGCAGAACGAGCTCATCAACATCGTCACCATCCTGCTCGGGGTCTCGGTCGGCGCGACGGCAAGCGGTCCGCTCTTTCTCAACCCGAGAACCTTGGGGATCATCCTGCTCGGCGTTTTCGCCTTCGCCGTGGGCACCGCGGGCGGGGTGCTCTTCGGCAAGATCATGTACCGGACCTCGGGCGGCAAGGTGAACCCGCTCATCGGCTCGGCCGGGGTCTCGGCCGTCCCGATGGCCGCCCGGGTTTCCCAGACCGTCGGCCAGCAGTACAACCCGTCGAATTTTCTGCTCATGCACGCGATGGGGCCGAACGTCGCCGGTGTCATCGGCTCAGCGGTGGCCGCGGGCGTGCTGCTTTCCATGCTGGGCTGAAGGAAACTCCGGAGAGGGTCGTTACACGCCGTAATAAGAGCGGTACCAGGAGACGAAGCGCGCGATCCCCGTCTCGAGCGGAGTCGCGGGCCGAAAACCCACATCGGCCGCCAGATCCTCCACGTCGGCGTAGGTCGCCGGCACATCGCCCGCCTGCAGCGGAAGATACTCCTTTACGGCTTTTTTTCCGAGCACCTCTTCGAGCACGGCGATGAAGCGCTCGAGTTCGACCGGCCGGTTGTTGCCGATGTTGTAAATGCGGTAAGGGGCATAGGAGGAACCGGGGTCGGGACGGTCGCCCCGCCAGGCCGGGTTGGGCGCCGGCCGCCGCCCCATCACCCGCACCACCCCTTCGATGATGTCATCGATGTAGGTGAAGTCCCGCTGCATGCGCCCATGATTGAAGACCCGGATCGGGCGGCCCTCGAGGATCGCCTGGGTGAAGAGAAAAAGCGCCATGTCGGGTCTTCCCCAAGGGCCGTAGACGGTGAAAAAACGAAGGCCCGTGCAGGGCAGCCCGTAGAGGTGGCTGTAGGCATGGGCCATCAACTCGTTGGCCTTCTTGCTGGCGGCATAGAGCGACACCGGGTGATCGACGTTGTGGTGCACCGAAAAGGGCATGAGCGTGTTCGCGCCGTAGACCGAACTCGAAGAGGCGAAGAGCAGGTGTTGGACTTCGCTGCGGCGGCAGCCTTCGAGCACGTTTAGAAAGCCGGCGAGGTTCGCCTCCACGTAGGCGTGCGGGTTCTCGAGCGAGTAGCGCACCCCCGCCTGGGCCGCGAGGTGGACGACGACCGCGAAGCGCTCCTCGGCGAACAGCCGCTCCATTCCGGCACGGTCGGCGAGATCGAGCCGGTGAAAACGGAAATTCGGCCGGGCGGCGAGAAGCGCAAGGCGGTCCTCTTTGAGCCGCACGCTGTAATAGGGGTTGAGGTTGTCCAGACCGGTCACGCTCCGCCCTTCCTCCAGCAGGCGACGGCAAAGGTGATAGCCGATGAACCCCGCCGCCCCCGTCACCAGCAAGCGATGTTCTTCCATGGCGGTTTTCTTCCTTTCCGCATCCGGCGCTTCAAAGGGATCAGGCCTCGGACCCGCTCCCCCGATACCAGGCCAGCGTTCGGGCAAGCCCCTCTTCGAAGCCGACGCGCGCGGAAAACCCCAGCCGGGAGGAGGCTTCGCCGACCGCGGCGACCGAGCGGCGGATGTCTCCGGGTCGCGGCGGCGCATGATGCGGCAGGCGCTCGCAGCCGGTGAGGGCGGCGATCTGCCGCCACAGGGAGAGAATCTCGACCTCCCGGCCCGTGCCGACGTTGAAGACTCCGGACGCGGAGGAGCGGGCGGCAAGGATCAGCGCCTCGACCACGTCGGCGACGAAGACGAAATCGCGCGTCTGACGCCCGTCGCCGTAAATGACCGGAGATTGGTCTTCAAGCGCCCGACATAAAAAGATCGAGATCACCCCCGAGTAGGGCGAGGAAGGGTCTTGCCGCGGACCGAAGACGTTGAAAAACCGAAGGCTTGCCGTGCTCAGCCCGAAGAGCTCGTCATAGACCGCGAGGTAATGCTCGACGGCGAGCTTCTGGACGGCATAAGGGGAACGCGGCCGCGGCGGAAGATCCTCCCGCAGCGGAAGCCGCGGGTCGTCTCCGTAGACGGCACTCGAGCTCGCGAAAACAAGCCTTCGGACACCGGCCTCGCGTGCAGCTTCGAGCACGTGCAGGGAGCCGGTTTCGTTCACCGCGGCCGAGCCTTCGGGATCCCGAATCGTCTGCGGCACCGAGACCACGGCGGCGAGGTGAAAGACCCGGGTGCAGCCGGAGACCGCTGCACGCAACGCCGCCCGGTCGCGGATGTCCCCTTTCTGGAAGTCGACCCGCCCGCGCACGGCGGCGAGATTCGCGGTGCTGCCGCGCGAGAGATCGTCGAGCACCCGCACGGCAAACCCCTCGGCGACGAGCCGCTCAACCAGATGCGAGCCGATGAAGCCTGCCCCGCCGGTGACGAGCACGGTTTCCACGCTGGCGGATCCTCCGGTGGTTTAGGTGCGCAGCGTCATCTCTCTTCCAGCATAGCCCGGCCGACCCCTGCGCTCAAGCGCGGTCGCGGTCTCAGAGCCGGGCCCCGAAGGCCAGCCAGCCCGTGTAGGTGAGCGCGGAAAACAGGGTGCTGAAGGTGATCGCCCCTGCCGCGAACTCATGATCGGCGCGCATCTGCCGGGCAAGCACGTAGGAGACGGTCGCGGTCGGTGTGGCCAAAAGAATCAGCGCCGGAAGAAAGTCCTCGGGGGCGATCCCCAGGGCGAGAAAGGCGGCCAGTCCGATCCCCGGCATGAGAACGAGCTTGATCAAGCTGCAGCCGAAGAGCGCCGCAAGCCGCGAGCGCATCAGATCGAAGGAAAGCGAGGCCCCGATGATGAGCAGCGCAAGCGGCAGCGCCATGCCGGAGAGGATCGCCAGGCTGCGGTCGAGCACCGGATGGAGTCCCACCCCCGAGGCGGAGAGGAGAAGACCGCCCAGGGCGGAAAGGATGACGGGGTTTTTCGCCATGCGTGCCGCGGCCTCGAATCCTCCCGCCCCATGGCCTCCGGCCGGGGCATGGAGCTGCAGCACGACCACACCGAGCGAGTTGTTCAGGATCATCATGAACCCGGTAAGGATGCTCGCCCGGGCGAGGCCCTCGGGTCCCAGAAAATAGAGGGCCACGGCAAGCCCGATGTAGCCCTGGTTGCCGTGGAAGGAGTCCTCGATGAAAGCGCCGCGCCGTCGAGGCTCCATGCGCACGATGGCGGCGGCGATCCAGGCCAGGATGCAAGCGGCGAGCATCGCACCCAGGGTTACGGCGGCCACGAGGGGTTTGAAATGGACTTCGAGCGAGGCCCGGGCGATCGCCGAGAAGACCATGGCCGGGATGGCGAGGTAGAAGACCAGCCGGTTTGCGGCCGCGAGAAACTCCGGGGGAAGCAGGCCCCTGGCCTTCGCCGTCATGCCGATCGCGATCACGGCGAAGATGGGGACGATGGTCGCCAAGATGGACATGCCGGGGGTTTCCTTTCCGTCCTTGACGCGCCGCAACGCCGGAAGTAGGTTTTCGCCAGGCAAGCGCCGCCGAGTTAGAGCATCCCTCTGCTCGTCTTACAAGAGGAAAAATGGCCCCCGCTTCGATCCGCCTTCATTTGTATGCCGGTCTGAAGTCGCTCGTCCCCGATTGCCCGGAAGAGATCCCCATCACGGAGGGCACGGCGGTGGGCGAGCTCCTCGAACGCCTGGGAATTCCTGCGGAAAAGGCCCATCTCATCTTCGTGAACGGCAAAAGAAGCGAGCTTTCGCTTCCGCTGCGGGGTGGAGAACGGATCGGTATCTTCCCTCCCGTAGGAGGGGGATGAAAGGAGGATACGGCTCGCCCAAATTTCAGCACTATGCCGAAATTTTGGCAGGCCATATAGCTGATACCGGCGCCGCGCCTAACGTTTCGTTGTCATTTCAAGATTCCGGAAGATGGCAATTCTTTTGCATGACGGCTGCTCCAAGGATCACCACGACCAACACCGGAGATTTCGAAAGCTCAGGAGGCGCTCATGAAACAGATCCAGCGGTGGAGGACTCTCCTTCTCATCCTGGGGGTGATTTTCTCGCTGGCGTGCGGGGATTACGCCGCGGCCCAGGACAAGTATCCTTCAAAACCCATCACCTACCTCATCACCTTCAACCCCGGCGGGCAGTCCGACCGCGAGGCGCGGCGCCAGCAGCCGTTGCTGGAGAAGATTCTCGGCCAGAAAATCCTCGTCGACTACAAGGTCGGCGGCGGAGGCGCTCTGGGGTGGAGCGAGCTCGTGCGCTCGAAACCCGACGGCTACCTGATTTGCGGCATCAACATCCCGCACATCATCCTGCAACCCATGCAGCAGGAAACCGGCTACAAGACCGAACAGATCGTCCCGATCGCTCTGTTTCAACGCACGCCTCTCGCACTGGCCGTCCTGAAGGACAGCCCCTACAAGGATCTCCAAGGTTTGATCGCGGCCGCGAAGGCCAAACCCGGCGAGATCAGCATCGGCGGGTCGGGGACCTTCTCGGGCCACCACATTGCGACCCTCCGGCTCCAGAAGCTTTCCGGGGCGAAGTTCAATTACGTGCCCTTCACCGGCGCTGCACCGCAGATGACGGCCTTTCTGGGAGGTCATGTCAACGCCGTTTTCGGCAACTCCGATGATCTCGTGAAACACGCCGACACGATCCGCGTTCTCGGGACGGCGGACGAAAAGCGCTTCTTCGGCTTCCCCGATGCCCCCACGTTCAAAGAATCGGGCTACGATTTGAACGAGGCGATCGACCGCGGGGTCGCCGTACCGCCGAACACGCCGGAGGCCGTTCTCAAGAAGCTTGAGGCCGCCTTCCTGCAGATCGCCAACGACCCGGAAATCCAGGAGCAGATGAAGAAAGAGGGTTTCGTGCCGCTCGCCCTGGGCCATGCGGAGAGCAAGGCGCACATCGCGAAAATGACGGCCATCTACCGGGATATCGTCAAGGACATCAAGCAATGAATCAACCCGGAAAGGAGCCGTAACCGGTGCTGTCCAACAAGCGTTCCGCGGATATCGCCTCGGGTGCTTTTCTCGCCCTGCTGGGGTTGGTGGTCGTTGTCGCCTCGACCACGATCAGCGAAGGTGCGGGGGGTCAGCTCCACCCCCGCACCTTTCCGATGATCCTTGGGGCGATGCTCTTCTTGGGCGGTGGAGCGCTCGCCGCCCGCGCGACGCGATCGAAGTCCGGGGCCGAAAAACCCATCGCTTGGCCGGATCGAAAAGGCGGGCGGCTGCTCCTCATCGCCTTGGGGGGATTGTGCGGCTATGTGCTCCTCTCCCAGACGATCGGATTTCTCTTGAGCTCGCTTTTGTTCGTACCCTGGTTCATCCGCACCTTCGGCCGCTACGGGCATCTCCTCGCCTGGTCATGCGCCGCAGGGGTGGTCGCCTTCCTTTATTTTGTTTTCATCCGGCTGCTGCAGCTCTCCCTGCCGACCGGACCTCTTCCCCTGTTCTAAGACCGCCGCTCCGTAAAGGAGGGCAAAACTCCTGCAGGAGATTGAAGGATGGATTCATGGTCCTGGCTGCTCAACGGCTTCGCCGCGGCGATCAGCCCTTACAACCTGCTCTTCGCCCTGATCGGTTGCATCGCCGGGACGCTGGTCGGCGTGCTTCCCGGTCTGGGGCCCACGGCCGCCATTGCCATGCTCCTTCCCCTGACGACGCTTCTCGATCCGGCCCCCGCGATCATCATGATGGCGGCGATCTACTACGGAGCGATGTACGGGGGCTCGACGACCTCCATCCTGGTGAACATTCCGGGCGAGGCTTCCTCGGTGCCCACAGCCATCGAGGGCTATCAGTTGACCTTGCAAGGCCGCGGCGGTCCGGCGCTCGGCATCTCCGCTATCGCCAGCTTCGTTGCAGGCACGCTGGGGGTGGTCGGCCTCACCTTTTTCGCCCCCGCGCTCTCGCGTGCGGCCCTGGCCTTCGGTCCGCCCGAGTATTTTGCCCTCACGCTCCTGGGCATCAGCCTGGTCGTCAGCCTCTCGGGCCGCTCGATCGGCAAGGGGCTGCTTTCCGCGCTGCTGGGATTGCTCACAGCGATGATCGGGCTCGATCCCTTGTCAGGGGTCGCCCGCCTTACTTTCGGCTCCTACCAGCTCATGGCCGGAATCGATTTCGTTCCCATCATCATAGGACTCTTCGCCGTGAGCGAAATCCTCGCCAACGCCGAGGCCAAAACCGACCTGCTGCTGCGGACCCGGAAAATCGAGTGGCTGCCGACCTGGCAGGACATCAAGGAAACCTGGGCGGGAACGATCCGTTCGGGGTTTCTCGGCTTCTTCTTCGGCCTGATCCCCGGTTGCAGCCCGGCCGTGACGTCGTTTATGGCCTACGACATGGAGAAACGCTTCTCCAAGCACCCCGAGCGTTTCGGCAAGGGCGCCATGGATGCCGTCGCCGCGGTGGAGGGCTCGAACAACGCGACCGCCAGCGGCGGATTCGTCCCGCTTTTCGCCTTCGGCATCCCTTCGGGTCCGGCGCTGGCCGTCCTCCTCGGCGGATTCATCATGTTCGGACTCCAACCCGGACCGCGCCTCATGCAAGAGCAGCCCCAGCTGCTCTGGACGATTATCGCCAGCATGTACATCGGCAACGTGATTCTTTTGATCCTCAACCTTCCGCTCGTCGGCCTGTGGGCGCGCATGGCGCTGGTCCCGTTTCCCGTATTGGGCTCGATGATCACGGTCTTTACGTTGATCGGCGCTTACAGCCTGCGCTACTCCTTCTTCGATCTTTGGATGGCCCTGCTCTTCGGCGTCGTGGGCTACCTCATGCGCAAGCTCGAGTTCCCCGTCGCCCCCATGGTGCTGGCCGTGGTGCTGGCCAGCATGATGGAAACCTCCTTCATGCAGTCGATCACCATGTCGCGGGGCTCGCTCGGGATCTTCTTCACCCGCCCGATCTCGGCCGCCTTCATGGCGCTCACGGCGCTCTCCATCGTGAGCGGGATTCTTTTGCTCCGCAAGGCCAAAAGCAAAAACATCGAACTCGAAGAAAGCGACGCTTGAGGGAGCCGCTCGGGGCGGGCGGCTTCAGAAGAAGGTTTTGCCCAGGTAGTCCTCCGGCGAGATCTTCAGCTTGCGGATGCGGTACTGCAGGGTTGAGCGGGGAACCCCAAGCAGCCGGGCGGCTCCCTGTTCGCCGCCCAGGACACCGCGCGTGCGGGCGAGCGCGCGCAGGATGTGCTCGCGCTCGGCATCACGCAGGCGGACGACGGGATCCTCCGGGGGCCGGCGCTGACCGGGTTGCGAGGCCTCGAGCAGCTGCTCGATCTCTTCGGCGGTGATGCGATCCCCGGCCCGCAGAATCACCAGGCGTTTGACCAAGTTCTTGAGTTCGCGCACGTTCCCCGGCCAGCTGTAGCGGAGCAGCCGCTCCATCGCCCGCGGGGTGTAGACGGGCTCCGGCCGGTTCATCCGCTGGGACTGGATCCGGGTCAGCTCTTTCATCAGGAGCACGATGTCCTCCCGGCGCTCGCGCAGGGGAGGAACGTGGATGGAGACGATGTTCAGGCGGTAGTAGAGGTCTTCCCGGAAGCTTCCGGCGCGGACGCATTGGCGCAGGTCCTTGTTGGTCGCGGCGATGACCCGGCAGTCGATTTGGATGGGACGGCTTTCCCCGACACGCTCGAACTGGCCGTCCTGGAGAATGTGGAGGAGCTTCGCCTGCAAGCCGATCGGCAATTCGGCGATCTCGTCGAGAAAGATCGTCCCTCCGTGGGCGAGCTCGAAACGACCCAGGCGCCGTTCGTGGGCGCCGGTGAAGGCCCCCTTGGCGTGCCCGAAGAGTTCGCTTTCGAAGATCGAGGAGGCAAGTGCGGGGCAGTTGGTCTTGACGAAGAGATGATGGCGGCGAGAGCTCAAGTTGTGGATACAACGGGCAAGGTAGTCCTTTCCCGTCCCGGTCTCGCCGGTGATCAAAACCGTCGCATCGGTGTCCGCCGCCTGGCGGATCGTCTGCAGGATCGCCTCCATCGCGGCCGAGGCGTGGAAAAACTCCTCCTGGGAATAGTCTTCGGTGTTCTGCAGCAGATACTCCTTCTCCCGCTCGAGGCTGCGGTTTAAGCGCTCGAGTTCGGTGTAGGAGAGCATGTTGTCGACGGCGATCGCCACCTGCCGGCTGACCTCGGAGAGAAATTCGGTGAGCTCGGTGATGTCCTCGGGGGCCTGGCGGAAGGAGAAATGAATGGAACCCAGGATGCGGTTGCGCACGAGCATCGGAAAGGCCATCGTCGCCGTGAGGCCGGCGTTCACCATAGCGCCGATCGAGGAGAGATCGCGGTAGCGCCGCAGGTCGTCGATGACCGTCGGCTGCCGGGATTGCACGACCATACGCGCGATCGCCCCGTCGGCCAGCGGCCGGCTGGGCCGCATCAGAACTCCTCCGGGCTGGATGCCGTCGGCGGCGGCGAAGTAACTGATTGACTGCGTGCGGGCATCGTAAAGATTGATCGCCAATCGGTCGTAGCGCACGTGCCGACGCAATTCCGCAGCGAGGGCTTGGAAAAGATCTTCGCGGTTGGTGCGGGTGATGACGGCGTTGTTGATCTCGAGCAGAATCTTGTAGCGTGTCTCGGCGCTCCAACGCATCGCCAAGCCTCCATGGATCGAATTTAAAGTGTTTACCTACCTTTCGGATGCCGAAAGATCAATCTTTTTCGGCACCTCGACCATTTTTCGGCACTGCTTGAAGCCGAGGAGATTCAATCTTCATTAAAAGTTATAAAAATCATATTGTTAAAAAAATGGACCGCTGGCTTACGTTTTGCACTGCCAAAAGAAACCAGGGGGCGAAGCCGTGGAAATTCAGCTGAAATACGGGTCAGGAAAAATCGCGATCGCCATCCCCCCGCGGGCGCAAGTGACGATCCTGGAGCCGACCAAGGTTCCGCCGCTTGCCGACTTCGCCTCTTCTTTGGGTCGAGCGCTCGAT